>CAYZPW010000115.1:0-7809 GCA_964480475.1 uncultured bacterium | reverse complement strand
GCATCGAGAGCAATGCCAGCTTCATGATAGGTATTCCAGGAGAGACGGTCGAGGACATCGAGAAGACAATAGAATTTGCCTGCAAGATATCGCCTGATGTGGTAACGTTCGCGATTCTGAAGCCTTACCCCGGCAGCCCGATCTATGAGGATGCCCTAAGAGAGGGGCGCATACTTCATACCGTGTGGGACGAGTACCTTCATCAGGGATTCGCGCTGATGAAACACGATGTGCTATCGGAGGACGAGCTTGAACGGCTCTTTAGGCGAGCCTACAACAGGTTCTATTTCAGGCCGCGATACCTGCTGAAGCGACTCAAGTGGCTGCTCAAGCAACCCGTGCGTGAGAGCAGGATCATCGCCGAGAACATCTGGATGTTGGTCTCCAAGAAGTAGGCCCACCGCATAGATAGCGTCTCAAACCACCTCTTTACCCGGTCTCAATCTAATCACTCGGGCCCTGACGGGTGTGATTCTAGATTGTAGGTAGATGATTTGCTGTCATCTCGACCGCGTTTCAACGCGGTCATATAGATGGCTCTCATTTATATTAGCACCCCGACTTCCAGTCGGGTGACTTGAGGACGTGAGGCGCACCATCCTCCCTCCCCAGAATCCTCATCTGAGGAGGACGTAAGGGAGGGTGTTCGGCTCTCCGAGACCCACAGCTGAAGCAGTGGGTTAATACATGATAGCATTATGCATCGCCGCGGCTGAAGCCGGGCGATGAGACAAGTCGGGCATGATGCGCCTCGGCCCCTAACCTGCGAGCGAGCACCATTTCTAACGGCACAAAAGCCAAGACGCGACGTTACCTACAATCCAGGGGAAACCGGACCAGGCAAGCCGCTTGCCTTGTTACCTACTATTCGAATATAGTGTCTGGCCGTTGCCCGGCCGCGCGGAAGAGGCGCAGGCGCAATGGGCCTGAAGGGAGTTCTGAAGTTATATGTATGTCTTAGGCTTTAACGCTTACTTGCACGATTCTGCGGCTTGTATGGTCAAGGACGGCGAGGTGCTGGCATTTGCCGAGGAAGAGCGCTTCACCCGCAAGAAGCACACGTTCGAGTTCCCGGAGAACGCTGTCCGATTCTGTCTGGACTTCGCCGGGATCAAGCTTGCCGACGTTGCCCAAGTGGGCTTCTTCTGGAACCCACACAAGGAGATTCTGTGCAAATGGGTTCCGTTTTTCCGGTTTCTGCCATACTCACTGTCCCTGTTCAAGAAAGAAGCTGCGATCAACCCGTTCATGAAGCGGATCACCTCGATGCTCTTCGCCAAGAAGGCTCTGTTTTCGCTGTTTGACGGTGCTGCGACGACGCCGGTCCCGCGGTTTCACTTTGTCGATCATCACACGGCGCACGCCGCTAGCTGCTACCTCGTCTCGCCGTTTGACGAGGCGGCGATATTTGTGGCGGATGGCTATGCCGAGGACAACAGCACGCTGATGGCGCACGGCCGGGGCGGGAAGATTCACCGGCTCGAGACGGTCAAGTTCCCTGTGTCGCTCGGCCAGCTTTACGGCGCCATAACCGAGTATCTTGGCTTCAGGATATGCAACGGTGAGGGCAAAGTCATGGCGCTTGCCTCGTTCGGAGAGCCGAAGTATGAAAACCTATTCGACAGGATCGTCCTGCCAACGAGCAACGGGCAATACAAGTTCGATTTCAGCTATCTTGGCTATCAGCGCTACGGCCTCTTGAAGACGGTCTCTGACAAGTTCATCCGCGAGACCGCTCCTGTCCGGAAGCCCGAGAGCGAGCTTCGGCAGGTCTATATGGACGTTGCTGCGAGCCTCCAGCAGTCCCTTGAGAAGCACTACTTCAGGATGCTCAACGTACTCTACGAGCGGACAAAGTGCCCCAATCTGTGCCTCGCCGGTGGGATGGTCTTGAACAGCGTGGCCAACGGCAAGATACTGGAGAAGACGCCGTTTGAGAGCATCTTTATCCAGCCCGCGGCCAACGATGCTGGCTCCTCGCTGGGCGCGGCGATGTATCTCTATCACGAGCACGCTGAGAATCCGCGGAGAGTTCCGCTCAATCACGCTTATGGCGGGCCGTCGTTCACGGATGAGCAGGTCGAGGCGGCGCTTGAGAAGTCGGGCCTGAGCTACCGCAGGTCCCAGGCGGTGGAGACGGAGACGGCCAAACTCATAGTCGATGGCAACATAGTCGGTTGGTTCCAGGGCCGGATGGAATTTGGCCCCAGGGCACTTGGCAATAGGTCGATTCTGGCTGACCCTCGAAAGGCCGAGATGAAGGACATCCTCAACGAGAAGGTCAAGCACCGCGAGCCTTTCCGTCCGTTCGCCCCGTCAATCAAGGAAGAGAGGCTCAGCGAGTACTTCGAGTCGGACGACCCGGCGCCATTCATGCTCAAGGTCTATCGCATCCGGAAAGAGAAACTGAGCGTTATCCCCGCGACCGCCCACGTTGACGGCACTGGCCGCGTCCAGACCGTCTCCCAGGAGGTCAACCCTCGCTACTACAAGCTGATTGACGAGTTTGAGAAGCTGACCGGCGTGCCCGTCGTTGTGAACACATCGTTCAACGTCCGCGGCGAGCCGATAGTCTGCACCCCCGAGGACGCCGTCAAATGCTTCGTCAGCACGCACATGGACTACCTCGTCATGGGCGACTTCATCGTAAAGAAGGCAGCCCGAGCGATTGACTCGAATTCCACCCACTGGTTACACAGGTAACGCATAGAAGAGAGGCAACGTCCACGCGGCATGCGGGCTGCGACCGAATCTGGAGCTATGACTGAAGAATGAAGCTGACATACGACGCGCGTTACAACATCGCTTACCTTCGTTTGAGGGAGAAGTCCGCCGAGGTAGAAACCATCCAGTTGACTGACGACTTAAACATCGATATTGCCCCGCACGGCGAGGTCTATGGTATTGAGTTTTTGAACGCGAACGAGCAGCTCGCCAAGCCCGATCTCGGCAAACTGATACTGGAGAACAGCACGACCGGCGCGGTCGCGGAGCTCGATATCGCGTAGGCCCGTCCTCGGCCCTGGCGGCCATGGCCCATCGCCCGGCGGCCCTAGTGCAGCAGGCTGGAAAGCCTGCGCACATAGATCACAGTCATTCCAACGAATCTGGTAATATGCTGGGATGGCGATCGCATCTCCCAGACGGATCAGGACTCTGATGCAGGTTCTGCGAGCGTCGAAGGCCTCGTGGCTGCTCGCGCTTGCGGCGAAGGAGGCGGCCCGGCGAATAGCTGGCTGGCCGCGATGTCTCTTGGTCGAGGCATCCACCAAGTGCAACCTCAGCTGCCCCTGGTGCGAGGACGTGTTCGGTCTGTCGGGCAGAAAACGCAAGTTCATGCCGGCTGATGATTTCGCATCCGTAATGAGACACGCGAGCCGCCGCGTCACCGCCGTAACGTTCATAAGGACCGGCGAGCCACTCAGCAATCCCGACATTCTCAAAATGATAGATGAGGCGCGCAAGAGGAGCCTTGTTGTTACACTCAACTCAAACCTCGCCACGCTGAGCCAGTCAACGCTCAACGAGCTGATCAACCTTGCGCCTCATCGAATCGTAACGACGCTCATCTCGGCCGAGCGGGAGGAATACGAGGCGAAACAGGTGGGCGCCAAGTTTGAGGAGACGGTCTCAAACATCGCCGCGATATGTTCGGCAAGGCGCAAGCGCAAGCGGCATTTCCCGTTGGTCGAGGTCCAGCTGATCGCGACCAGGACCAGCGTGAACCAGGTCGATGCGTTCAGACGGATCGTCGAACGGATAGGCTGTGATTCGGCTTACGTCAAGCCAATGAGGGTTGACACTGCGCGGGACGACGAGACGTATCGTAGGATTCACGTCGATGATCTTCCGTTTGGGCACGAGGTCTGCAACTACGAGCTCGATTCGGCGGGGCGGCCGACTCTGAAGTATCAGGAGGTTTGCCCACAGTCGGAGAACATCTACGTGACGGCCGACGGCGACGTCCTCCCGTGCCTCTTCGCGTTCGGGAATCTTGAATCCTACGGGAACCTCATCACCGACGACTGGCGATCTGTCTGGAGAAGGAGCGGCCTTCGGCGTGATAAGCGGCGGAGGCTGCGCGACCGGGGCCTTCCAGTGTGCGCAAGCTGCATCCCCAGCAGGGAGATCAGCCGCCGCGTGTTGGGACAGTGACGTTCGGTTCCGCAGCTTTCGCCGCGCGGCACGCGCACGCCAAAACGTCCCGTCTTTGAGCTGGCCGCCGTCAATCTGATTTTTCGCGTATAATCTCATAGTTGACAACTACGGAAACTGCATGATAGGATGTTGGTGAATAGGTGCGGCGGACTTTACGCGCTACGCACAGCGCACGCAGGATGGCGTGCCCCAGGCCCATAAACGGCCTTCGTGCAGTTGTACGGAGGGTTATTATATGTTATAGCACGTCCGAGGATGTGCGATACGAAAGGAGGAGAAAATGAAAAATCATCTCTTGGCGGTCTTTGTGATTGTCGTGATGATTGCTGCCTGGTCACAGGTCGGGTCTGCTCAGACCTGGCACAGCTACCCCAAAGCAACTGGCCAGGGACAGCTGGTGATCGAGGACAACTTTCTGTGGTCCGCCGGGGAGCTTCTGTATCGGTTCGACATCTCTTCTGCGACCTGGCGTCTTTACGGCCGCGACGATGGCTTGCCGGAGAACGCGCTCAACTGCATAGCAGTCGACTCCAGGGGCGTGCTGTGGCTCGGGACCCAGGACAGGGGATTGTGGTCGTTCGACGGGAGCCAGTTCCGCGCTTTCGGCCTGGAAATGCCATTCGCCCCAGATTGCGTCTCGGTGCTGATGATCGACCCCGCCGACCGTGTCTGGTTCACCAAGCAGTGGAGCGACAAGTTGTGGGTTTCCGACGGCCAGGTGGCCACGTTCTACGACGAGTCATCTGGGCTGATGGGGCGAGTCAAGGACATCACTTGGGGGCCTGGCGATACAGCCTGGTGCGCAACAGGCCATGGCGTCTATCGTCTGGACGGCGAGACCTGGACAGAGCTTAAGACCGGCGACTACTACGCTATCTTCGCTGATAGCTCTGGCACGGTCTGGGCAACCGGTATGATGGGAGACCTGGTCCGCTACGTCGGCGATAGCTGGGTCTCGTTCTCTATTCCCGGAGCAGACCTCTTCAGCAGGCCCAGCGGCTTCTCTGAGGCCCCGGATGGCACGATATGGGTGGGCATGAACAGCGGCCTGGCGCGCTTTGACGGCAGCCAGTGGACCACCTACAAGGTTGGCGAGGGCATGCCGGCCGAATGGCCCGAGATCTCAGGCTTATCGAGCACCGCGGTCGATCGCAACAATGCTGTGTATGGATCGTGCAACCGTGGGATCATTCGCTGCGACGGCCAGCAATGGTCCATTGTTGCGCCTGATAACACCGTGCCGGTCAACTGCTTGACAGCCGCGTCCTGGGGCAGCAACCGCCTATTCTTCGGGACACGGGATTTTGGCCTGGGCGAGTTCGATGGCCGAAAGTGGCGTATGCACCAGGAGGAGTTGGTCTCAAATTGGGAGATTGAGGCCGTGCTTTATGATGAGATGCGCGACGTTACCTGGTATGGTGGTGGGGTAACAGGCACTATGGGCTGCTTTGGGCCGGGCGCCGCAGCCTACACAGGCGGCAGCGACCCGAATCGTCCGAGGTTCGGGAGGTGCATGACGCTCGATAGCCAGAACAGGCTATGGGTCGGCGCAGGCAGCAGCGTATTCTGCTGGGACGGCGCTTCCTGGACGAAGTACACCGAGGAAGACGGCCTTCTGGCTGTCCGATGGTTCACGGGCATCGCTGCTGCGCATGACGGCTCCATTTGGGCCGTCGGGCCCTGTGCGGCAGCCTCTATGAACCTGACAGCGAGCGTGTTTGAGAACGGAACTTGGACCGTCAGGAGCTTTGATCTTGCAGGGCAGGCGATCGAGATCACCTCGGACGCGCTCGGCGGCGTATGGTGCCTGCTGGCGCAGATGGGCGGCAACTACAAGGTCGCGAGGCTTTCCCTCGAGGGCGTGCTTTCTGAGTGGGACGTGGCCGAGGGCGGTTATTATGGACTGGAGAAGATATTCGTATCCGCCACCATGCACGGCATCTGGCTTGTCGGCGAATACGGCGCGCTGCGCCTCGTTGATGACGAATGGCGACTCGTAACCCCTGCTGATGGACTAGCCTGCGGCTCAGTTTACAGCGTGGCATTTGCGCCGCACAACACGACGTGGTTCTGCACAGGGACCTCGCTTTGTCGGCTGGACGAAAGCCCGACCCCCTGGGTCCGCCTCTATGCGGCCGGGGCGACAGGCGGCACGCTGGATTTCGCACCCGGGGACACGCTGGACGTTCAGGGCGAGCTGCACAACCCAATGACTGAGTGGTCCGTATCGATTTACGTGGCGGTTCGTCTGCCCAACGATCCCACATTGTTCTTCTGGCCGTCGTTCTCGACGTATCCAGAGCCAGCATTAACAGGGACTCTATCCGACAAGATGTTCTTGGGGCCGATTTCGCTCTTCACACACACGTTCTCAGGTTCAGAGCCTCCGGGGACATATTCGATACTCTCGGCGATTCTCTCGAATGAAACTGGCGAGGTGATCGGCGAGATCGAGCAGGTGGACCTGGAGTTCAAGGCCGTGCGATAGAGCAGCCGGGACAGTCCTTCTGATTACACCGGTGGGTTGTTGCCTGTGCGTGGTGATTTCGGGTAAGGAACAAGTGGAATTAGGGTTGACGTGATGCTACGTTTTGGTTCCCCGAAGGGGGACCACTATAGTAGCCGTAGGAATCCGTCCACGCCGGTATCCTCGCGACCCTAAAGGGGTTGAACAGCCCATGTACAGGGCTATGTTCAGCCCTTTCAGGGCTGAGGTGGTATTCCGTCGGCGACTGATCCGTAGGTTGCACCTACGGCTACTCACCTTGATCCCTTTCAGGGATGCACGAAGAAGCTCTCAGTCCAGCAGGTCCAGGTACGATTACGAAAACTCCTCACTCGCCTCCCTTGACAGAGCCTATGGGTACAGCTAGATTGCGGCAACAGTCTGTCCGGAAGACCTACTGGAGTGCGTGGTTTGAGATCATACAGATTTGTTGGCGTTGTCGTTGCTTTTCTCGTGGCTTTGTGTCCCCTTGTTTTCCTTGGGGAGCAGAATGAGCCGCAAGGCTGGCAGAAATGCCCGGTCGATATGGTTCCGGCGGGGACGTTTTGCATCGACAAGTATGAGTATCCGAATAAGCCGGGAGTTATGCCTTCAAGCCGCGTAACGTTCGCCGAGGCGGTGGGGCTCTGTTTTTCGCAGGGCAAGCGGCTGTGCACGACGGACGAGTGGTCGAGGGCGTGTTCTGGCCAAAAGAGGCTGAAGTATCCGTATGGGAACGAGTTTCGGTATGCGGCATGCAATCTGGCGACGGTTCACATTACGCATCGCTGGAAGTGGTATGGCCTCCGCAAGACGGATAGAGATGTAGTATTGTCAGAACCGGCGGTTGCCGGGAGATACAGGTCTTGCGTGAGCGGTTATGGGGCGTGCGACATGCTCGGCAACTACTGGGAGTGGACCGACGCCGGGGTGGCAGAGCACACCATCCTAATGGGCGGCAGCTGGGGCACGGCGTCCGACACAGTTTCATGCCTGAGCAAGACCGAGAAGGCCACCAAGTTCTATAGGATTCCGTCCGTGAGCTTCCGCTGCTGTTGCGACTTTCTGCCCAAGCCCCAAACGGGTTCAGATGCTCAAGAACCGTCTGAATGATCTATCCCCAAGGGACTGGATCAAGTTCCAGAAGAGCTGGTTCGAGCTGAACC
>CAYZPW010000114.1:0-10456 GCA_964480475.1 uncultured bacterium | reverse complement strand
CGTTCGATGGCAGCGTGGAGTTCCTCGAGCCGGGGCCGAACTATGATGGCCCGGGGTCGATCCCGAACACGCCGGACATGAAGGACCTCGCGCCTCCACCGCTTCCCCTGCCTGACCCGCCCGATGGCAATGGCCCGACCGGCCTCGCGCTCTTCGCCTACCCCGTGCCCTACTTCGCCAACGTCCCGCTGCCCGCATACGGCTCCATCGAGAACCTCGTCCTCCTCAACACCGAGCTCCCCGAGAACGCCCCGGAGGGCGCATACACGTTCCACGTCGGCATCACCGCCCCCTCCTCAATCTCAAACCGCTATCGCACCGCGCAAACCACCTTCGAGGTCAGCCGATAGACGGAAGGGCCATTTTTGACTTGAAGAGTCAACTCGTCCATAATCCCCAGGGATAGATATGACTCACTTATCGCCAGGAGGCGCATGGAATGTTTGAGAGGATTGAGTGCAAGGAAGGAGTGCTTGGCGGGAAACCCGTCATCAAGGGCACGCGGATGAGTGTTGAGATCATAATGGAAATGCTGGGCGGTGGGATGACCGTCGATGAGATACTGAGAGATTACGATCACTTAACTCGCGAGGACATCCTCGAGGCAATCCGCTACGCTGGCCATGCCGTCTCCAAACGACCTAATTCCCCAACAGGGGCTACCTGACAGGCCCCACCTACTACCGGCGCTTCTCGAATAGCAAGTATTTGAGGAAGCCGGCCGCGGTTGAGGCGTAGTATTTGAGGGCCTTCAAGCTGTTGATGCGCCTCAGCGTGGCGAGGATGAAGCGCGGAGAGAGGGAGTAGCGCAGGTAGAACCAGCGCTGGAGCCTGACGAGCTCCTCGGACGAGAAGTGCTCGGTGCGCCAGGACGGTTGCGTGTGCGTGCAGTCGAACTTCTCCCAATCCAGCTTCTCGGGCATATAGCCGCCCGCCGTCATCATCTCGCAGAGCTCGGTCCCAGGGAAAGGCGTCACGACGTTGACGACAATGAAGTCTGGCGCGACGCGCTTGGCCAATTTCAGCGTCATCTTCACCTCGGCGAGCGTCTCGCTGGGGTGGCTGCCAATGATGAAAAACGCCTGCGTTAAGAGGCCAACTCTCCTCGCAGCATCGAACGCGGCCGTGATCTGCTCCTGCGTCGTGCCCTTCTTGATCAAGTCTCTTATCCGCTGGCTGCCCGATTCGATGCCGAAAGCCACTTTCTTGCAGCCGGCGGCCTTCATGTCGGCGAGCATCGGCTCATCGACGGCGTTGACACGCGTGTCGCAATCCCATGTGATTCCGAGCGACGCAAAGCCCTCGAGTATCCTCTCGAGGCGCTTTCTGTTGAGCGTGAACGTGTCGTCATCAATCGTGAAGTGGTCAAAGCCGAACTTGCCGATGCACTCCTTGACCTCGGCCAGGACGTGCTCCGGGGAGCGGAAGCGGAGCTTGCGCAAGAAGGTGATCTTGGACGCGCAGAACGTGCAATCCTCGGAGCATCCTCGCGACGTGAACAAGACGGTCGAGTTGCTGGCAGAATCGCCCACGCCGGGCGTTGTTCCGCTCCGGTACAGCTCCAGGTTTAGAAGATGTCGAGCTGGAAACGGCAGCGTGTCGAGGTCTTTAATCAATGGCCTTCTCTGTTCGACGACGATTTCCGAGGCCGTGCGATACGCGACGCCTCGGACGCCGCCCAGCTTCGGGACCTTGTGGTCAGCGACCCGCCGGCAGACCTCGAGCAGCGTCTCTTCGCCCTCGCCAAAAACTGCAACGTCGAACGCCTCGAATTCCTCCAAAGCACGCTGCGGCACGGCGCTGACGTGCGGCCCGCCCGCCACCGTGAGCGTCTCGGGCGAGTGCCTCTTGATTGTCCGGGCGAGCCGATTTGCGGCAATAACGGTCGCCGAAAGGCACGTGAAGCCGACCAGATCGGGGCCGTAATCCAAGACCCTGGCCGCAAACTCATCGTCGGTCAGGAATTCGATCTCAAAATCGATTATCCTCGCCTCGACACCGTTTGAGAGCAGATATGCGGCCAGCGTCGCGACGTTGATCGGGTGTTGAACGGAGCTTTTTTCGAGGCCGCCCATGATCCTGGGTGGCCTGACGATTAGCGCTTTGATCGCTTACCCCTGGACATTTGGGTCAATAGTATGAAGGGCGGGGCAAGCACCGCCCCTACAGGATCTATCACGCGTCCAGTAGGCAGATTCTGGACATCGCAACGCAATTGAAGCGCGTCCCACAGCGTGGCTAGCGGGCTACATCGCGATGGCATCGACCTGGCCGGCGCCGACTATCCTGACCACAACCTCATTGGGCACACAGACTATGATCTGCCCAGCGGCCCGGACCTTGCCGGTCTTGACGCACAGCTTGTTCGGACAGCAGGAGCCCTCGACCCAAACGCAGCCATCCTGACATACGACGGTCGTTTGGCCGAGGGGCCCGAGCGCCTCGTATCTGAAGTTCTGGCTCAGCGGCGCGCGATAAGCCACCTCACCCCCGGCCACGATCTCCACATCCAGCGCAGTCTTTGGCGTCCCTGCCCCCGCCCAGATCATGAATAGCGCTGAGGCGCCAAGCACCACGAACACTATGATGTCCCCCGTTCGCACGATCTTCGTCTTCTCAGACATCCTTCATATCACCTTTGGTATGCATACTATCCCAGCCCGCGACACGTGGCACCGGATTCCGTCCAGAAGCCGCCCCTACGGGACTTCCGCTGTAACCCCGCAACAGAACCTCGACGACATGGACTTTGGGACTGCCTCTCACAATCAAGCCGCAAGCTCGATGGCCCGCCACGAGGACCATCCAGCATTCGAGGCACCCTATTCATGCCGCGATTCTCTGGCAAAGTCAACATCATCGGTTTCTCTTCGAGACCAGGAAGTTGCCGATGGCGAGGTAGTCGAGGGCCGTGTTTGTGAACGACGCGAGGGCATGCTTGGGAGCACACACAATTGGCACGCCCCGCTCATTGTACGACGTGTTCATCAGCATAGGCACGCCTGTGAGCTTGTCAAACTCCTCGAGCAGCCTTCTGTATCGCTGGCCGCGGGAGTTCTTGGGCACCGACTGGACCCTGGCGCTGCCGTCCGCGTGAACGACGGACGGGACCTTGCTCTTGACCTCATCTTTGAACTGGAAGTTGAGCGTCATGAACGGGCTCGGATACGGATTGTGGAACCATTCTGGCATCCGCTCCTCAAGGACAGCGGGCGCAAGCGGACGCCAGTGCTCGCGGCCCTTGATGTCGTTGACCACATCCTTCATGTGAGGCTCCATCGGGCTGGCCAGAATGCTCCTTGCGCCGAGCGCCCTGGGCCCGAACTCCATCCGGCCCTGAAACCACCCCACGGTCTTGTTGTTGGCCAGATGTTTCGCGACTGGCTTTTCGATCTGCTTGTAATACTTGTAGTCAATACCGGGCGTCAAGTCGAGCACCATCCTTATATCGTCGTTCGAGTACTCCGGCCCGAGAAACACGTCCTCCATCACGTCCGGCCGCGGCTCGCCTGAAAGATGCGCAACCCAAATCGCCGCGCCGAGCGCCGCGCCCATGTCCATCGCAGCCGGCTGGATGAAGATGTGGTCAACCATATCGGAATTCAAGAGGACCGAGTTCATCACGCAATTAAGCGAGACACCGCCGCCGAGGCACAGATTCCTACATCCCGTCTTGGCGTGCATCAGCCGGGTCATCTCGGTCCCGGCCGACTCGAGCCGTTCCTGAAGGGTTGCGGCGATGTCCTTGTGGACGTCCATTATCGGCTGGCCGTCGTCGCGTGCGAACTTCCAGAGCCCACGGAGCGGCTTGAACTTGATGTCATAGGAATAAGGGTAAACCGACATATACTTGCCGAGCTCGGCCCGCGGCGTTCCATAAGCAGAGAGGCCCATCGTCTTGCCAGCATCGAAATAGACGAAGCCGCATATCTGCGAGACGGTTCGATACAAAGTGCCGAGCGACTGATGTGGATGAAACTGCTTGATCGGGATGAGCTGGCCGTCTCTGCCGTAGTAAAGCGATGTTGGCGATTCGTCCCCGACTCCGTCAGTAACAAAGACATTCGCTCTATCAAAACTGGAGCAATAGTATGCGCTCGCAGCGTGGGCCAGGTGGTGCTTCACAAAGACGACTTCCTTGAACCGGCGCCTGAGCTCGGTAAAGTAGGCTCTTCGCTTCAAGAAAAAGCCGACCGTTGCGCCAGGGATGATGCTCATCCCGGGATCGTTCTTAGATCTCTGCTTGAAGGCGCTTTTGATCGACATCTTCTGGACCGCCTCGGAGAAGACGTTGAAGAGCATCCGCATCATCGTGAGAGCGTTGACGTCAAAGCTCACTGCAACCGCATCTATCTGGCTTTCGCGCACGCCGAAGTAGTCCAGGCACCAGTTGAGTGAGTAGTTCGGCGGCTTGCCCATGAGGCCGAAACCGAGGGCGTGCTTCTCACCGGAGAGCCGCTCCTCCTCAACCGCGCCGACCAGTTTGCCATCTTTGAGTAGAACGGCCGACGTGTCGTGCAAAAGCTCGTTTATGCCAAGAATATAGCCCAATTGTCCTTACCGGTGAGTTTCAAGTTTCAAGTTTCAGGTTTCAAGTTCCAAGTTTCAGGTTTCAGGTTTCAAGTTCCAAGTTTCAAGTTTGTCCGCGGTCCGGCCTACGCTCAACCTTATGTTCAGGCCTCAACCGCGAACAGCAAAACGAGAATCACAGGAGGCTCTTCTCCTTGCGTGCCCAAGCATTGTCAGGCGTTCGGCCGTTGCGACAACTCATCAAACTTGGCGTTAATATAGCCCATTATCCGTTCGTGAAGCAAGCTGTTACTGGCCGCGATGCACGATAGTCTCGTTTCGGGCCCCGAGCCAAGCAAGCGCCGGTCGTCGAGCGGCTCGCCATAAGCATCGGTCATCACAATCCCCGCCTCCTTTGCGATGAGATACGCTGCGGCGATATCGTAAGGAAAAAGGCCGAGCACCTGCTTCTGGCCCGCCTCAAACATCGGTTCAACTGAACCGGGCATCTCCTCAACGACGCGGGCGCCAACATCGACGTAAGCGTCAAACCGACCGAGCACGATCCGAGAAACGGCAAACGTCGTGCTGTTGAGAAGAAAGCAGCCCCCGCGAACGGCCGACGCGTTTATCAGGTCCCCGATGATACAGAAAAGCTCTTTGGCAGGGCGACCGCAAACCTCGAAGCCCCAAGCCATGTCCTCAAGCCCGCGAGCCACGCTCGGAAACGGGGCCACCGCCCGACCTTCCCGTGTTATCGTGGCCCCTCGGCCAGCCCTCGCAGCGAAGACTGTATCGCCCTTCGTCTCCCAAAGGTAGCTAAGGGCGATGTCTTTGAAGCGGGTCTCATCCTTCCCGCGAAACTGCGCCACGGCAATCGAGACGCAGGCCGTCTCAAGCCCCGCCCTGAAGGCGCGCGAGCCGTCGAGCGCGTCAACCACGAGAACGTATTGGGGGCTATCATGCTCGCACACAAAGCCCACGTCCTCAGTGTAGGCCGCGAGGGGAACGGGACACCTCCGCAGCCACTTCTGGACCGTCTTCTCGGCCGCAAGATCGACGTTGAACGACGCATCCCCGCTGTCGGTCAAGCCGGACACGGCCCTCATATCGGCGTCATTTGCAGCGGACCGTATCCCGGAAAGAATCGCGCCGCCTAGCTCCTCGATCTTCGGGGCAAGCTCCTCTACCTGCAAAACCTCGCGACCTCTTCTGCGACGTCCGTTGTCGAGGCGCCGCCGCCCATGTCGTAGGTTCGGACCTTGCCCTCCGCGATGACCCTACCCACGGCGTTCTCGAGCACCTGCGCCTTCTCGTCCTCCTTCAGATACTCAAGCATCAGCTTCGCGCTAAGGATTGCCGCCATCGGGTTCACCTTGTTCATCCCGGCGTATTTGGGCGCGGAGCCGTGCGTTGGCTCGAATAGCGCGTAGTCGTCGCCTATGTTCGCGCTTGACGCGAAGCCGAGCCCGCCGACCAGCTGCGCGGAGAGGTCCGAGATTATATCCCCAAACATATTGCCCGCGCAAAGCACGCTGTAAATCTGGGGGTTTTTCACCAACCACATGCACATAGCGTCGATGTTCGTCTCCCACAGCTCAATACCAGGGAATTGCGACGCTGTTTTCCTGGCCTCGCTAAGCAGCAGCCCACCGGTCTCGCGCAGGACGTTCGGCTTCTCGACGACGGTCACATTTGGGCGATTGTGCTTCTTGGCGTATTCAAAGGCCTGCGTAACGATCGAGCGGCAGGCTTTTCTCGTGTAAACCCGCACCGAGATCGCCAGGTCATCCGGACTTTCATGAATGAAGCGCCTCGCCTTGGGCTGATAATCCGCCAGGAATCTCATCACCTCGCGTGGGACAGGATGTAATTCTACTCCGCTGTAAAGGCCCTCGGTGTTCTCCCGGAAGACTACGATGTCTATGTCGTCGCGGAAGTTGAGCGGATTGCCCTTGAACGCCTTGCACGGCCGCATGTTGGTGTGCAATTTGAAGAGCTGACGAATCTTCACGATGGGGCTGAAATAAACGAAGCCTTGGGGCCAGAGATGCGGCGCGAGTTCTCTCGCAGCCTCTTCCGACGGCTTGGACGTTATCGCACCGAAAAGACAACAATGGGTAGTCTTCATCATTTCGATTGTTCGGTCCGGAAGCGGGTTGCCCTCGTTGCACCAGAACTCCCAGCCAACGTCGCCTGGGACGTATTCCGCGTCGAAGCCAAGCGCGTCCAAGATGATCTTTGCCGCATTCAGGACGTCGATACCAATCCCATCGCCCGGCAGCCAAGCGATCTTATGTTTTGCCATGATAGTCCTCCGAAGGAAAAATACTATCGCCTCTTCACGTTTTACGCATAAATCGCCCCGCAGATCACGAGACGAGGGGTAAGTCTCGCATCAAACCACCCAAGGATCAATACACCGTGAAGAGGAGTTTCCCCATTTTATCTTGGAGTGCTTCACGGCGCCGCCTTCGTTTCAGGGGGCTTGATACCGCCTGAGAATCCCCAAAGGGGATTAACGTGAATAGCCGTAGGTTTCAACCTACGGATCAGTCACGGACAGAATGCGCCTCAGCCCTGAAAGGGCTGAACATAGCCCTGTAGATGGGCTCTTCGACCCCTTCAGGGTCGCGAGGATACCGGCCTGAACGCATTCCGTAGGTTGCACCTACGGTTCGCCGCGCGGCGAATGGTCCCCCTTCGGGGAACCGAAACGCAGCGTCTCGTCAACCCTAATTCCACTTTTTCCTTGACCAAAACCAAGCCCCGGAGCCACAACCCAACAAATGAGCTACGCTTTTGGGGGAAACTCCTGACCGTGAAGTGCGGTGCGGCCGGAGACCATACTGGATAAACCGGAGGGTCTTTCCTACATCATCACGAGCCACCGTCGTGTGAACATTGCCAGGCGCCGCGTCAGACCTGGTGCCTTGGGCGATTATGCTCGCTACGGCGTAAACGCGAAAGGCGCCTCAACGATCTCGCCGATCATGCCGCCGGTCTCGTTGGACAGAATGGCTCCCTTTACGAAGTAACTACCGGCCGGCTCCGACCCGTTGAAAGTGTATTGGAACAAGGGCTCGGGCCCCCAGAAGAGCTTATCGGGGAGCGCCCCTGTGAACGCCGGCGCGGGATCGGTCGAGAACGTTGGCCAGAAGAAGAGCGTGTCATCGCCGGGCAGCTGAAAGGCTACGTAGATTGAGACGTCGCATGGCGTCATCGGGTTGTGAAGCTCGGCGTGAAGATTGAGCGTGTCGCCAGGGACGAAGTCCAGCGTCGTTCCAGTAGCGCCTGTAAGATGAAAGTCAAGCCAGGGAATCGGGCTCTCATCGAGGCGCGAAAGCGCCGTCTCTGTGCAAATCCAGGTCTCGTTATGAGGCGCGAAGGCAACGGATTCGATTACCCCGGTCGAAACGCCGTCGGCTGGCGTGACGAGCTGCCATTCGTCGTGGGCGAATCTCAGCGCCCCGAAATATCCCCTTATCCAGACGTCGCCTGCGGGAGACACGAACATCCCTTGGAGAGTGCCTGTTACACCGGTGTCGAGCGGCCATTGCTTCAGAGAGCCATCCGCGCCAAGCCTGACGACTGTATAAGAGGCGGGCCAGCCGGAGGTCTGTATCAGACCCCAGATATTGTGCTCGTCATCAGAGGCAAGGCCCATTATAGTGCCCTCTGATGCGAGAGTCTCCTGACGCCAGCTGCCCTCGCTGAAGATGTTCACGTCGATTCCGGGCTCTGAGTATGGACCACCAGCCCACGCCCAGACGTCGCCGTTAGCGGCGATGGCGATTCCATTAACGTCGTTTGAGGTAAGACCATCATCTGTGCTGAATCTCGTCCATGTCTCGCCTTCCAGGCGATAGATGCCCATAAATGAGGTGCCGACCCAGAGATTGTCGGCCATATCTAAGGCCATTGCGCTGGTAGGATTGAGTGGAACGTCGTCGCCTGGCAGCATAAACTTGCTTCTCGATGCCAGGTCGAAAAGGCTGAGATGGCCGGCACGGCCGCCTAACCACACGCAATTGCGCGCCTGATCGTAGAACATCGAGGGGCTGCCGGATACTGATCCGGGCCTTTCTGCGTTGTACACACCCCACGAGACCCCGTCAAAAAAGCCCCTGCCCCCGTGGTAGCTCTCAAACAGCAGGCCGTTGGGTGTCCAACAGGCGCACGTCAGATGGTCCATCGGGATACTAGAGACCATAGGCAGGTGAGACCAAGTCTCACCATCGAACGATATTATCCCCATCGAGCTGGTCGCCCACAGGACGTTGTTCGCATCGACCGCAGTGCTCATGATATCCACAACTTCGGCCCACGTCTCGGGCATGCCGTCCCCGGGCGTGTACTCGGTCCAGGACTCGCCGTCGAACCGGGCCACGCCATTCCCAGTCCCAGCCCAAATCGAGCCGTCTGGGGCCTCTGAAAACCCAAAAGCCCCTACTGTGTATGAGGTCCATTGGGCGCCGTCAAAGCAAACCACATTGCCCGTATCACTGTAGTTCGCTGCCCATATATTGCCCTCGCTATCGCTGAATATCTCATAGTGAGCCTTTTCCTTCTCCTTTACCCATTGCTCCCCGTCAAGGCGGAATATGCCCTTTATGGTGCAGCACCACGCGGCATTGCCATTGTCCGTGACGCCCCGAATGGTTCCCTCGAGGCCGCTTTCCGCGCCATAGACCCTCAAGAGCTGCCCGTCCCAAACACTGAGCTCGTTGGCGCCTAAGGCCGCCATCCAGACGTTATCCGCGCTATCCACGGCAAGGCAACCTATGCTGCTCTTGCCCAGCTGCTGCTGCGCCCCGAACAGTTCAAACGCGACGCCGTCGAAGAGCCACAGGCCCCGACTGGCCGTGCCCAGCCATTTTGTGCCCCTGGAATCAACCGCAATGCAGCTGAGGTTGTTCTCCGGCAGGCCGTCGCCGCGCCGATAGACCCTCGCGGCGCGCGTGTTGACGTCAAATCGGTAGAGCACTGCTCCGGCCGACCACAGATAGTCGCCCTCAACGAGGAGCTTCCCGTAGCCGTTCTCTTTCACGTAGCTCTTCCAACTCTGACAAATCCCTGCTCCGCAAACGCAGGCAAACAGAAAAAAGACCAACAAAATCGCCGTCCACCTAAACCTCGTCGTTTCACCATTCCTCCAAGCTTAAGAGACTGTTCTCAAGTTCCTACCGTTGTCGAGGGTTGGGGCCTCCCTAACTAACACGGCCAATGTGCTAGCCCAGCGCAAGTCTCTCCGGAGCCGGTTCTACTCTATCTCGCCGTCATCGTTCACGTTGAAGTAGTAACAATCTGTACCATTCGGGTCTCGGCCGCAGCTCGCTTTGAAGTAGTATAGGTATTCGCCGCTGCCCCAACCCAGCTCGTCGAAATCCACCTCTCTCCAATAGTCTTTGCATATCGGTGTGATGGGCGTCCAAAGGGTGATCGTGTAATCCGTCCAGCTACTGGATTCCGGTGGCTGGATATACACTTTGGGATACTCCGCCTCGAGCTCCAACAAATCGCCCGTGACCAAAAAGCGGAAAACCCACGGCGTCGGTGTTGCGTAGACGTCACCATTGGAGAGGCAATCAGTTGGGTCCCCGCATTGCCCTGCAAGGGCAATAATCGCCCACGCTACTGCAATGCAAGTGACCAGGCCAACAAGTATGAGGTTTCTCTTTCTCATAACACACTCCTTGTGTTTTGTGAATAGATTTTCAATACCCCGTCCCGGGCGTCTGGAAACGTTAGGCCCCAATCCCTGTTTTCCGGATTCTAACTTCTTGTCGTAAAAAACACTTTCATGTTATAGGCCGCTGAGCGACTTGTCAAGTACTTTCTCACGAGGAGTTTTGGTAATCGTACCTGCACCTGCTCGACTGAAGGCCTTCATCCTGCATCCCTGAAAGGGATTAAGGTGAGTAGCCGTAGGTGCAACCTACGGATC
>CAYZPW010000113.1:0-10628 GCA_964480475.1 uncultured bacterium | reverse complement strand
CCACAATCAATGCCGCTCACCGTGAACCCCACTTCGAATCCTTTCTGCCATAGTCCATCTTGCAGAAAACCACAACCCAGCATGTTACAAGAGGACCAAATGGTCCCCTGACTGTCCTCACAGATACCGTATACCGCATATGGGCAGAAACGGACCCCCTCATCCCATGTAAGCAGCTCGCCGTCTATGTACTGGTTCAGCCCACAGCACGAGTGAGCGCTACAGTCCATCCCCATCCAGATCGACCCGTCTGCACTCTCATACACACTGTGCGCGCGAAAGTGAATCAAGCCATCTTCTTCCGTGAAATTCTCCCACTCAAACCCGGCAGACGGATGGCTCAGCAGAAGCAGAGCCATCACGTTGATGACCAAAACCCAAAGAACAGCATTCCTTACTCTCATCAAAACAACCTCCCTCTATTAATCATATTGTTACTCCCTTTCTACTTTCGTAGCTTGTGGCCAAAACTCAAACATCTTACACTGATTGAAGTGTTTAGGAACAGGAAAAAGGCCTGCCCCTGTGACAGTTACGGGTGTTCTGCCGTCTCTTCAGTGCGTGCGCCGCACGAGTAGAGTGCGAGCGCGGGAATTAGGGTCTGCGAGGTCGGGCGACCAGGCGCCTCACAGACCGGACTCAGAGCGTCTTGTGATGACCGACAATCATGGTGTCCTCCCGGAAGCTTCCATCTGGCCAGGCGGAAAACTTCTCGCAAAACAGAAAACAAGCATAGTAGCCGCGTTTTCGGGATTGTCAAGTGTTTTTTGAGGGGCGAAGAGGCGAAAGGGCGAAAGGGCGAAAAGGCAAAAGGGCGAAGAGGGGAAGAGGCGAAAAGGCGAAAAGGCAAAAGGGGAGAGACGGTCGGCAGCCGGAACGGCTGAGCGCAGGAAGTGGGTCGAGCAGAATGCCGACCCAACCTCAGTAACGGTGTTCAGAGGGGCGCGAGTTGGCTGCCGGTTCAGGGAAGGCGAATCAAGCGCTAAAGGCGACGCCTTTGAGGAAGGCTTGCACGACGGGATTGTCGGAATCCCTCATCTCATCCACCGTACCGGACGCGATGATCTTGCCGTCGTGGAGCATGGCGACCTTCTGCGCGACGGAAAACCCCGCGAGGATGTTGTGCGTAACCAGCACGAACGTAATGCCCAGGCGCTCTTGTGTCTGCTTGATCAGCTGGATGATCGAGGCGCAGATGATCGGGTCGAGGCCGACGGTGGGTTCGTCGAAGAGGAGTATCTGCGGGTCGGCAATGATCGCCCTTGCGAGCGCGACGCGCCTCTTCATGCCGCCGGAGAGGTCAGATGGCATCTTGGCTTCGACGCCTTCCAGGCCGACAATCTGGAGTTTGTCCTGAACCTTCTGGTCTATCTCTTTTCGGGAGAGCTTCGTGTGCTGGGCGAGGAAGAACGAGACGTTCTCATAGACGTTCATCGAGTCAAAAAGGGCGCCTTCCTGAAAGAGCATCCCGAACTTCTCCTTCCGCAGCTGCATCCAGTTGCGCGCGTTGAGGTTCGTCGTATCGATGCCGTCGATGATTATTTTGCCCTTGTCGGGCCTGAGAAGGCCAATTACGTGCTTCAGCAGGACCGATTTGCCCGCCCCGGACGAGCCGATGATCGCCGTGGTCTCGCCCGTGTCGATCGTCAGATTGATCCCTTTGAGGACGTGTTGACCATCGATCGTCTTTTCGAGTTCGACTATCTCAATCATTTGGGCGTTTATTCTAGCAGCTTGCCAGCGTGCCTTCCTGTTTCACGTCGTCGAAACCAGAATGCTCGTCGCTCTTGAGGCCAATCGAGTCGAAGAACTCGGCCACCGTAGCCTCATCGAGAGGCGCCATACCGAGAAGTTCTCTGACGCGGGCCACGTTGGCAAGCAGGCCCTTGGAGGAGGCTCGCACGCTTCTGGCAAGGACCGACTTGATTTCCGTGTAGTTCTCAATCAGGCAGTTGAACTGCCGCACCAGAATATCGCAGCCGATGTCCTCGGCAGCTAGCGTGTAGTCGGCAAGGCCGATGTCGGACATGAAGCTCTTGCCCTTTGAGGCGTAGTGAATCGAGAGAAGCGGCACGTTGGCGACCGCGGACAGCACGGCAGCGTGCATCCGAACCGCGACCATGGCGTACATCCTTGAGATCACGCTCAGAACCTGTCGGCTGGTATAATCAATCGACAGGTGGAAGATGTCGTCCTTGTGGGACGCGAGCGCGGCAACCTCCCGCCCGACGCCATGATCGTTCTGACCAACCTCGGTGTACATCGGGATGAAAAGCACCTGGAAACCATATCGCGATACGACGTAGTCGGCGAACCGCGCGAGCTCAGTTTTGAAGTTCTCAAACCGTGCCTTTTGGCCTGATGAGATAAGACCCAGCCTCACTCTGAGCCTTATCGGCAGGAAACCGTGTTTGCGATGAAACAGGCGCCTCACCGCAATCCCCAGGATAGGCCGTTTAGTGTCAAGTCCGAGATCAGACAGGCAGCCTTCGACGTCAAAGCTCTCATCTGGCCTCAGGATCAGCGCGGGATCGGGAACCTCGATTATCCGCTTGGCATCGACGCCGCAGGACCTGAGGACCTCGGCGGAGTTCGTGTCCCGGACAGTAATAACAGACGCTCGGTTGAGCAGCAATCGCGTCAGTATCTTCCCCGAGAACGACCTTATCGGCCCGGCGCCGATTGAATGGACGATTGTCGGCTTTCTTAGCGCAATTGCGAGCGCGAGGCGCGAAGTATGAAATGGGATGTATAGGCGACTGGAGATGTCCTGCAAAAGCTGTCCGCCGCCCCAAATCAGAAGGTCGGCTCGCTTAATCTCCCTAAGCGTCGCGGGAAGGCTGGCGACGGCCTTCAGAATGCCCTTGCCCTTGTGAACAGCGTCAACGTCAAGGACCCTTCGGATGCGCTCTGGGCGATTCGCAAATACACATATCTGCGCGTCAGGAACGAACTTCTTGAGCAGCGAGACGGTCCCCGCCAATATCGATTCATCCCCGATATTGAACGAGGCGTCGCCCGGCCAGATCAGAATCCTCTTGTTCACTTCTGCTCCGCCAAATCCTGGGGGATATATAGGTAGTGAACGCGGCCCGACGCGGGTTCGATCTCATAAGTGCCAGACAGTGGCGGAGGCGGCACTGCATCCAAGAAACGTGCCCTCACTAGCTCCGACAAGTCCTGAGGGACGCGTCCAAACTGCTCTGTGAACGTATCGACCTTGTGCTGCAAGATGGCAATCGTGTGACGGGTTGTCTCGATATCCCGTATCTTCTGGTGGGCAGCGTTGGCGATGTTGACGTCGGCGGTTGTATCTCTTGCCTCTTTCCACAGCTCTTTGGCCCTGTCAAACATCCCTTGGCGCTCATAGCCGGCCGCCACTGCCACTATCAGAACAGGAGGCGCACCGGGCATCTTTCGGGCCATCTCGAAATAGCCCGTGGCGTTATGCTCATCGTAGAGAACGTCTCTGAAACATTGCCCTATATGATACGCCAGCTCCCAGCGGTTCTTCTCATGCTCCGGAACCAATCGCAACCCCTTCTGCATGAATCCTATCCCATCGTTGGGGCTCGCCGCATCCTGATACAGCCAGCAGCCGCCCCGTTTATACACATCGCACGCACAGGGGTCGAGGCGCGTGACGACATCGAGCATATCCTTGAGCATATCAAAGCGTTTGGCGCCCTTCTGCTGATTATGGACGTATCGAACGGTCCTTAGCCAGAAAACATCGGACACCAGGTTATCGTATCCCAGGCAAGCTATCTTCGTGAGCTCCGGCGATGGCACGAACACAAGATCGCCCCAGGATTCCATCTCTTCGGAGATGGCATCGCCCTCGATCGCGGCCCAGATTATTCCCGTGAAAAGAACCGAAAGAGCGATCAGCAGGCGAACAAATCTTCCGCGCGTTGTGCGAGCCACTTCAGAATCTCAGCGCTAGTGGGGAACGAGAGACTCTTCTCACGGTCCCGCCTGTAATCGGCATTGCATCGCCCCAAGCCCGTGATGTTGGACGGCAGTGGCAGGCTGGCAAGCCCGCCCTACGTCAAGGTCCTTCCTCGCCCTTGATGCGGACTGGCACAAAGAATTGGTCCCCGTCTCGATAAATCAACAGCATTTGCACGCCCGCCTTGAGATTGCCGCTAATCTCGTAGAAATGCTCGGCGCTCTTGATACGGGTCCAGCCAATCTTCATGATGACATCGCCCTCTTTGATTCCGGCTCTTTCCGCAGGGCTCTTGAACTTGACGTTGGTGACGACAACGCCTTCAATGTCGTCAGGCAGCCTATAGCGCCTCATCACATCAGGCGTTACGTCTTGAACGTTAAGGCCAAGCTCAGATCGGCCCTCGGCCTTCTCCTCTGCAAGAACCTCTGACGATGGCTTTTCGCCAAGCTTGACCTGTATTTGCCTCTTCTTGCCGCCGCGGAGGATGACAAGTTTGGCCTTTTTGCCAACGGGCTCCAGGCCCACCATCTCAGGAAGCTCCCAAGAGGAGCGAACTGCCCTGCCCTCGAACTGGAGGATGACGTCCCCGACCTCAAGGCCGGCCTCACCAGCAGGGCTATCCTTGACGACCTCGGAGACTATCGCGCCTCGCTTTTCTTTCAGGCCGAGCGACTCCTGAAAGTCGGGCGTTACCGGCTGGATCGTTACGCCTAGCCAGGCGCGTTCCACTTTGCCCTTATCCCTCAGGTCCGGAAGAATGGCCTTGGCCATGTTTATTGGCACTGCGAATCCAATGCCTGTTCTCAGACCCGCGATCGCCGTGTTGATGCCAACAACCTCCCCGTTAATGTTCACCAGCGGGCCACCACTGTTCCCGGGGTTTATCATCGCATCCGTCTGGATGAAGCGGTCGCCCATCCCTAACCGACGTTCCTTGGCGCTTACTACACCGACCGTAACCGTGTGGTCCAATCCATAAGGGTTTCCGATCGCAATGACCCAATCGCCTACCTGCAAGGCGCCTGAATCGCCAAGCCGGGCGACCGGCAAGTCCTCGCCTGTGTCGATCTTGACCAACGCAACGTCCGTTTCAGGGTCCCGGCCGACTACCTTGGCAGGGAAATCCCGCTCGTCAAGAAGCTTGACCTCGATCTCGTCGGCCTCCCTTACAACGTGGTTATTGGTCAGTATGAGGCCTGACTTGTCGATGATGAAGCCCGTGCCTCCGGCAGTCTTCCAGAGCTCCCTCTCCTCCCGTCTGGGAGCTCGCTGTCTCGGGCCGCGGAAACCGAACGGGTCCTCAAAGAACCAATACGGGAATTCAAACTGTGGAACCTTGACGGCCGTTCTAGCCGTGATAGCGACCACAGCCGGGCTCACTTCTTTCGCCACGTCTCGAAACGTGTAAGGCCCAATTGCACCGGCATCGGAAGCGGATGGCGACGGCTGTTCCACGGCCATTGCACCGTGAGAAAACGACAGCCGCGCGCTATTTTGCAGACCTGAAGCAGAGAAATAGCCCAAGCCAAAGGCCAGAACCAGAACAAGTATTGAAACACCGACTACGGCAAACTTCTTCACAATAACCTCCATGAGTTTTCGTTTAACGTTCCGAAGGCGCCGCCTTCAAGACTCTCAACACCACTTGCGGCGTGTGGGTTCCACTCAGCCGAATGCAGCTACACCAGAACCACCTTTGAAACAGGCGCCGAGACGACCTCTCCGATCACGGTGTGGGTTTCAACCTTCATGGCCTCAAGCTCGGCCAGAAGACAATCGCATCTTTCGCGGGAAACAGCGATCAAGAGGCCGCCGGACGTCTGGGGGTCGAACAACAGCTTCAGGTCGCTCTTCTCAGATCGGCCTTCGTTAACGACTCGCTCACCGAAGAACTTGCGGTTCCTGAACAAGCCGCCCGGCGCAACCTTCTCCCGCACGAACTTCACTGCGCCATCCAAGAGCGGGACCGCGTCGAACTCAAGCCGTATCCCGAACCTTGCATCGGACATCATCTCGCAGAGGTGGCCCACGAGGCCAAAGCCCGTAACATCCGTGCAGGCCGTAGCTCCAACCTTGAGCATCGCCTCGGCAGCCGCCTTGTTGAGCTCGGCCATCATCTCCGCCACCGCTTTCGTCTGAGACTCGCTCGCAATGCCTTGCTTGACGGCCGTGGATACGATGCCAGTCCCGATCGGCTTGGTCAGAACGAGCTTGTCACCCACCCGAGCGCTCGAGTTGAGCAGTATGCGGTCGGGATGCCCGAGGCCAGTAACCGCGAGGCCGTATTTGATCTCGGGATCATCGATCGAGTGGCCCCCGAGGAGAACCGCGCCCGCCTCGTGCACCTTATCAAGCCCGCCTAGAACGACCTGACGAAAGACGCTGATGTCCATCTTGGCCACTGGGAACGCAACGATATTCAGGGCGGTAAGCGGCCTCGCGCCCATCGCGTAGATGTCGCTCAGAGCGTTGGCAGCCGCTATCTGGCCAAACACAAACGGATCATCGACAATGGGCGTGAAGAAATCTAACGACTGCACCAGAGCGATTTCGTCAGAAATCTTATAGACACCCGCGTCCTCGGCCCGCTCGATCGACGCCCCAACGATGATATTCGGGTCGCTTATCAATGGGAGCCCGCAGATAGCTCTTCGAAGGTCACCCGGACCTATCTTCGCCGCTCACCCAGCGCCGCTGACGGCCGCCGTCAGTCTTGCCTCAATCTCCTTGTCCGACATCGCCCTTCACGTTCTTTAGTGGACTTTGATTATCTGGTGTTATGTCCCGAGCTCTAATCCTGAGTCATCCCGACGCTGACAACCAATGTGGCGCAGGCTTTCCTGCCCGCCAGTTTAACACAGCGCTGACATCTAGGGTCGATCGACACAAACAGCGCCAGATGATAACACTGGCCGCCCAGCTCAATCAACTGGTGGGCGAACACACGCGACCTCAATAGCGACTGATGCATTGACTGTTCAAGTTGAACTGGATAATCTTGCGACGACAGGCCGCGCAGCTTAGGAGTCCGCGGCCGACATGTTTCTGGTTTCATAGCAACACTTTAAGGGAGATGATGTCATGAGAAGCAAACTCGTTGTTCTGATGTTGTCGGTCGCTTTTGCCATTGGCTTGTGTGGGTGTGCTGGCATGCACCACGAAGAGGCGCAAGTTGTGGAGGTTCCAGCCAAGTCCATCGAAAGGCACATCGAGGTCGAGAAGCTGGTGGTGGGCTCTCAAGCGGAAGGACTTGGGATTCTGCCGGGCGATGTGATTCTCGAGTATGACGGCGTGGAGATCGAGACCGTGTCCGACCTGATGAAGGCGATCGCGGCAGTCACTGCGCCGGAGGTCAAGCTCGTCCTCAGGCGTGGCGACAAGGTGATTGAGATGACGGCGAAGCCCGGCAAGATCGGCGTCTATCTGCGGACTGTGGCGAAGGTTCATCGGATGCCCGATGCGAAGATCATCGAGGGAATCGAGCCCCTGTCGTGGGATAGCGGTGAGATAATCAGCTTCATCGGCTGCGTCAGGCGTGTACTGGCACACTACGGCGAGCAGCATAATTACATGTATCTCATGGGCATCTCAGGCACGGCATTCAGGATACACTTTTGGGGCGGGTGGTGTCCCAGTTCGGCGGATCCGGGCTGCGGCTTCAACTGCTCGGCTGTGCTGCTCCGCGCCCTCGGGCGAACATCCGAAGAGCACTTCATGAAAACCCAATTTCACGAAATGCCGGGCGCACTGGACCAAACACAGATGAAGCAGAAGATCACCGAAAGCATCGACAAAGGTGTCCCGGTGGTCGCAATCGACATCGTTCATGTTCCCGAATGGGGCATCATAACTGGCTATCAGAACAACAAGCAGGACTTCCTCTGCCGCTCGTATTTCGACTATGGGATGCAAGACTACAATATCGCGGAGAAGACCCCCTGGATTGCACTGACTATTGGTGAGAAGGGCGAGGCGCTCTCCGGTGAGGAGGCGGTGCGACAGTCGCTGGCACTTGCCCACCACGTTGGCGTTACGGAGAAGTTCGACAACTACTTCTCGGGCACGGCTGCGCTAAAGGCCTGGATAGGGGCGCTCGAGAACGAGGCATCGTTTGCGACGGTTGCCCTCGCGGAGACAAAGCCGCAGGAAGACCCATGCGGGGCCAATGCCTGGATATATGAGACTTTTCGGGCCAGCAAACCGGTCGCGGCCGAGTTCCTAAGAACCTATGCAGACGTGTTCGGGAAGATGCGCGATGCCACGCTTGAGCTAGCGAGTATCTACGATGAGCAAGCCAAGCTGCTCGAGGCAGGCACGGAAAGCGTTGTGTCCCCTTATATGGGCGATGCGAAGGAGTGGACACAGGAGCTTCGTAACAAGCAGGCCGCCACGTTGAAGGAGGTTCTGAAGCTGGAACGTGAGGCGCTGGAGCTCATCGAGACGATCATGGAGGTCTGCGAGATCGAGCCCTACAAGGAGCCTGACAAGCCGCAGGAGGAGCCGGCGCCGTAGCAGTTGGCTGCGTAGGGCGGGCTTTCCAGAGGCTGTGCAAATAAGTCCATTGGTGGGGATTTCGCGGTCCATTCGCAGAGTAATGATACGTCAGGTTCGCTGATTTTCAACATCAACGAGCATCGTCTTGATTCGCGACGTAATCGTCCGAATTGGCGTGTAGGGGCGTGGTCTCAGACCCGCCCGCCTACGTGAATCCCTGCGGATACGAGGCATCTTATGCGACCGTCAATTAGAGAGGGCGGGTCTTCAGACCACGCCCCTACACAACTGCAACGAATTATGACCCAGCCTCAGAAAGCCTGCCCCACACCCGCGGGAGTCACGACCTCGAATTGCTCCGGCTAGCATTCTACTGTCCCCACTTTGGCGAAAGCCCTGACCTGTGTTAGATTCGGTTGGCCATGCAAAGCACGAGCAAGGCTGAGGCATTCTGTTACGTCGCGTTCTTAGCGATTCTGTGGTTCGTGCTATTCGTTTCGCCGCTCGCGAGAGTGGAGGACGACCCACTGGCCTACGTCAAGTGGCTCATCGCGCACTGCGGCGCGTTTGCGATGCTTGCGGTTCTTGTCTCGTCGTGGGCCTTCGCGGGGCGAGTACGCCTCTTCAGCTCCCCTGTCCTGCTCCCCATCCTGCTGATCATCTGCCTCTGTGCACTATCGCTCATCTGGACCGCGCCTCGTTTCGAGAGCTTCACTCGTATGCGATACATCCTGCTTTCCTGGGCGCCCTTCTTCCTGTGCCTCCTCGCGCCGATTGGCCGGCGGATGAAGTGGATTGCCGCGGTCTCGCTCGTAGTGGGCGTATCGATCTGCTCGTCCATCGGCGTCACCCAGTACTTTGAGGTTTTCAAGACGATATGGGAGAGGCTCCCCTGGGAGCCTGAACTCGGCAAGCGAGTGTTCTCGACAATGTGGAATCCCAACTTCCTCGCTGGCCTTCTTATTCTGATTTTGCCGGTCATTTTGGCGCTCGCAAGAACGTCGAGGAAACGATGGCTCAGCCTAGCGTTTCTCGCTCTCTACTACCTCAACTTCTCGTGCCTGCTCTTCACTAACTCCTGGGGCGGATGGGCAGGCTATGTCGCCTCATTGATCTTTCTCTTCGTAGCTGGGAGGAGGACCAAGGGGCGCTCGCCGGAGAAGCCCTGTGCCCAGAGACGTCTCACGGAGCCCGACGTCGGGCGCGCAGCCGCCGCGCATTGGGTATCGGCGAGGCTGGTTCTCGTTCTACTGTGCGTCGCAACCGCCATAGCCTTCTTCGCGTCCAAAGGCAAGACGGTCGCCGGGACAACGGTCGGCATCTCGGAGCGCCAGAAGATGTGGAACAGCACGATGATGCTGATCAAGAGGCGCCCAATGGGAGTTGGCGTCGGCAATTTCGCGGTCTTCGACAACAAATACGAACACAAATTCATTGAGCCGCTTCAAGCCACAACGGCGGAGTTCCGCAAGGACAGAGACAACCTGCTGCACAACTCGCTCTACTGCCACAACGAGTTCCTCGAGACCGCTCTGGAAACGGGCTTCGTCGGTCTCGTTCTGTTCTTCTGGTTCATCTTGGTGATAGGACGCCTGCCGTTCAAGGAGAGGCCTTATCCCCCAGGTGGCCAGAAGAACGCGGACCCCGCCGGTGTCGAGGCCCAAGTCATGGTTCAGGCGGTTGCGGCCGGGGCTATAGCCGTCATCGCGCAGAGCATCGTCAGCTACCCCCTGCGAGTCCCGACAACGGTCACGACACTCGCCGCTCTTCTCGGCCTCTTCGCGCCTCGCAGACAACTCTTTGAGTTCAAGTTCCGCATTCCTCAGCCCCTCAAGTATGCTGTGCTCTGCTTGACATTGCTTGGAGCCGCGCTGGCCTGCGTACCGGGGCACCGGCCGCTCGCCGCAGAGGCGCTCTACGTTAGGGGGATGAAACATCTTCTGGCAGACAGGGACTACGCCGCCGCGAGAGGGCAATACGAGCGTGCGATCGCTTTCGGACTGCCGCGCTACCACGTCTATTTCCGGCTGGGCGAGTCGCAGCTGCACTTGAAGCAGTTTGACGTGGCTCTCAAGACCTACCAGAGGGCGCTCGAGATTCAGCCCTATCACGAGTATTCGCATTTCGGAGTTGCGGAGGCCTCGAAGGGACTGGGCCGGCTGGACATCGCGATCAGAAG
>CAYZPW010000112.1:0-10724 GCA_964480475.1 uncultured bacterium | reverse complement strand
GCCTTGATTATTGAGAGAATCGATACCAGCCGCGCTGAACTCGTAGATGCCAAATCCGTGCGCGGGTATGAACATGAAGGTTCCTGAGGAAGACCTAGCATAGGAGTAGGACTTCCACTCGCCGCTCCTGGTACCGCCGTCGGCCCGGAATCGGTAATACAACGTTACCTGTGAGACATCTGACAGCGCGTCATGAGCGTCGAACTGCACGGGAATCGGCGAGGTGGTCGTTGCCTCTGGGCACGACAGAGAAACCTCGGGTGGCGTCGTGTCAAAAACGGTCTTATCGGTGCTGCCGCCGCCTACTGCACTCTCGTTGCCGGCATTGTCTTCGGCGACCGCACAGAAGCGGTATTCGCCATCGCCATCTGGCGGTGTGAATCCCCAGGTGCCGCTCTGGGACGTGCTCGTCTCGCCAGAATCTCTCCACGAAGAGCTATAGTGGCGAAAGTAGAGTCTCACCTGGTTGACGCCGGAGCCCGTGTCGGTAGTGCTGAAGTTCACCGCAATCGGGGAGCTCTTGGTCGCGGTTGGCGAGTCACAGTAGGTCTGTGGTGGAGTAGCGTCGTAGAGGATGTTGATCTCCGGAACAGTGGGTGCGGTCTCGAGATTGCCCGCCGTATCCTCAGCCTGCGCCGCGAAATGATACGAGCCTTCGCTCTCGGAGAATGTGTAGCTGAATGAGCCAGAGGATCGGCCTCGAAGGACGTCAACAGGGGCCAATGAGGCTCCTTGGAAAGATGCCCAGAGCGTGACTTTGGCGATGCCGGAATGCACATCGGAGGCCTCGAAGCTTATCTCGGTTGAGGTATCCCGCTCATACTGGGCTGCTGAGCAGCGGGAGATAGGGGGCAGGACGTCATAAACAACGTAGCATTCCGGCTGTTCGGACATTGACTCGCAGTTGCCGGCGCGATCGATTGCCCTGGCTCGGAATTCGTATCTTCCTTGTCCCTGTGTTAGCGACACTGTTATTGAGGCGCTCGTCGCGTGTGTTGGGGCGCCAGCTTCGGTCCAGGACTCCTCTGGCCTTCTCGTGAACAGTTGAACCGAATCTATGCCAGACAGAGCATCGGAGGAGTGAATGTTGACGGTAACCTCTGGCGTCCGCACGTATTGTGGACATGTGCTCATCGAGGTCGGCTGGAGAAAGTCGAGGACAAATGAGGCGTCCGGCTCGCTCGTTTCGCCGCTCGTGTTGCCGGCCAGGTCGGACGCGATGGCGGCAAGATCATAGTAGCCTTCACCAAGATCAACGTTCAGGGTGGTGGCGCCTTGCGCCCCGTAGCCCTTTGTGGGATGAAGCTGCCAATCCCCGTCCTGCTTTCTGAGCCAGAAGTCTATCTCACCCACTCCAGAGCCAAGCGGCCCGTCATCGCACAGATACTCGACGGGAACCGCGCTGCTGTTGCAGTATTGCGGAACACTGATCGAGCAGTCAGGCGCGGTGGAGTCATAGACTGTGGAGCAGTCGGCGATTCCGGGGCCAAGTTCCAGGTTACCGCACAGGTCCTCGGCCAGAGTGTAGAACTCGTAGGTCCCGTCGCCAAGAACAGGTGAGAACGAGATGCAGGCGCTTGTGCCGCCGTCGGAAGCGCCTGAATCGGCCCAGTCCGTCCAACCAAGACCATCGAAGTACCGATACCAGAGCGTAACGTCCGCGAGCTCACACGTGCCGGTTGTCGCGACATAAGGAATCTCGATGGGTGATTCGGCGTAACACGGCTCGCACGAGGCAAAAGAATCCGGTAGCGTGCTGTCGATGAGCATTTCAGAATCGGCCTCGGTCTTCATTGGTTCCCTGTTGCCGGCCGCGTCGATCGCGAGGCTGAAGAACTGATAAGTGCCACTGCCGCAGTCAGAATCAAATACGAATGTGGCGTCGGTGCTGGCCTCTTGCGACGGCCCCGAGAACTCCCAATCCTGTTCCCCGAAGCGGTAGTAGAGCTCGACCTCTGAGACGCCGGTCCCGACGGTGCCGTCCGTCGCGGAACAGCTTATCTCGGTTGGCAGATGATTCGCGAATCTCGGCGCTTGGGCCGAAGAGCAGGGGGCATCGAGGTCCACGTGAACCGTTACCGTGTTGTCGGTCGCTGGTATCTCTTCGTTGCCGGCGAGGTCTGTGCCGAGACACACAAAGGTGTAGATTCCCTGCTGGTCGATACCTTCGACGCTGAAGGACCCTGTCGTTGACGTCGTGGAAAGCCCCGTCGGTTGCAGGTCGCTTCCCTCAAACGCGTAGATGAGCTCAACGAAGCTGAGCCCACTCAGAGCGTCTGCCGACGTGAATTCTAGGTCTATTGTCCCTGAACTCGCAGCCGCCGGCCCGTTCAGAAGCGACACAGGCGGCGCGGTATCGAAGATGCAGTCAGCGGCTCGCTCGGCCTCGACCTGCTCAGCGTTACCGCATACATCCCGGCTTGTGGCGCAGAACTCGTAGATGCCCTGGCCATGCACGGGGTCGAAGTGCAAGATGCCCGCGTCGCCCTCGACCACCTGGCCGCTTTCGGTCCAGTTAGGAGCCCATGTGCTGTCGGGCACTCTGAAACGATAGTGAAGTGCGATGTCCACCGGTTCAGTTGCGGCGTCGTTGGCTTGAAGCTCGATCTCGACGGGCGAGTCTGAGGTGTAAGGCTCGACGAGGCATATTGATTGTGGTGGCGTCGTGTCGAACGTTACCTCGATCTGGGCGCTGGCCGGCATCTGAAGGTTTCCGGCGACGTCCTCGGCCCTTGAGTAGAACTTATACCAGCCTTCGCCGTCGGGTGGAACGAAATCAATGGTTCCTTCGTTGCCCTGGCCGCCAACGTCGGCCTCTTGCCACTCCGAGACCGCCGAACTGAAGAACAGATGCACACCAACGGTGCCCGAGCTGCATCCTGCGTCCGACGCGACGAAGTCAATGGCAATCGTCTCAGAGGACGCACAATCCGGCGCCTCAATCAGCGATATTGGCCGCGTGGAGTCGAGCACCGTGTCCATATCGGCATCTTCCTTTTGCTCGACGTTGCCGGTTGTATCCTCCGCAATCGACTTGAACTGATACAGACCCTCGCCGTGCTGCATCTCGAAGGCAAAATCACCGTTCGTTTCGGTCGCTGTCTGGCCGCTTTCGGTCCAGTCGATGTCCCATGTCTCGCCGCAGTTGGAGCTGAATCTATAAAGCAGCGACACCAGAAGGAGGTCGTCCGTCCCTGAAACGCCGTAGTGCAGCTGAATTGGGCCCTGGTTGACGGCTGTAGGCCCCTCAAGCGTTGAGGACGGGGCCGCGTTGTCGAAGCGCGTGCTGGTTTTGACGTCAAAAGAACCGGCAGTGGAGTTGCCTGCGCGGTCGGTCACGAGCGCGCAGAAGTCATAGGTCCCGTCGCCGTCTTGAGGCGTAAAGGAAAAGGCGCCTGTTATCTCATCTGAGTTCAGACCCGAGGACTGCCAATCTCCGTCTTCAAAGCGGAAGTAGAGCTCGATTACGTCAAGCCCGCTTCCCGCCTCGCCATCATTGACCTCAAAGCTGACGGAAATCGGGGTGCTGTTAGCAACCTCCGGCGAAGAGAGCTGGTAGGACGGGACGGTCTCATCGTATATACACCAGGCGTCCGCAGAGCTCGGCGGCGACTCGATCGTGCCGGCGTTGTTCTCGGTGATTGTGTAGAACTCGTATTTGCCTTCTCCGTGGCTCGCCACGAAGTCAAAGCTTCCGAACGGTGTGTCGCGCGTCTCGCCCAGGTCAGTCCAATCCGTGGACCAGCTCGAACCGCCGTCGGAGCTGAACCGGTAGAAAAGCGACACACTCGCAATGCCGCTTTCGCGGCCTGTTGCCTCGTAGCCGACCGTAATCTCCGGCGATGTGCTGTAGTTTGTGCAGAAGGCGAACGATATCGGGACCTGGTCGTCAAAGACGAGCGTGGCCTCCGGTTCGTAAACCAATGATTCCGCGTTGCCCGCAAAGTCGTTTGAGGCGGCGAAGAACTGGTATTCCCCGTTGCCCTCCGTCGGCGAGAACCAGACTGTGCCTGATGTGCCCTCTGCCTCCAGGCCCGTTGGCGTCCAGGTTCCACCGTCGAATTGATACCAGAACACAACCGATGCAATGCCCGAGCCGATAGTGCCGTCGGTGGCCGCGAAGTCCAGGCCCAACGGGAGCTCAGTCGCGAATTCCGCGCAGGAAACGGTCGCAACGGGAAGACCAGTGTCCAGAATGACCTGCTGGTCGGCTGCTTCCTTGGCCTCCTGATTGCCGGCGTTGTCGGACGCAAGCGTCATCAGCTCATATAGGCCGTCCCCATGCCTGGCGCCGAACGTCAGGACACCGGTGCTGGCCTGGGAGTAAGTGCCGCTGTCGGTCCAGTCGGAGGTGAAGGTCTCACCATTGTCGTCGGAATAGCGGTACCACAGCCTCACGATGGCGATGCCTGACAGGTCGTCATCTGTGACAAAGACCGAGTTGATCGATGCTGTTGAGGCGTATTCTGGTGAGAAGAGATACGAAATGGGCAGCGTTAGGTCGTAGATCGTCTGGCAGTCGCTCTCCGAGGGCGGGTCCTCGACGTTGTCCATAGTGTCGATGCCTATCGTGTAGAACTGGTAGATACCCTCGCCGTAGTAGCTTGATGAAGCGAAATCGAATGTTCCTTCGTCGCTGTATGCCCTTAGCCCGCTGTCAGCATAGTCGGTCCAGTCGCACGGATCCTGCTCGGTGTACCGATAATGGAGCTGAATCTCCTTGATGCCGCTTGAATCGTGCGCCTCGAACGAGACAGGTATTGGGTCTGTGTTCTGATATTCGGGCGACGAGGCGCTGGATGTGGGCTTCTCGGTGATGAAGTCAGTTGCACCGTCCGCCGCCGATGGCGCCTCTTCAACGTTCTCGGCCTCGTCCGTGGCTATCGTGTAGAACTCGTATGTCCCCTCGCCGTGGTCGGGATTGTAAGAAAACGTGCCGGAGATATCTTCAGAGGACATGCCTGTCGCGGCCCAGTCTGGGTTCCAGCTTTGGCCCTGGTCATCTGAAAACCTGAACCACAGGTCGATCGAGGCCACGCCCGATCCTCCGCCATCGTCCGAATCGAAGCTGACATCAAACGGATCAGTTGCAGTTTGGGGCGAGCTACACGCTGAAACGGGTGACGATTGATCCAAGAGAACCGATGCATCGGCCTGATCTGGCGGCGACTCAGTATTGCCGGCCACGTCCACGGCGGCAGTATAGAACTCATACAGGCCATCTCCGTCGCCGAACGAGAGGGTGAAGTTCCCCGACTCGGCTGACCCGTATTGACCCGTGTATTGCCATTCGCCTCCCGCAAAGCGGTAGTAGAGCTTGACCTGGGACAGGCCGCTCAACTCGTCGCTTGCGCTGTATGAGACCTCGACCGAGCTCGCATTAGTCATGCTGATGCAATTGCAGCTGGAGCTTGGGGACTGCGTGTCCCGGACTGTGCTGGTCTCCGCCGATTTCTCTCCCTCGGTGTTGCCGGCCCTGTCCGTGGCGACGGAGTAGAATTGATACGTGCCGTCGCCCTGCGTAGGCTCGAACTCGAACGTTCCTGAGCTGCCATACTCGCGAAGTCCGCTGGAGGTCCATTGGCCTTCGCCGAGTTTGTAATAGAGGTCGCAGAACGAGACCCCACTCAGCGCGTCCTCGCCTGTGAAGCTGACGGAAATGTCGCCGGCGGCTGAGTAGTCCGGCGATGAGCAGGACGAGGTGGGCAGCGTTGAGTCATAGATGATCGCACAATCGGCTGACTGAGGCACTTGTTCTTCGTTGGAGGCGTCGTCGGTGGCGATTGTGTAGAAATTGTATGTGCCCTCGCCTTGCGGAGCGTTGAACTCGAAGTTACCGCTCGTGCCGTCGCTTTCCAGCCCAGAATCGACGAAGCTTCCACCATCGAAACTGTAGTATAGCTGCACGGAATCGATTCCGCTGCCACCGTCCTGCGCCTCGAACTCGACGACGATGGGCAACGAATTGCCGAACTGTCCACAGGAGCAGCTCGACTCGGGCTTGGTCGCGTCATAGACCGCCGAGGCGTCTGGCGCTTCCTTGGTTGCTTCTGAGTTGCCAGCGTAATCCGCGGCCGACGTGTAGAAGTGATATGTGCCTTCTCCGTGGGAGAACGTGAATTCAAACGCTCCCGATGTACCGGATGCCTCGTGACCTGAGTCCGTCCAGCTGCCGCTGTTGAACTTGTAGTAGAGCTTGGTGTTGGCGACGCCGCTTGTCTCATCTTGAGCGGAGAAGGAGATTGAGATGGGGCTGGAGTTCACGTCGGAAGCACACGAGCATCCTGAAGTGGGAGACGTCTCGTCATAGACGGTAACCGCGTCGGGCTCATCCGGCGGGAGCTCGACGTTCCCGGCGTTATCCGTCGCTATCGTGTATAAGGCATACGTGCCCTCGCCCTCAGGCGGGGTGAAAGATGACGAAGAGAGCACGAAACACTTGAACTCATTATCCACCATTGGAATCGGCAATGGGCTGCCGTCATAGAAGCCCGAAAGAACTGGCGCCCCGAAGTAGTCCTCAACGTCCAGCAGCCGGTAGTTGTCCCCATCCGAGAACTCCGTTGACAGCCAGAACGTTGAGTTGCCTCTCAACGCCAACTCCCCACTGAGAACAACCCGGCCGTTGCCGTACGGCGCGTAAACTATCGGATGGTCGCGGGTTCCGTCTTGGCCGGAGCTTTGGTCTAGCCCTTCGGCAGAGGCGTATTCTCCAGCTCCCAGCCACACAATTGTGCCAGGCTCGAGGTCGGCATCCGATACGACGCTCTCAAGGCTCTTGGGATCATCTATCGTGCCGGCCGCATCTGGCGAGCCATCCGGCGCCACGAAGACCTGACGGAGCGGCGGAGAGAGGAAATAGAAGCCATGCCCATCCCAAGTTACACCAGAGTCCTTATACTCGCCGCCGTTGAAACTGTAGTAGAGCCTCGTCTCCGCAACCCCGCTTTCGTCGTCAGATGCAAAGGCTTCCACGTCTATTGGCGCTGTGTTCGCGTATTCAGGCGCCGTGCAATAGGATTCGGGCCTGGTGTCGTCCGTTGCGTCGTAGATAGTGGAATCGTCGGGCGATTCTGGGGCCTGCTCGGAGTTGCCGGCATTGTCGGTCGCCAGAGTATAGAAATCGTATGTTCCTTCACCATCTGGCGGGGAGAATGAGAACTCTCCTGATGTGCCGCTTTCGGAAAGCCCCGAGCTGGAATAATCGCCGCCATCCTTGCGATAGTAGAGCTTTGTTGTGGAAACCCCGCTGAGTGAGTCGGACGACGAAAACGCGATCTCAATCGGGCTCGAATACGCGTATTCCGGCGAAGAGCATGAGGATTCCGGCCTACCAGAGTCATAGATGGTCGTGTCGTCCGCGCTCTGAGGCGCATCCTCCTCGTTCCCGGCGTTATCGTAGGCGATCGTGTAGAACTTGTAGGTCCCGTCGCCATCGGTCGGCGAAAACGTGAAGTCCCCGGAGGTTCCGGTCTTTGTTTGACCTGAATACGAATAGCTGCCCGAGTTGTAGCTGTAATAGAGCTCTGTCGAGGCGATTCCTGAGCTGCTGTCGGAGGACGTGAACGCAATGGTCATAGGGAGAGAAGTAGCGTAGGTGGGAGACGATGCCGATGACGTCGGCTTCGTGTCGTCGTGGATAGTCGTGCTGTCAGCGGAGCCTGGCGCATCTTCCGCGTTCCCGGCGTTGTCGGTCGCGATCGTGTAAAACGCGTAGGTTCCTTCCCCGTCGGGCGGCGCGAAGGAGAATGACCCCGATCCACCGCTCGCTTGGTCTCCAGAATAGGTGTAGCTTCCGCCGCTGTAGCTGTAATAGAGCTTCGTGTTCGCGAGCCCGCTTCCGCCGTCCGAGGCGCTGAACGTCACATTTATCGGCGAGGACCCGTACGTGGGCGAGGAGCATGACGATACGGGCTTCGTCGAATCATAGATGGTGGTGTCGTCCGCCGAACCAGGTGGGTCCTCGGTGTTACCGGCGTTATCGATGGCGATTGTGTAGAAATAATACGTGCCTTGACCGTCCGGCAGCGTGAACGAGAATGAGCCTGAGGTCCCTGATTCTGACTCTCCCGAATAGCTGTAGCTGCCGCTGCTGGGCTTGTAGTAGAGCTTGGTCTCATAGATGCCGCACCCACTGCCATCGGACGAGGTGAAGCTAATCGACAAGCTCTGTGATGTTGAATAAGTAGGGCTTGAGCAGCTCGAAGATGGTTTGGTGTCGTCCACGAACGGGCCATCGTAATCGCTCGAGGCGGGCAGCCTGGCGCTCTTGCTGTTTCCGTCCTCGAAGTAGAAGTAATAGGAATGATTGCCAGCGGAAAGCGCTGCGGTCTCATACTCATAATCGCCATTCGCCGCCTGCCCGGAGGCCAAGGACATCGTGTGAGGACTTTCGTCTATATAAACGTAGGCAATCGCCGGTGGCTCCCCGTCCGCGTGGTAGTAGTGGACACAATACGTGAACGTGTCGCTCGATTGCCCATTTTCTGGCGAGACTGAACCGCCGCTCAACTCTGGCTCCGAGCCGCCGCCTTCTTCCTGAACCTCCGCAGTGCCTCTATCCGGAAGATAGTTGTGCTTCGTAACGGTGATATGCATCGTGCCGGTCGATGTCGGCGGAGGCGAGAGTGTGATGTACGCCCAACCGCTCGCATCGGTCTCGGCAGTCTCGAAGACCTCATCTTCCTTGTAGAGGCACACCAGGGCCGACTGAAGGGCGCCTCCACTCTGCACCTGAACGTCGAACTGCGTCTGGCCAACCGTGAGCGTGCTGTCGTAGCTTGCGCTCATCGACGACGGCGTATCAGTCCAAACCCGCGTCGTCGGCGAACCTAACAGATTCAGCTCGTAAAGCACCCAACGGTAATACCCACTGGCGCTGTAGGTCCCTTTGCAGTAACTGACAAAAACCTGCTTGGAGTCCGAAAGCGCCTCGCCCAGTTCGTAGGTACCGTAGTCAAAAATTGCGGAGAAGAACTCTTGGTCGAACGCATCCGAGGGCCCATAGCCCGGATAGCCTTGACTATACCAACCATAGCGGCTGTTTCCGATGAACGCGATGCCGCCGCCATTTGGGGCCAGGACAAATCGTTCGCCCATGCAGTCGTAGTCTATTGCGCCTGCCCAACAGCCCCAGGTGTATAGAATCGAGTAGCGCGGGCCGTTTGTCAGTCCTGTCATATCGTCTCGATAGAGATACTCTTTGGAGCCGGTGTATTTGGCGCTCATAACCGAGTAGTTGGCGTGGCCTGCGTTGTTGACGAGGTTGTAGCCGGCGTTGAGCGAGTTGATGACGTTCGTCTTGCCGGACGTGCCGTCCCGGTCATATCGCTTTGTTATGGTGTAGTCGCCAGGGATGCCAACGTAGCTCTCCAGCTCGTCCTTGCAGTCGCCGCCGGACGTGTATGAGTCGAGTTCGCAGGCAAACATCAGCAGCTTTTTCTGGTAATCGGTTGGCAGCTGCGTCGAGCCAACGCCCTCATAGACCAGCGTCTTTTCAACCACTGCCTCCGCTTCGCTAGTAGTATCAAACGGGAGCCGCCCAACCAGAACGTCGGCATACATGTCTATGTTGTCCTGGCTGACCTCGCCCCAAAGCGAGTCGCCGTCGTCGTTCCACGTGCCGTCCAGGTCAGCATAGTAGTAATCGCAATAAAGATAGTCGTCGTAGGTGTAGCCGTCGCCTTCCACGTCAAAGGCGTAGGCCGCTCTAGCCGGAACGACGCTCGTGTCGCCGCCCAGAATCACCCAGCCCAGGCCCTTGTTGGTGTAGTAATCCTTCAAAAAGTTCCTGATCTTCTCCTGCGTGTCCGTCCCGTCGTAAGAGCCGCTTATTGACGTTGTGGTGTGAATCTCCGTCCTATAGCCTTTCTTGATCATCCAGTCGGCCAAAGGCTCCACCTGTGATGTGTATGAACTGCCCGTGACGATCACGCAGTCAACGGTGTCGAACGTCGCCAAAATCACAGGAGATAACGCTGGCGGGCTGATGTGGTCGCCGTTGATGACTAGCCTGCGGACGCGTTTTTCGCACGACTGCCGAACAAGGTTGCTTCGGCGTGTTACGGCGAGCGCCTGCGGCGTGCTCGGGACAAGATGCAGTGTGAGCGATACCGACGAGATAGCCGATAGCGTCTTTGATACTGGCTTATACTCAAAAGGCGTAACGAGCAGGCCGGCGACGTTGTAGCCTGCAAGGTAGCCTGATTCCGTCTGCTGAACTATGCTGGCTGGATATGGGTCCTCAGTGCCGTAGATGGCTGGGTCCGGGCCGACGAAGCCTGGCGGATCATCACCGTCCGTTGGCATTGGGGGCTGCGCCGGATAAACGGTGAATTGCCCTACCAACTCCTCCTTGGAGATAGCGCCGACCTCGATGTGATCGACGCTCCTATCATAAGGAATCGATACATAGACGCTTTTTTGAGGCAGCGCCGGAGCGCCAAATTCTGAGACAACGTAACAGCCGGGCAGCTCAATCTGGTCGTAATCGCCCCTCGGCTTGATCTTCAGCTGGTCAATTGGGAAATCGACAACAATGTCTATGGTCTCGGCGAGAGCGCACGATGATACGGCTACCGTAAGGAAAGTCAGCAATAACAAGGACTTACGGGGCGTCGAGAGTGCAGACATACTATCCCTCCTTATGTCAAGCTCAGTGACATCACCAAATCCGACAAGCAGACTATTCATCGAACTGGAGCCGAGAATCTTTAGCTCAAGCG
>CAYZPW010000111.1:3026-10735 GCA_964480475.1 uncultured bacterium | reverse complement strand
TAGGGCTGAGGGTCGTGTTCCCGCCCGAATACCCCGCGTTTCACACGGGGCTACCCACGTGGCCCCCTTTCAGGGGACTTCTGCCCCTCCAACCTGACGTCAATTCCACTTTCCCCTGGCCGAAAAGCAAGCCGAACAGCCGACAACCCGGAGAATCAAGACCGAAGAATACGAAAGCTCCTGCCTTTAAGAGGAGTTTTCCCATTGGGGAAGGGGGAGAGTTCTCCTCCGCCAACCTGTCCGCCAAAGCTTGGCGACGGCGGGAGCTTCTGCGAACGCGGAAGAAAAAACAGACTTCGCCATAGTTCGCCGCGCGTCGAACGTCGGCTGGAAAGGGGAGAATCCATCTTCGTTCGCGGCGCGGCGAATGTGGGTCCGGTCTTCGCGGCCATAATGCGCGGAGCGGCTGAGCTCCCGGCCTATTCGGCCGACGTAGTTCGCCTCTTTATTCGGCGAGTCTTCGACGCGCGGGGAACGAAGTCTGCCGATTACTCCACAAAGCTCCACGGCGCCATGGCGATGCTACTTTCAAAACCCATGGTTCCCGGCGTCGTGAAGGCCGCATACCAGATGTAGGTGCCCGGCACAAGCGCCGGCAGCTCCTGCTTGACGAGCTCGTAGCTGGGCATGGAGAAGCCTGCGGGTAGCTCGAATGAACTCAGGAACGGAGCGGCCGTGTCTGAGAAGGACGGATAATACAGCCACAAGCCGCCTGGGCAGTACAAAGCAACGTAGAGGTCTGCGGTTGTCGTTTCACCTTGATTGCTGCCGCTGATCCAAAGGATGTGCCACCCGCCTCTGCTGTAAGTATTGCTGTTCAGACTGAGGTCCAAAGTTAGAGGTCTGTCACTATAGACGTTTGGCCCTGTGTTTGCCCCGCTCACTGGGTCGCGCACCTGCCCGCCCATGCCATCAAAGAAGTAGAAGTAGTAGGTGTGCGAACCCCGGCCAAGCGTTGTCGAATACCGATACGTGCCATTAGCAGGCGCTCCTTCTCCGAGCGTCATAAGGTGGTGGACGTCGTCAATATAGACGATGCCTGTGATGGGTTGGTCGCCGTCCGCGTCGTAATAGTGGACGCTATAGGCGAAATCCTCACTTATGTTCCCCGACGCGGGGTCCACGGTACCATCGGTGAGGACAGGAGGCGTGTTTCCGGCGCCGACCTCAACGGAATAGCTTCCGCCCTCAGGCGCCCGGGCAGAGGCCTCCGAGGGGTCCTCGAAATAGAAGTAGTATGAGTGAGAGCCTTGCGAAAGCCGCGTGCTGTACGCGTAGATACCGTTGTCCGGCTGACCCGACGTGAGAGCCATGCCTTTCGGCTCATCATCAATGATGACGAGGCCCGTCGCCGGCGTATCTCCGTCGCCGTCGAAATAAGTGACGCTGAATACGAATGTAGTATCCGTCGTCCCACTCTCGGGCGCAACGGCCGTGCCCGAAAGCGTTGGCGTGATATTGCCTTCCTGCACTGACGGACCGGTATAGGTTCCCGATTCTGGAAGGCGATCGTCGCCCCCCGAACCGTCGTTGCAGTAGAAGTAGTAGGTGTGAGTGCCGATCGAGAGCCCGCTTGTCTGGAATCTGTAATAGCCGAGGTAAGGCGCACCATCAAAGAGCTCCATCGACACTGGGACACCGTCGATAATGACGTTTATCTCGGCTGGCGCATCGGCATTGGCGTCGTTGTAGTGAACGGTGTAGGCGAAGGTCGCGCCCGGTCGTGCGGCGCTCGGCCATACTTCGCCCTCTGAGAGAACGGGCGCGATGTTGGCGCCTCCGATTGTCGGGCCCGGGCTGGTTCCCTGCGCCGGGTATCTCGCGGAGAGGGAATCGGCATCCTCGAAGTAGAAATAGTAGTTGTGGCTGCCCGAGCTCAGCGTCGTTGAATACTCAAAGTCCCCGTCGGCGGCTGCCCCGGAGCTCAGGTGCATCGCGTGAGGCTCACCGTCGATAACGACATTCTTAACCGTTGGGGCCGTCTCGTCCGGGTCTTGGTAATGCACAGAATACGTAAACGTTGTTGAGATGGAGCCCGCAAACGGGGAGACATCTCCGTTCGAGAGGGTCGGGGCCTTGGCCCCACTTTCCTCCGCTCCGGTAACAACGAGCGAGTACGGCTGCGGACCTTGCGGGGTGTTGTATCCCTCAATCCTGATTGTGTAATCCCCAATCGTTGGACTCCTGATATAGACGCACTCTGCGACGTTGAGCCGGTCGTAATCGCCGCCTGGAACCGATAGCCCGTAGCTGAACCAGTTGCCTCGATACTCGCCGCCCGACGGCGGAACGACCAGGAGATCAAGGTCGTTGACCAGATTCGTCTGAGCCGCCTCAGAGGAGGGATAATCAGTCCAAACCAACGTAACCTTCAGCATGTCGGCCGTTGAGACCGAGATCACGTATTCGTCAGAGCTTCCGGTCTGAAGCCCCGGACTTACGTCCCAAACGGTGAGGCGCCGGCCGTCTCCGGCGAAATAGAGCGTGTCGTCCAGCTTTATTCGGCCCCATCCTTGACCGTAGGCGGGTATTGCGCCTCCCGTGTCGCTCCCCGTCATGTCAGTCGCTCCGTTAATCAACACAGCTTTCAGCAGTGAGGCGCTCGGGGCAAGTGCGTCGGCGGCGTTTCGGGCGCCCGTTGGACAGAAACCTTCCAGGAAGTATTGTCTTGCGAGTGCGGCCGTTGCCGCAGCCGCCGGGCATGCCATCGAAGTGCCCTGCATTGTCGCAGTCCCGCAGTTGTAGGAGGAGACGTTGGCGTCGCCTTGTGCCGAAACGAGATACTCCCCTGGAGCGACAATGGTGGGCTTGATTCTGCCATCCCGCGCCGGGCCATGACTGCTGGATGAGGCCATGTCGTTCTGCGACAATGGGGCATGAGGGTTCTTGCACGAGCCTACGCTCACGCAGTTCTTGGCGGTCGCGGGCGGGTTGACCGTGTTGTCGGCAGGGCCGTCGTTGCCGCTGGCGAAGAAGATAAGGAAATCAGGATAGTCCCACATGAAATCGTCAACGTCCCGGCTGCGGAAGGTGTAGGAATTGTCGCCAGCGCCGCCCACTTGCGTGCCCCAGCTGTTCGAGTGTATCCTTGCCCCAGCGTTGTAGGCCTGCCGGAAATAGCTATCAAGCCCGAACGGGATCGACGAAAGGCTGTCTTTATCGCCGATGTCCTGGACAACTAGCTTAGCCCGATACGCTATGCCATCGTTCGTGTTGTATTCTTCCAGGCTCGCGCTGTTGTCGCCTGCCAGTGTGCCTGCGATGTGAGTGCCATGTCCGTCCTCATCCCAGCCCGCCTCGCCAGTATAGTCGTAATACGCGATGATCTTGCGCTGCCAGTTGTTGACTGTCGAACTCGGGAGGCCCTGAGAGCCGTCGTAGAAAAAGCAGCTGTCAGCGTCAACACCGGTGTCCCCGACGCCGATAATCACGTCCTCACCGTGAATCCCATGATCCCAGACGGAGCAGCTGTTCTGCACGTCCGACTGAACGACCCATCTGGCCACATCGTTCAAAAGAACCGGGATGCGATGATAGTCGATCCAGGCAACGTCGGGCTGCGAGGCGATATCGGGCAGCAGCTGCCCGAGGTCCCGGGCAGATACCGAGAAGACTATCCGCGGCCGCGCGGGGTTGTGTGAAACGCCGACTATTTTGACCCTCGCGCCGGAATTTGAGAGCATCTGCTCGAGGTCCGTCAGACGGTCAAGCCTCGAATGCTTCGGGAAGAGCTGAACCATGATCGTCGGCGTTTCCCACTTCAGTATGCGTCCGCCTTTCTCCACAAATGCACAGAGCCCGCGGGATAGCTTGTACGCGGGCTGATACAAGCCGACCCACGTGATCGGCAGGGCGGTTCCCTCGAGCTTCTCTGCCGCCTTGGGCGCCATCCTGACGACAAATGCATAATCAGGAAGATAGCTCAGCAAACACGCGCCCTTCTCCTCGAGCCCTGATCTCATCTCCTTTGTGATCGGGCACGAGAACTGCACGATGTAGTAGGCAGAGTCGGCGTCCGGGCAGAACGGGGCCCAGTATTCGGGCCAGATTTCCGGCTCGCCGTCCGATTTCCCGTCAAACTGAGCGTATTGTAGCTTGATCAACGGCCCGGCGCCAGAATCGGACCCAAAACCCCAAACGGCGAAAAACGTCAACAGCATGAATCCTGACAAGGTCGATCTTCTACAGAAGCGCTGCATGTTTACCTCCGGTTAAGTTGCTAAAGACACAAATGCAGATGGACTTGCCAAATTGGCAGACTCCACCAGGATGCCTCGAAGTTTGTCCGCGATACTAGCCAAGTTCGCTAGCCGAGTCAACCTCGCGGCCTACTTCACCACTTGTGAGGCGAAGAGGAAGCGATGGCCGTTCTTCCTCAAGAGCGGCAGTTGTTCCTCTAGAACCGCGACGGTTGTCCGCCTCAGGTGGCAGATGCCGATAACAGGCTGGTTGAGCCTTATCGAGAGCGCCACCAGCTTCTCAAGCTGACCCTCGATCGCCTTTTTTTCGTTCTCGTTGTCGAGGAAGACATCTCGGTTTGCGACCTTCAGGTTCATGCTTCTCGCCACCTTAAACGCCACGGTGTCCGCGGTCGTTCTGCTATCGATGAAATAAAGCCTCTTTCTCTTCAAGTGACTCATGACGGCGGCCATAGTTGTTAGGTCCGCGCAAGCCCTGGACCCCTCGTGGTTGTTCACGCCCGAAACATGCGGCACGCTCGTCAGAGCCTCGTCAATCAGCATCTCTATCTCGGCCTCGTTCTGCCCGCATCGAATCTCAAGTTCTGGAAAGCCGGGGCCAAGGTACCGAACAGGCTCCATCGGAAGATGTAACATGACCTCCCGTCCGCTTGTGTGCGCCGCCTCAGCCGTCTCGCTCGCGAACGTCGTCTTCGGCAAGACCGAGAACGTCAGCGGACAGTCTATATCGACAAGGCGCTCTGCTAGAGAAAGGTCATAGCCGCAGTCATCGACTACGATCGCAATCTGGGCACTCTCATGCGACCCGATAGCCTCGCTCGGCTCGAGCTGAAACGTCTGTGGCGGAGTCATCGCTGGAGTCGGTTTCGTCTGGGCGATTCTCACATCTTGAATCGGCTGGACGAAAAGGAGGCATTGGCGCTTGACTCGGCCGAAGCCCAGGTCAATCGCAAGCATTTCCCTGTCGCGCTGGGAGCTTCTCTTAACCGCCGCAACACCGGCGCCCTCCCTCGAAGCCTTCTTGACGAGCAGTGCGCGAAGCGAGTCAAGCTTGACGGAATGTGAAATCCTAAACTCGCGGTATTCATACTCGTCCGGCGTGCCGTTTGCGACGCTCTTCTGGAACGTCAAGTCGCTCTTGTGAATGCCTGACTCTATCAGCGCCTCGTTGACGGCCTTGCGCAGCGCCTCGGACCTGAGCTGCCGCTCTCCGGGCGAGAACAGGCCCTTGTCTTGTGCCCACGTGAACAGCTCGACCGTGACCGGCGAGCGGCCATACTTCGTTTGGAGGAAATCAAGACCGAATATCGCCACCGAGAACCCGAATAGCCCTGCGATTATGAATACGAACGGCGAGATGGCGCGGGGCGTGCGTCTCTTTCGTGGCTTGTGGGGAGCTCTTCGCTTCTTGGTGGTGGACGCGCCGCGCCTCTTGGGCCTCGAGGCGGAGGATGACGACGCCTTCCGTTTTCCGGTCTGGCCGCTTTTCGGGCGCTTGCCCTTGGGCACGCGAGATGACATAGCCGTCCTTCTGTTGATTCGGATTGCTCTCTATCTTGCTCCCGTCATGGAACTACTGATAGAGCATAGGAAAAATGGCGGGCAATGAAAAGGAGAAACGATGCGGGACCGAGTGCATCCGCTGCAGCGGCGCTCTGTTCTCGCCCACGATTCCCCCGGTATGTCTCAAGGAATCCGGGCCTGACTCTCAAACACGCAGGGCGCATAGGAGCAACCGGTCAGGGAATCGAGCTATGCCGCATCCTTCTCGGCGGCCGGTGGTGCCTCCTCGATGGGAGTCCAATTCAGGATCGCCTCGCGTGCCTTTTGAAGTTGGCGGTCGTCGTCTCCACCTCCGCTCAGGCTATGGCGGACAAGCGTATCCCTTTCCGCCGGAACGGTGATGTCGGGCTCGAGGCCCAAGTTGTGCACCTTCTGACCGAAGGGCCCCAAGTACTCCGACGTTGAGAGAATCACCCTCGTCCCGTCCGTAGTGGCGATGCAGTCCGTGCCGAGGGCAAATCCGAATGTTTTTTTGCCCACGAGCCTTGCGATCCTATGCCCGCGCAAGCAAGCGGCAAGCACTTCCGCCTCGCCGACGGTGCGCTCGTTGACAATAACGACGACAGGAACGACCTCGCGCATAGCGACAACGCTGCTATCTCTCGCGACCTTTTTCATGTTGGAGCCGCTCGATTGGACGAAGATGGGTCCCGACCTCACAAAGCGGCTGCAAATGTCCTTGACCTCCTCAATTGAGCCGCCGATGTTGTCCCTGACGTCTATTATGATGCCTTTCAATCGAGAAGCTCCGAACTGAGATAGAGCCTCCTTGAACGTCTTGAACACGCCATCGGCAAACCTGCGAACCCTGAAGTGGAGGATACCGTCCTCGCCCACGGCATAATCCGCCGGAAAAGAGGCGTAAATCTGGCGCTGGAGCTTTGCATGTTTCATCTTGAAGTCGTTGGGGCCATAGACCGTCAACGTAACCTCGCTCTGTGGGTCGCCTTGCAGATTCCGCCGAAGCTCATCTAGCGTCAAGCCTCCAACTGAATGGCCATCAATCGCCGCTATCCTCTCGCCAGGCGCTATCTGAGAGGCAGCTGACGGTGAGTCGCTTTCACAGGAGATCACAACAAAAGCCCCGCCCTTCAACATGATGTTCAAGCCGAGGTCCGCCTGCGGTTGACGCCCCTCGTCGGCAAATACTACCGTTGAGCGAGCATCGAGGCTCGAGACGAGTCGCTTGGTCCCATGTCTGAGCAGCTTGCCCATATCCACCTCATCAACGTAGAACTCGTCTATCGTCCGAAGTGTCCGGACAAGCGTTGAGAGATATGGGAAAGAGGCCTCGAGCTCGCTTATGCGAGCCGCTCGCTCAGCTTGAGAAAGGCAAAATGTGAGGACACCCAGTCCCGCAACAACGGCGATTGCCCACCGGACGAAGGGCTTGACACGCATCACTGCCCTCCTTTCGTTGCTGTGAGAGTCCTGCTTGAAAACATGCGATAATCAGTCACGGGCACGACCTGACAGTTTGGCGACTCTTCGCCTTTCGGCGGATCGGCAGCGTTGCGCTTCAGCCGAGAGGTCAGTCGGAGGAAGCCGTCCGGCTAGAAGTATATCTTGAGCCCTGCCGTCGCGCTGATTCCCCCCAGATCGAGATCGTCAGGCATGTCCCTAAGCTCGGTCGTCTTGTAAGTGTTCCTCTTGAGCCGTTCAGACTCGCTTACCGAGTAATACTCTTCAGACATTGATGTATAGCCAAGCCCAAAATTGGCCTTGCCCCAACGATACCGGAAATCCATCACCAGGGCCAAATCTGCCCTGTCCTCAAATAGCTTCGCAAGGAAGAGCTCCGCCCCAAGTCCTCCGTTGAAGCCCCACGCTACGTCGTTCATCTTTGGTAGCTCATCGACGCGAGCCGAGAAATAGGTGCCGCCAACCGAAACGTAAGGGTTGATCTTCTTGTCCTTCAGAAAGGAAAACCCCACGTTGAGGTCAACT
>CAYZPW010000111.1:0-3016 GCA_964480475.1 uncultured bacterium | reverse complement strand
ATCCTCGTTATGATATTCTCGTAGTCGGCCTCAACCTCACTCGAACTCTGACCGGCCGGGTATTTGACGCCGTCAATGATCCGACAGTAGTAGCTTTGCCTATATTCGGTCTTGGTGAATTCCGGGATGCGATCGTAGAACATCGAGGCCTTGATCTCACCAAAGAGCCAGGGCAGGAAATGATACGTAAACGTGCCGCCATAGATGAAATCGTCGTGCAATTCTCCGAGCTCCGGCACGTAGCAGCCGCCCTCCAAACTGATCCCAAACTTGCCCGACGTATCCTCCGAAAACGCAAAACTAGCGAGCAGCACGCTCAATAGCAACCCTAATACAAAAGCACTTCTCATCCGTGTTACCTCCGGTGAAATCGAAGATTGATAGCATCCATGGAGGGCCATAGCCCTCTTATAATTAGTCTTGTCTTTATAATAAGGCACGTATGCGATGTCAAGCACTCTCTTTAAGAGGAGTTTCCCCATTGGGGAAACGGGAGAAAAGGAAAAAGGGGAAAAAGGCGAAAAGGGAGAGACCATAAGTAGCCAGCAAGACTCATTCCTGTCCCTGGCGAATCCGAAGCTGAGGGGTGGGTGTCCCAAGCCCGGGCTTCTTCCACTCGCTGACTCTCAAAGCATAGAGGCGGGATCGACATCGACCGTCACGCGGATGTCAGAAGGCCCCATTTTGGCTCTTTGACCTCCGCTCAGGCCATGGCGGACAAGCTTGAGGGCCTTGAGCCTTTCCAAGAGGAAATTATGCAGCCGCGAGGAGCTATAGGAGCGCACAAAAGCCTGGAACCGATACCTGTCCTTGAGCTTCGCTATCGGCGCCTCGGCCGGCCCGAGGATATGGATGTTGTCAGGCCGAGCAGACTTCGCCATGGTGCCTCCTTCGCCATAGTAGCTCGAAGAGCTACGGCGGCTGAAAGCCCTAGCTACGTCGGCTGAACCTGCCCGCAGGACCTCCCCTACACATTCCGCTGCTCTTGAAGTCCTCTTGTAATCCTTGCCGGAGACCAACACGGACGCCAACCTCGTCAATGGCGGCAAACCCAATCTCGTCCGGAACTTCATCTCCTGCTCAAAGAACGAGGTATAATCCTGCGCCGCGGCCGCCTTGATGGCGTAATGCTCGGGCGAATACGTCTGGAGCAGGACGGTTCCCTGCTTGGCGTGGCGGACTTCGTTCGCCGCTTTGCAGCTACGTCGGCTGAACCTGCCTGGGCGACCGCTGACCTGTGTCAGAAGCTGAAAAGTCCGCTCCGCAGCTCGAAAATCAGGCAGGTTGAGAATTGTGTCAGCGAGCACGACAACTACCAGCGTCAGGTGCGGGAAATTGTGCCCTTTGGCGACGATCTGGGTGCCGACAATGATGTCAACCTCGCCTCTCGTAACGGCCGACAAGGCCCTTTCATACTTGCGCCTCGTCGAGATGGCGTCGCTGTCCATTCTCAGGATACTTGCGTCGGGAAAAAGCCGAGACGCCTCCTCTTGAACCTTCTCTGTTCCGAAACCGATGAACTTGATCTGGTCCGAACGACATGCGTCGCACTGGGTCGGCACGGGTCGTCTTGTCCCACACAAATGGCAGACTAATGAGCTTCTAGCACTGTGGTATGTGAGCGTAATGTCGCAATGGTCGCACCGAAAGACGTGCCCGCACTTGCTGCAAATCAAGAACGGTGAAAACCCCCTTCGATTCATGAAGAGAAGCACCTGCTCGCCGGCCGCAAGGGTTCTCGCCACGGCGTCAGAGGCTTCATCGGCAAGGATCGACGAGCTCTTTTGCGCTTCCTGTCGCATATCGATCACTTTCACGTCAGCCAACGGGCGTGAATCGACCCTTTGACTCAGGAAGATGTATTGGTACTTCCCCTTGATAGAATTGTGAAACGTCCCAAGCGACGGGGTCGCGCCGCACAAGACCACGGGACACTTGAAGATCGAGCCTGAGACCACAGCGACGTCTCTTGCGTTGAAATGAGGCGCGCGCTCCTGCTTGTAGGTCGCCTCGTGCTCCTCATCGACGACGATGAGGCCCAGACTCGCAAGTGGTGCAAATACCGCCGAGCGGACGCCGATCATCACGTCAACGTCCCCGCGATAGGCCCGCTCCCACTGGTCCCGACGCTGCGCTGGCGTGAGTTTGCTGTGAAATATCCCTGCCCTGTCGCCGAATCTGCGAGCGAAAAGCGAAAGCAGCGCTGGCGTGAGGGATATCTCCGGGACGAGAATCAGCGCTTTCTTGCCCTTTTTCAGCACGTGTTCGGTCGCGCGAAGGAAAACCTCCGTCTTGCCGCTGCCCGTCACGCCGTGAAGCAGAATCGGTTTCGTGTCCTTTGCGTCCGCCGCGGCGATTATCCTCGAAAGCGCATCGCGCTGCTCATCAGTGAGCTCGAAGTTCTCTGTCGCTTCGTTACTGTCGGTCCACAGGTCGGCCGGCAGCGAGGATATGATATCAATCGGCCGTCTCCCCCTCCTGCTGGTTCGCTCGACTCCGCCCTCGCTGATTTGCCCCTTAACTTCGCCAAGACCGTGTGGGACCGCCGCCTCAACTACCGTGCCAAGAGGCGCGAGATAATACGAGGCAACCCACTCGATGAGCTTCAGCATTCTGCGCGACAGGACGGGCAAACTATCGACGACCGATATCAACTCCTTGACAGATGAGAGGCTGCAACTTGCGATGAGGCGTATGATGACGCCGATGCGCTGTCGGGTCCTCAGCTCGACTATCACTCGTTTGCCGACGGCTACGTCCCGGCTGAGATGCTGCGGAACGGCGTAAGTGAAGCACTTTTCTGCGCCGATGCCCAGGGAGACCTCGGCGAACTGTTTGTATGGATGATTCACTTGACCCGATGAGTTTGATTGAGGCTTGCACATAAGTCGCTGCGGTTGTGTAGGGGCGTGGGGGGGGGGGCCCCCCCCCCAAAAAGTAAGTTGGTATAAAGACACAGGATCGATGGGGATAAATTTTTGGGGGGGGGGTGTTTTACACCCCCCCACAGCCCATA
>CAYZPW010000110.1:0-10882 GCA_964480475.1 uncultured bacterium | reverse complement strand
CGCGAACCTGCTGTCATATGAAGTTGCACTCAGCCGGATCATCTCAATAGTCGTGAGGAATGCCCCTGACGTGCAAAAAGAGATGCTCTCTGTCAGCTATCTCTTCTATCCAACCATAATTGGCATCGGTCTTAGCATCCAAATCCTTTACGTAGGGTTTGATGTCAAGTAATGGAGTCCCATCAAACACATCTAATCCCGATGTTTCGATCTCATTACCTGCAATGTGCTTTATACGAACAACGCTAAGGCCAATAGGATTCGGTCGGACTGGTGACCTGCTTGCAAACAGACCGACTTTCGAACCATCAGCCCAGGGAGGGAATACTTCCATTGACAATTTGTGCCTTATACGGTCTATGAAATAGATAACATAGATATAACGAAATTTCGCAAGCTTATAAAGGCCACGGACGTATTGGGAATCGACGACTATGCGAAAATCTCCCTTGTCCTCATCCACCGGTTGATACGGTGCGTTGTCTGTGTAAGGCGTCCGGATAAGTCCGATCTGCTTCAAGTTGAAGGTCAGTGCTCTCATGATTCTTTACCGCCCTAAGTAATCGCACATATCCGCTGAAGAAAAAGTGTTCCTTAAAATCATTGAACCCTTGCAGGAATAATATCTTTCCCCAATCTTTTTCAATAAAATCAAATGCATAACGACATTCCACAAGTTTGAAAGGCAGCCTCACATAAAACGGCGTGTCATGCAGTGAGAACTCAGCATAGTCCAATATAAAGAACTCACCGCCCCTTCTTAATGCTTTGAAGGCATTCCTGATAATCTGGCTCCTTGCTTGCTGAGGAAATCCATGCAACACAAAAGAGATAAAGACCTTGTCAAAATATCTCTCATAGGCCAAATCCTGGTCAATTCTCGCATTGATGATTTTGACATTGGGGAAATCTCGACAGTTCTTTTCAAACTGAGATATCATCTCTTTGGATATGTCTAGCCCTACGATTTCTCCTTCTGACGAACAATACCTCGCCATCAGGCAGGCGTTCCTGCCTGTCCCTGCCCCTAAATCGAGAATCTTGTCAGTTGAGCCAATTCCCATTAGCCGAATAGCTTTTCGGATGAAAGAAGAGTATCTCCCCAATATCATCATATCCATTAATATATCGTAATGTCTTGCGATGAATCCGCTGACTTCAACCTTTGACTCTGGATAATAAGCACACATCTTCAACTTTCTTGTTCCATTGATGATTATCTCTGCGTCAACCTCTCCTTCGTGATCTGCTTGCCCAATTCGACGCCGGGCTGGTCGAAGGCGTTGATGTTGTAGAGCTCGCCTGCGAAGGCGGTGGCTAGCATAAACATCATAAGGAGCTGGCCCATCGTCTCGGCGTCGATACGTGGCAAAGTTATCGAGCAGGTTGGCCTTGAGCGCTGTTTCAGGGCGAGCTCGGTGCCGAGCTTCTCCGTCCTGATCAATTCGGTGAGCGTGTGGCCCGCGAGGTAGCCGATCTTGGGATCGTCCCTGAAGTCGTCTGGGATGGTGAGGTCGCGGTCGAATCGCTCCACGTCGAGAAAGGTGATTATCTTGTCGAACGGGCCTTCCATGAAGAGCTGGTTCTGCGAGTGCTGGTCGGTTGCGCCGACGGCGGGAATCGGCGTCTGGCCCACGTTCACCGTCTCCCCGTCGCGGCTTTGCGCCTTGCCGAGGCTCTCTGCCCACAGTTGTACGAACCAGTTCGCGAACGTCACTAACCGCCCGCTGTAGGGGAACATCACGTTTATGTGCTTGTCTCTAGTCGTGTCGGCGAGGTAATAGACCGTCGCGGCGAGGTATCCGGGGCTCTGCATCACATCGCGCCCCCTGAGGCACGCCTCGACCATCCGGCGGGCGCCCTGAAGGAATCCGTCAACGTCGATGCCACAAAGTGCGGCGGGGAAGAGACCGACGGCTGAGAGCACTGAGAACCTGCCACCCAGCTTCGGTGGGATTGGCAATGTGTAGAACCTATTCTGTGTCGCAATCTGGCGCAAGAAGCCCTTCTCGGGGTCGGTAATGGCAACCACGTGAGACGCCGCATTCGGCTGGCCGACCTCGTTCACGAGGCGCTCGTAGGCGATTACAAAGTTGGCCATCGTCTCGGGCGTCGTGCCTGACTTGCTCGTCACGACGAAGATCGTCTTCGACAAATCGAGCGTGCAAAGGAGCGCGGACGTGAGGTCAGGATCGACGTTGTCCAGCACGAACCACCTGGGCCTGTCACTGCGCTGCTCCTTGCTCAACAGGTTGTGCATTGGATGTATTAGAGCTGAATGAAGCGTCGTGTTGCCGAGCGCCGAGCCGCCGATGCCCATGACGACGAGGTTCTCGAACTTGCCGTTAAGCTCCTGCGCGAGCGATTTGGCCTCTGCTGCGACCTTCTCCTGGTAGATCACATCAGCGAAGGCGAGGTTCCCCTCCGCCCGCATCCCAGCCAGCGCCTCGGCCGCCTGTTTGCCTCTCTTTGCCGCAAACTCCGAAAGCAGGTCCTCGTTTATGCCATTCTCTCTGCCGACCGCACTCTCCAGAGCGTTCGTATAGTCAAAGTGCAGCGCCTCGATATTCTCGTCCACTTCACCTCCGACTCATGTAAGCGATTCACGTTTTCAATGCCTAGACTGGTTGCACACAGCAATCTATTCAAAAGCGGCCAAGCAGTCAATCATTGCGCAGGAACCACGGCCCGTTACACCGGCTTGCTGTTCCGGGAACCTCTGCCTGCCGAACGTGTGTCATTATTGAGAAGAGCTGACTTTCTGCGGCGATTTAGTAATATTGCCAAATGTTGATCTGACTTTAGGCCCTATTTGCTCTGTAACCGAGGAGAATCAAATGCTGAAGAAAGCGTCGCTTGTTGTGTTATTCTGCCTTATGGCTTACGTTTTGACGATCGCTATCGTCCCCGAAGGCGCCGAGCCGCCGCTTCTAAAGCTGCGGCTTCTGAGTTTTGACCCGGCGGAGATTGATGCGCTCGGAATACCAGACGAGCTTCTGCTCCAGTCGTATCCGCCGGGCGCCGATGGCCTCTATATCGTCCAATTCTCGGGCCCCGTGGGGCATGGTCAACGAGAAGCCCTCGTCGATGCGGGCGCGAGGGTAGTGGGTTATCTGCCTGATTACGCCTATCTCGTTACGATGGCAGACGAATGTTGGGACCAAGTGTCTCAGTGGCCTCGCGACGGCACATGGGACGTGGCCTGGACAGGGCTTTATCAGCCAGCCTTCAAGATAAGTCCAAGCCTGCTTCAAGTTTCTTCGGGCGATGATTCTGTGGAGATCATTGTCCAGCAGTATGGCGAAAGCCGTGAGTCGCTCGATTCGCTGGTTGATGCGGTTCTCTCGAGCGAGGCGCGAGCGGAAATCGTGGGAGAATCCGTATTCAAGACCACTCAGCGGTTGAGGGTCAGGGTCTTTCGCGACGATCTGTATCAGCTTGTGACAGGAATAGCCCGCCGTCCGAATGTCCTGTGGATTGAGCCGTATCACGTCCCTGTTCTGCTGAACGACAACTCTCGCTGGATATGCCAGTCCTATTCGTCCGGCAGCACGCCGGTGTGGGACAACGGCATCCACGGCGAAGGGCAGATAGCAGGTATATCCGATACAGGACTCGACGCCGATAGTTGTTTCTTCTACGACTCGTCGGAGGGACTTCCGGATTCGTCGGTCAACAACGACCAGCGGAAGACCATCGTGTATTACGACCTTGCCGGCGACGGCGGCTGGGATAACTACGGTCACGGCACGCACTGCGCGGGCACGATAGGGGGAGATAACTCCGCCACGCCGGAGGGGTACGACACCGGCGACGGGATGGCGTACTGCGCCAAGCTGGTCGTTCAGGATGTTGGTCAAGGTGGAATACTGGTGGGCCTACCGGGCAACCTGAACACGCTGTTTGGTCAGGCGAAAAACGCCGGTGCGCGAGTGCACTCCAACAGCTGGGGCACCGACTACAACGGCTACAGCGCTTCTTCACAGGACGTTGATGAGTTCATGTGGGACAACCCCACCTTCCTGATCGTCTTCGCTGCCGGAAACACTGGCCCGAATGAGCACACGGTAGGCGCTCCCGCGACGGCCAAGAACCTCGTTACAGCAGGCGCATCACAGAACGTTTATTCTGGGCAGAACCCCGAAAACGTGGCGTCCTTCAGCAGCAACGGTCCGACCGAAGACGGCCGCGCGAAGCCCACGGTGTGCGCACCAGGGCAGACGGTTCAGTCGGCTTCTTCCGACTACAATGTCTATACCTACAATTGTGGCCTCACGCACATGCAGGGCACGAGCATGGCCTGTCCCACGACGGCGGGGTTGGCCACGCTCGTTCGACAGTATTACACCGACGGCTATTATCCCACTGGCTCTGCGACACCGGCCGACGAGTTCACGCCGAGCGCTGCCCTTCTAAAGGCGACGCTTGTCAATTCCGGGATGAATATGACGGGCGATTACACCGACGACCCAATTCCCAGCACGGGTCAGGGCTGGGGCCGCATCCTTCTTGATGACGCGCTCTACTTCGTCGGCGATCAATGCCGTATGGATGTCTATGACGTGTCGCCGGGCCTTTCAACGGGACAGGATGACACCTATCAGATCAAGTGTCCGGGTAACTGCAAGCTTGAGATAACGCTTGTTTGGACCGATTATGAATCGTCGCTCTCTGCCGGCGCCAATCTGGTCAATGACCTTGACCTTACCGTTGAGGCGTCCGATTCGACTACTTTCAGGGGCAACAACTACTCGGGTGGGAGCTCGGCGCCTGGTGGTTCCTACGACCGGCTGAACGTTGTGGAATGTGTCCAGATAGATGACCCGAGTCCCGGCACGTATCAGGTAACTGTGACAGCCCACAACACACCAATGGGACCCCAGCCATACGCGCTTGTTGTCACGGGTGGGGGCGCCAACGAACCGCCGGAGCTCTCCAACGGCGACGTCTCCCCCGACTCTGGCGTCGAGACAGATACGTTCACCTATTCGGTGGATTATTTCGACGAGGACGGCGACAGGCCTCGCACGAAGGACGTCTATATCGATGGGCAGCCGCAAGCGATGTCGCTTTTGACCGGGACCGAGAGCGACGGCAGATACTCATACGAGACGCTGTTGCCGTCGGGCACGCACAAATTCTACTTCTACTACGACGACGGCCGAGGCGATGACGTAAGATTGCCTGCAACGGGGGCTTATTCGGGACCGAGCGTTGATGGCTCTCCGCCCCAATCGACGTGCTGGTGTGACGAGTACTCAAGCGACCCGATAGCGGTGGACTTCTCGGCGTCCGACGCCGAAAGCGGCGTGCTGAGGACCGACCTTTACTACAAATACGGGTCAGGCGGCTGGACCGACTCCGGCGAATCACTGGGAGGCAACGCAGGGACGTTTACATTCAATCCCCCGTACGGCGAGGGAATCTACTATTTCTATACAATGGCGACCGATGCGGCTGGCAATCAGGAGGAGCCCCCGGCAGAGCCCGACGCGCAGACGTTCCACGATGCGGGCGCGCCCAGCTCGAGCTGCACTGGGCCTGATTACGCCTCGAGCATGGTCGAGATCGATTTTACTGCGAGCGATGGCGCCGGCAGCGGCGTCGATCAGACCTACCTTTGGTATCGCTACAAGAGCGCGTCCTGGCGCCAGCACGACGAGCCGATGAGCGGCGAGTCGGGGACATTCTCGTTCGCGCCTCAAGACGGAGACGGCACGTATTCCTTCTACACAATCGCCGGGGATAGAGCCGGCAACCAGGAGTCGGCCCCAGGTAGTCCGGATACTCAAGTCGAGGTGGAGACCGTCGCTCCTCAGTCGAGCTGCACGGCCCCCCGGACCTCAAACGAGCCAGACATCTCGATTGACTACGCTGCGTCGGATGCGCAATCCGGCCTCGAGGCCGTACGGCTCTGGTATAGATACGGAAACGGCGCGTGGAACGACACCGGCGAAGATCGAACAGGCTCTTCGGGCGTCTATGATTTTCACTTCCAAAGAGGCGACGGTAACTACTACTTCTACACGTTGGCGAGAGATGTCGCCGGGAACGTTGAGGCCCCTCCCATGGGTCCCGACGCGTTCACGATCCTCGATACCGCGAAGCCGGTATCGTTCTGCACAGCGCCTGAGTGCACCCCGTCCGGTGCCATAACGATCTGGTTCGAGTCCAGCGACGAGGGGACAAACATCGAAGGCACCAGGCTTTATGCGAGATTCGGGGACGGAGAGTTCGAGGACACCGGCCTTTCGGAGCAAGGGACGGTGGGTCAGTTCGATTACGTCGCCGATCAGGGCGAGGGTACCTACTATTTCTACAGCCTGGCAGAGGACAAGGCGGGAAACGTGGAGGACCCGCCCCCAAGCCATGACGCCGCCACTGTGCTCGATTCTTCTGAACCGAGCTCCGTGTGCGCCTCGCCCGAGTTCGCCTCGACCATCTTCACGGTCACTTTCGACGCGGAGGACTGGGGATGCGGGATCAACCACACGAGTCTTTTCGTCAGCTTCCAGGGCGGCGCTTTCACAGAGCGGGGCGACCCAGTCGAGGGCGACTCGGGCGCGTTTGAGTTTGTGCCTGCCGAAGGGGACGGCCCATACGGCTTCTACACACTGGCACTCGATCGGGCCGGCAACGAGGAGACCCCGCCCGCGACCGCGGATACGATAACGATCGTGGATACCGTGCCAGCGAGTTCCTCCTGCACGTGTCCGCCATACTCGACTCATGCAAGCATCGCTGTCGAGTTCCTCGCCTCCGACAATGGCTCCCAGGTGACATCGACAACGCTGTGGTATCGGGTCGCTGGTGGCGATTTCGCGGACTTTGGCCTCACGATGCCGGGTGGCTCAGGCACATTCGAGTTCGATGCCCCGGACGGCGAGGCACGATACGAGTTCTACACAATAGCGACGGATGGGGCCGGCAATCCGGAGGGAAGGCCATCCGAGCCGGACGCCGCCTGCACGTTTGACGCGACCGCTCCTCATTCATCCTGCATCTCGCCAGCTGCCGCGAATGAGTCCCCCATTGCCGTCAGCTTCATAGCGAGCGATTCGCTCTCTGGCATCGCGCAGACGGAGCTCCTGTTCAGTTTCGAGGGAGGGGACTGGGAGTATTCGGGCCTCCAGGCGACAGGCACGTCAGGTGAGTTTGCATTCGCGCCGCCTTACGGCGCAGGCACTTATGATTTCGCTGCGGTCTGCTCCGATCTCGCGGGGAACGTGGAGGGGTTTTCAGAAGTGGCCGACTGCTTCACGGTCTTTGATGAGAACATGCCAATCTCAAGCTGCTCATCTCCAGCGGTTGCGACCGACGCTTCGATTGATGTATCGTTCAGCGCGAGCGGAGGCCTAAGCGGCCTTCAGCAGGTTGAACTCTGGTTCACCTACGAGGGAGGCGCCCCGCAGGACAGCGGGCTTGTGGCCTACCAGACGGCGGGCCGCTTCGAGTTTGAGGCAGACCTCGGCGATGGCCGATACGGCTTCTTCGTGATCGCTACCAACAATGATGGCATCCGCGAGCAGGAGCCGACAGCTCCCGATTCGGTTACGCTGCTCGACTCAACCCCGCCGGATACAACCTGCGACGCGCCGCAGTTTGCGACCGAGTCGTCAATCACGGTCGGCTTCTTCTCGACCGACGAGCATTCAGCGATCGGCAGCGCCACGCTGTATTACCGAATCGATGGTGGCGAGTGGGAGCTCTTCGAGACCATCGACGGTGTCGCGTGGGGCGCATTCTCGTTCGCGTTTCCGGGACCGGAAGGCGTCTATGATTTTGACGTTGCGGCTGTTGACGCTGTTGGCAACGCAGAGTCGATGGGCGGCGTGGCCTGCTCGACAACCGTCTATGACGCTACCGCACCGATCTCGAACACTGTCTCGCCGGCGTATGCGATTCAGTCAGCGATTGAGGTTCAATATGAGGCCTCAGACAACCTCTCGGGCGTCGTGCTCGTTGACCTGTACTACCAGTTTGATGGTGGGAATTGGGAGTATTTCGGGACGAATTCCGACGATGCTGTCGGGACCTTTGATTTCGATTCTGCGCTCACTGAGGGTCTCTGGGGCTTCGCGACCGCGGCGCACGACCCGGCCGGAAACGTCGAGCAGCTACCGGGTGACGCCAAGACCCAGACGGCCGTCGATTGGACCCCGCCCAGGGTCACCGTCTCGACCCTCGCGTGGGCAAGCATGAGCACGCTCGACATCGCCTTCGAGGCGACCGACGCCGTCTCCGGGTTTGCCGAGGCAACGTTGTGGTATCGGTTCGATCAAGGGGATTGGAGCCTGACTGACGTTACTTTCGCGCCGCAGAGCGACGCGCTGCAATTCGTATTCGCGGATGGAGAAGGCCTATATGATTTCTGGGTTGAGGTGAATGATTCGGCTGGCAACACCACGGGCGAGCCCCAGGAGGCCCAGGCGAGCACGATTTACGACGCCGCGCCGCCAACCTCAAGCTGCACAGCGCCCGAGTATGCCACCGACGCTCATATCACCGTATCATTTCAGGCGGCCGATGCGCTTTCTGATCAGGTCTTCACGGAGCTCCGATACAGTTTGAGCGGTGCTCAGTGGGTGAAAATGCCACAGGTTGTTGAAGGTTTAGAAGGGGAGTTCGACTTCGCGGCCCCGGCCGATGGTAGATATGAGTTCAAGACGATCTCAACCGACCTGGCGGGCAATTCGGAACCAGGCGACAAGACGCCGGGTTGCGCCACTATTCTCGATACCCACGCGCCTTCATCCACGTGCGAGGCGCCGGACCTGGTGACGTCCACGCTGGTTACGATCGCCTTTTCGGCAAGCGACGAGACGAGCGGGGTCTTGCGGACGGCGCTCTGGGTCAGTTACGAGGGTGGCGACTTTGGGGATGCTGGCCTCGCGGCCGAGGGCGAGACAGGTGAGTTTGATGTTGCTCTCTTGCAGGGCGACGGGGCGTATTCCTTTTACACGATGTGCGAGGACGTGGCGGGCAACGTTGAGCCTCAAAAGGACACGCCGGACGCGAGTCTGATACTCGATACGAGCGCTCCCGATTCCACGTGCGAAGGCCCGGAGTATGCCACGAAAGCCTTCATATTGACGTTCACGGCCGGGGAGAGTGCATCCGGCATCGACAAGGTCTCGCTTTACTACAAGTTCGAGGCCGGGGCATGGGAGGACACGGGCCTCTTCGTTAGGGCGGCCTCGGGTGGGTTCACATTCACGCCCGAGGACGGCGATGGCCACTACTACTTCGCAACGCGCGCACGAGACGTGGCGGGCAACGAGGAGGAGCCGCCGCAGCAGGCGGACTGCGTTACGATCGTTGACACCGAGCGGCCCACATCAACATCGAGCTGCGACGAGCTGACGAACCGGCCGCGAGTTTCGATTGCGTTCGAGGCGTCCGACACGCTGAGCGGCATCGCCTCGGTTGATCTCTACTACTCGCGCGAAGGGGGATTGTTCTCCCCGACCGGGTACTCGTCGGACGAGGCGTCGGGAACGTTCGATTTTGAGTTGTTGGGTGGCAATGGTCTGTATGCGTTCTACACTGTTGCGACCGATAACGCCGGAAACACCCAGCCGGGACCAATGGAGCCTCATTGCTCGGTCCTATACGATTCTGCGTGGCCGGAGACGTCGTGCGAGTCGCCGGATTCAACCTCCAGCCCTTCGGTGGAGGTTTTTTTCACGGCGCTGGATGCGGGCAGCGGCGTTGTCGAGACAAGGCTTCTATATCGCCTGTCAGGGGCCTCTACGTGGTCCGATTCGGGCCTCACCATGCCCGATGGGGCAGGCACGTTTGTGTTCGTCTTCTCCGATGGGGAGGGCCTCTACGAGTTCAGAGCTGTTTCGACGGACAGGGCTGGCAACGAGGAGCCTGCGGGCGACACCCCGTGCTCCACGACGCTGTATCAGCCAGAAGCGCCTGAGCCTGACCTGTGGGTCTCCGTGGGGTCTCACGATTTCGGCGCGCTTCAGGTGGGGAACGTGCGTGCCTTCAGACTCGTTGTCCGCAACGATGGCGCCGCCGAGCTTTCTGTCGATGCCCTGGAGACCAGCGGCGACCCATTCTACTTCGTCGGTCCAGGTTCGTTCACGCTCCCGCCGGGCGAGGAGATAGGCCTCAATGTCTTCTATCTGTCCGGCAACGACATAGCCATGCCTGGGCACATTGACATTCGGTCGAATGATCCGGACGCGCCCGAGAAGCGGATAGGGCTTTCAGGTTCCGTGTCCCAGGATGACACGCCGTTTGTCACGGTCGTAACCGACAGGGCCCAGTATCATCTAAATGACACCATTTGGGCGCTTTATACCGTCGGCAACCCCGGGCCTGAGGTCCCGGTCGATGCATACGCGGCGGTTCAACTGCCCGGCGACCCGAACCTCTATTTCTTCCCGGGTTTTGGGACCTCGCCGGCACCGATTTCATTGACGCTGCCGCAGGGCGCATACATCCCGCCAACGACGCTTCTAACGCTCGAACTGGACAATCCTATCCCAACGGGTGAATACGTTTTCTATGCCGCCCTATGCGTGCCTGGTTCCCAATTCGAGTTTATCAGCGAGCTATCGGTGGCAAACTTCAGCTACAGGTAGGTTTCCGTAGGGGCGAGGTCTCAGACCCGCCCGTGAACGTCAATGGGCGAAGAGGCGAAAAGGCGAAGAGGGGAAGAGGCAAAAAGGGGTTGATGTAGGGGCGCGGTCTCAGACCCGCCCGTGAACGTCAATGGGTGAAGGGGCGAAAAGGCGAAGAGGGGAAGAGGCAAAAAGGGGTTGATGTAGGGGCGCGGTCTCAGACCCGCCCGTGAACGTCAATGGGTGAAGGGGCGAAAAGGCGAAGAGGGGAAGAGGCAAAAAGGGGTTGATGTAGGGGCGCGGTC
>CAYZPW010000109.1:7050-10906 GCA_964480475.1 uncultured bacterium | reverse complement strand
TTTTTCTCTCAGCCTACTAAAGTCAGTGTCCTTTTCACTCCTGCGGCGAGGCTTCCTCGCGCCAGGCATGCTCTGGGCGATGAACCGCCGCAGAGGGGACACGATTTTCAAGCTTCTTTCCCTATGCTGCCTCCTTTCTTCGTTTTCTCGGCTATTTCGTGCAAGCAGAACGCCCTGCGGCGTTTTCAGCGCTTGCTTTCCTGAAAGCGCCAGGATTTCGCGTTTGCCCGTCCCATCACCTCCCTAATCTCTCAGCATTAGGGTTAACATCTTCTCTTTCTGCCTAGGCAAAGAACTGCTACTATATTCAGCAGTTAGCAGTTAACAGAGCCGCCAAAACCCGTGCAGGACAGGCTGGGCCCAAGCACGGTCGTCAGCGTCTCGTTATCCAGCGTCAGAACCCTGGGCGGCTCGTAGCCACGCCCTTCTTTCTTCATAGAAGCGCCTCCTAAATGAAATGAATCCGTATTATTCAGACCTTGGTTATGAGGTAGAATCATCCTCATCTGATAGCCCTCCAATCGACCAGCTCGCGCTCGATCCTGACCGGCTCAACGAGAACCGGGACCTTTGCAAAGGCCGGCCCGTGCGCCGTCCACTTGCCGTTTGTGTCAATGTCAACCAGCCAATACTCGTAATGACCTCCCTGCTCGACATCCTCATCGACAAAGGCGTAGGAGGCCCCGGACGCGGCCGTTCCTTCGGCGCCGATCAGGCCGCTTATGCAGCGGTAGTCCTGAAGACCAGCGTCAGAGCGGTAGATCACGAACCCAGCGTTGTCAATCTCGGTCCCGGTCTCCCAGCTCAGCAGGATATCCTTCAGGCCGGCGTTAGCCGTGAACGACACAAGCTGCACGTACGAGACACTGTGGAATCCGTAGTGAAAGCCCATGTCAACAGTGCCCAAGTCTCTATAGGTTGCGCTGTCTCTCTCGTCAGTCGAGTAAACGCTGTCAACCAGTGAGAGAGCGTGGTAGGCAGTGTTGTCTCCTGCATTCACCGGGCCGTTCGGTTTCGTTAGGGTCTGGTCCAGGAAGTACTTCTCGGTGACGACCGATGAACGCGTCTGGAAGTTGGGGTTCACCAGAATGTTGCCGGGCCCGGGATACTCAACTCCATTGGTCGTTCCGTCATGCCACCAGATGTCCGAGTAGGTCAAGTTGGCAGAGCCATTGAATCCGTCATCATGAAAACCCTGTTTGCCGTGGCCCTCTTCGTCGTCATCCGGCCAGATGATGTCGTTGGCCCCGTTGATGATCGGATTATTGCACTTGTGGCTTATATACACCTCATAACCAGCGTTGTCGGCAACAGTCGTGCTGTATATCTCGAACGTCTGGTTCATTCCCCAACTTGACAGATAGACACCGCCTCCCTGATCGTCGGTCCACGGGTCGTGCTCGCCCTCATCTTCTTCACAACCCCAATACGCCGGCTGCTGGATGGTATTGCCGAAGATCAGATCGTTGAAGAGGATGTGCGCTATTATCTGGTTCGGGTGTTCGTCGCCGCGAATGTAATCGAACCAGTAAAGACCGCCACCCTGACACGCTTTGTTATTGTATATGCTGCAATGGCGGACCTCGGGGGGCGCGTAGTTGGTGCAGATGCCTCCGCCGCCCATTTCGGTCTGGTTATCATGGATGAGGCACTCCGTAATTGTCACCGTCGCCGTTTTGGTATCTGTATCCTTGCAGAAACGGAGGTATATGCCTCCGCCCCCAGCACGTCCAGGAATGCAGCTACCGTCACTGCCCCACACACAGTACCAATTAATGTTACTTCCTTCTCCATGGCGCGCAGCCCAGGTCCCTTTAGCGTAGTTGTTGCATATCTCGCACTGGCTTATCTTCACGTCAGTGCTGTCGTAGCAGTAAATGCCGCCGCCATTGCCAACGGACAGGTAGTCGTCGTAGTCCCAGCAACCGTCATAATCATCATCTTCTTCTGGGTACGTCACGGAGCCGCCCTGGATCGTGAAGCCCTCAAGAGTGAAATTGCTGACTCCTTCGATACTTATCACCCGGGTTGTGGGATCACTCTTGGTGCCCCCTGCGTCAAGGACTGTTAGCCCCATTCCGGCGCCCCGCAACGTGATGTTGCTCTTAGTGACGTGGATCGGAAACGAGTCGGTGTTCGCATACAACGAACTGACTTGGATGACGTCGCCGCCACTAGCGACATCCAAGGCAGCCTGTATCGTCGGATAGGCCTCAGTCGGAACGTGAAGTGTGTCCGCATAGGCGCCGACCACAGCTACGAGCAACACGATCAATACTGTCGCGCCGGTTATCACTATCTCTGTGCGAATTCGCATACATCTCCTCCATTAGTATTGTTGCACTGCGCGGCTTAAAACAAGGTATCTTTCAGATATGATCTTTATCGTTAACCCACGACATCGCAAATCCCTCATCCGTCATGGCGTTGAGACCTGCCACGCGTGCTCTGCGTTCAGTTATTATGTGAAAGCAAACTGGATGGTTTTCTCGACATCGCCTCCTTTCTCTTCAAAGATTCTTGCTATCAATACGAGGAGGCGCGTTTAACCCGGCCACAGCGACGCAGACCGTATCGAAACGATCTAATCCGATGCAGTTTGCCTCGCCTCGAGCGGTCAGGACTATCTGCCAGTCTCGCAGCATACGAAATCTTTGCTCCGCTAACATTCGGGAGACAATTGCGGAGAGAATGGGGAATGACCAGTTGGCCAAACTGGAAAGGAGGTAGGAAACAGCTAAATCAGTGAGTTCCTACTACCTTTCTAACCGCGTCTCCGCTTCTCCCAAGTTAAAGGGAAACTCTTTTAATATACTCTTACAAAGCAACCATAGTGCCTCGGGATCCATTTGTCAAGTGTTTTTTTCAAGTTTTATCAGCAACCACTCTACAACGGAATCTGAATCGGCCGGAATCCGCCTTCCAGCGGGCGATTCTGATCCTGAAAAAATCACAAAAAAAGACCCAAATAATAGACCGGTGAGAACGAATCGGACCGATCTGCGCGTATTGCACAGAGTAGTTTTTGGCAAATCCTCCCCTCCTCTCTTGCGTCAGCTTTGGACTCTGGAATGCTCACATCCCAGATTGGTCCCTCCCTTTTCACCCTTTCTCCTTTTTTCCTTTTCTCCCATTCCCCAACGGGGAAACTCCTCTTCGCCAGTCTTGACTAGGCCTTTACCAATCGCTACTGTAACCAATCTAATTCGACGCCGCAGACGGCGCCAATCTAAGAGGATTTGCTTTTGATTGCAGTGCTGGGTAATGAATCTAATAGGTTGAGCGGTATCCGCTCCTTCATTTCGATTGAGATACCTCAACCGATCAGAGAGCAGATGGTGCTTGTGCCTGAGCCGCTCAAAAGCGTTAGAGGCAAGTTCGGCTGGTCGAGCACCAACAACTTACACATTACTCTCAAGTTCCTGGGCGACTGCACCAGAGGACGGCTCGAGGCGATCTCCAAGAAACTTGCCGAAATCGCGGCCAGCCACGCGCCGTTCGATTTGAGCTTCGACGGCGTCGGCGTGTTCCCCGGGCACTCCGCTCCAAGAATCGTGTGGCTCGGCGTGAAGGACGGCTGCGAACGACTTGTCAAGCTTGCCAGAGATGTGGCCGACTCAATGGAACAGATCGGTTTCAAGAAAGAGTCGCGACCCTTCAGGCCCCACATCACGCTCGCCAGAGTCAAATACCTCAGCTCAAGGGATCAACTCAGGACCGCTATCGAGAGAATGCCAAAGGTCCATATCGACCCGATGAGGGCGAGGCACATATTCTTGATGCGCAGCCAGCTCAACCCGAAGGGCGCCATCTACACAGTCATCGAACGGCTGTGTTTCTCTGGTCAGGACGCTTC
>CAYZPW010000109.1:0-6950 GCA_964480475.1 uncultured bacterium | reverse complement strand
CCCAGGCAGGAGATGACCATGTCCGGATAGTCGCCGGCCATCTCAAATTGCTTTTTGGTCTCAAGACCGATAATCGTCTGATGCAGGAGGACGTGGTTGAGAACCGAGCCGAGGCAATAGACCGCCTTGTCGTCCCGCTGCGAATCCTCAAGGCCCTCGGAAATGGCAATGCCCAGCGAGCCCGGATGCTTGTTATTCTGCTCGTAGAGCTTCCTGCCGAATTCCGTGGCAGGGCTGGGCGAGGCGTGGACCTCGGCGCCGTACATCTTCATCAATGCCAGTCGGTCAACCTTCCAGTCGTGAACCGCTCGAACCCAGAAGACGGTGCATTTGATTCCCGCAAGCGCCGCCGCGTACGAAAGCGCAGTGCCCCATTGGCCAGCGCCAGTCTCGGTTGTTACTCGCTCAAAGCCTTCCTTCTTGGCATAATACACCTGAGGCAGTGCTGTGTTGACCTTATGGCTGCCAGTTGGGCTGTAGAACTCGGCCTTGTAGTAGATCCTGGCTGGTGTATCGAGGTGCTTTTCCAGATTGACGGCCCTGAAAAGCTGCCGCGGCCTACCCGCCTTCCAATAGAGCTCCAGCACCTCCGGTGGAATATCTATCCAGCGCTCCTGCGACATCTCCTGCTTGAGGCATTCGTTGACCAAGAGCTTCGGCAACTGCTCAAGCCGCGACGGGCCCTCGTCAGGGTCCTTCGGCGGCGGCATCGGCTCCGGCAGGTCGGGGATGATGTTATACCATCTCGTCGGCATGTCCTCTGGTCTAAGCGAAAACTGAACTCTGCACTGCGCCATCTCTTCCTCCAATTAAGGTATGTTGAACCAAAGACGAAGAACCCCCAAAAGGTTCAGGGTGCGCTATATCAATAATGCCTCAGACTGTCAACACGATTGGCAGGGAGTTTCCCCAATGGGGAAACGGGCGAAAAGGAAAAAAGGGCAAAAGGCGAAGAGGAAAAATGGAATCCTTCTTTTCAGCCGACGGTCGTGTCCGCGAACCACGACGAAGTCTGCCGTTCATGGTCTGTCGAGCTCTGGCCTGCGACAAGGCGAAAAGGGAAGTGGGGCCAAATGATGACGAGTGGCTCAACAGATGCCTGACAGTGACGCTTGGACGGTTGTCTTGAGCCCGGCGCTAGGCCTGCCCGGCGCTTTGCCCAAGGGCGCGGCCCTCGTCGAAGGCCTTCAGATTCAGCTCGATGTGCTTCTTGGGCACGCGGCTTTTGATCGCCTCTTTCCAGGTTTCCTCTGTGAAGTCCAGCTTAGAGGACATTGCGCCCAATAGGACTACGTTCATGGCCCGGATGTTGCCCAGCCTCTCGGCTACCGATGCGGCGTCAATCGCCAGGACCCTCAGATTCTGCGCCCGCATCTTGTCGAGCACGTCGTGCGGGTATTTTTTGCCCATGACGTGAATGATCGGGGGAACTATCTCGGTCGTGGCGGTGACGATCTCACCCTCAGAAGAGAGGTATTCTGTCCACCTGTAGCCTTCAGCCTTCTCAAACGAAAGGATGATATCGGCTGAACCTTTCGCTATGAGGGGCGAATAGACGCGCTCGGCGTATCGGACGTGGCTAGAGACGATGCCGCCTCTTTGGGCCATCCCGTGAACCTCGCTCTTCTTGACGTCAAAGCCCTGCATCATCGCCGCTTGGGAGATCACTTCCGAGGCGAGCAGTATCCCCTGGCCGCCTACGCCTACCAGTAATAGATTCTTGCCTTGGCTCATTTATCCTCTTCCTTTATGTGGATTGCGTCCACCGGACAGACCTGGGCACAGACCGAGCAACCGGTGCAAAAGAACGCCTCTATTTGGGCTTTACTCTTGGTCTTGCCCTCAATCTCTTCTTGCTTGACAACTATCGCGGGGCAGCCAAGCTCCAGGCACTTCCGACAACCGATACAGGCCTCGCCATCGACGTAATAGGGGATCACTTTCGGGCCCAGGCGGAGTCTGTCAAGGACGCACTCACGCCTGGCGATTATCACGGAGGGCTCGTTCGCCCCTACCTCCTCCGACATTACGCTTTCCAGTTCCGATAGGTCGTAGGGATCGACTACGCGCACCCGCCGCACGCCGACCGATCTGCATAGGTCCTCTAAAATAAGCTTAGTGGTTGGCTCATCGCGAATGGTTCTGCCCATGGCCGGATGCTGCTGGCCACCGGTCATCGCCGTCGTCCCGTTGTCCATGATAATCACCGTAAGGTTGCCCTTGTTATAGACGACGTCCACAAGGCCGGTTATGCCCGAATGCACGAATGTCGAATCGCCTATGATCGCGACCACCGGCTCGGCGTTGTCCGTCCTATCGAGCGCCTTGCTTGCGCCCATGGCATTGGTGATGCTTGCGCCCATGCAAATGCACGAGTCCATCATCGAGAGCGGCGGCAGGACGCCGAGCGTGTAGCAGCCGATATCCCCGAGTGCGATGGGCTTGAATTTCTTGAGGACGTAGAAGGCTCCTCTGTGCGGGCATCCCGGGCAGAGCGTCGGCGGTCTGGGCAGTTCCTGGCCCGCGTCCGTGGCTTGGGTCTGCTCAAAGACTCCGGAAGCCACAATCGTATGATCGGCCGAGATGGCCACCAGCCCCTTTTGGACTCCCGCTTTGAGGCCCTCGCGCACCAGGTCAGGCGAGAGCTCGCCCTCCCGCGGGAAGAGCTCCTTGCCAAGCACCTTGTGGCCAGCCGCCCAAAGCTGCTCCTCTAGAAACGGCTCAAGCTCCTCGACGACGATCAGCTGATCGACCGACTCGGCGAACTCTGCGATGCGGATGAGCGGAAGCGGATGCGTGAGGCCAAGCTTGAAATAGGATGCGCTCGGGAAGACCTCTTTTGCATACTGGTATGCGACTCCGGAGCTGATGATCCCGATCCTGGCATCCTCCCCCGACCCGCGCTCAACGTAGTTCAACGTGCATTCATTGCTGTATTCCTGGAGCTGGCCAAGCCTCTTCAGCACCGCCGACCGCCTCTTCCTGGCGTTAGCAGGCACCATAACCCACTTGCTGGGGTTATGCTCAAAGCCTCTGACCTCGTGCTCGGTCCGCTCACAGACCCCAACAATACCCTTGGAGTGGTTCACCCTAGTCGTCGTACGCAGCATGACTGGCGTGCCAAAACGCTCGCTTATGTCCAGGCCCACAGCGACCATCTCCTTCGCCTCAGCCGAATCGGACGGCTCCAACAGCGGGATCAGCATGAACTTCGCCAGATAGCGGTTATCCTGCTCGTTCTGAGAGCTGTGCATTGCCGGATCGTCCGCCGAGACAAACACAAACCCGCCTACGACTCCTGTGCATGAAAAGGTTGACAACGGGTCCATGGCCACATTCACACCCACGTGCTTCATCGCGGCCAAGGCCCTCGCCCCGGCCATCGAGGCGCCCTGCGCGACCTCTACCGCGACCTTCTCATTCACCGACCATTCACAATAGACCTCCTTGTAATGCCTTACCGCCTCGAGTATCTCAGTGCTAGGGGTGCCCGGATATGCCGTCGCAACGTGCACACCCGCCTCCCATGCGCCTCGCGCGATGGCCTCGTTCCCAGAGAGGAATAGTTTGTCCATTTACACCTCTTTTGAAGATTATGAGTCGAACTTGATCTCTGACGTCAGAATGCGCTCCAGCGCCGGAGGCGAAAGGGCGACCCTTTTAAGATGTTCGCAAAGCAAAACGCCCAATACTATCGAGTCGAGTTTGCTCTTACGGGAGTCGGCCCTGGAAACGATCAGGACCGGGCTGCTTGCCCCAACGATCAGACCCGCGAATCCCGCGTGTGCAAACATCGACAGCGACTTGCTCAGCAGATTGCCCTCCTCGATGGAGTTGACGATGAGAACGTCGGCGTCGCCGGCAACGTCGCTTCTTGAGCCAAGCATGTCACCGGCTTCGTGCGTCACGGCGGCGTCAAGCGTGAGCGGGCCATCCACGATGCAGCCGCGTATCTGGCCCCGCTGCGACATCTTCGACAGAACCGCCGCCTCGACAGCCCTCGGCATCGCCGGATTGACCGTGTCCGCCGCGGAGAGGATCGCCACCTTGGGATTCTTGATGCCCAAAGCATTTGCCACAACCACCGCGTTGTCAACGATCTGTATCTTGTCCTCGAGCGTCGGAGCGATGTTCATCCCCGGGTCAGACATGATCAAGAGCTTCGGGTGCGTCGGAATCTCGTAAACACCCACGTGGCTCAGTATCCTCCTGGTCCGCAGGCCGATTGCCTTGTCGAGCACAGCGCGCAGCACCGTTGAAGTCTGCGCCTTGCCCTTTAGGACCATATCCGCCTCACCAGATGAAACCAGGCGAACCGCCTCGCGCGCCGCCTCAGTGGCGTCAGGTGTATCGACGACGCGATAGTCCTTCTCACTCATCCCGATCGCTTCCATTAGCGGCAGTATCTTGGCCTTCTTGCCAGTCAGTATCCCGCGAACAAGTCCCTCCTCAAAAGCGTCGTGAACCGCCTGCAATACGTGCTCGTCGGCTGCTTCCGCTACCGTGAGCCTCTTGGGGCCGGCCTTCGTCGCGAGCTCCCTCGCCCGCTGATACATCACCTTAAAATTGGGGACCATAACAGTCGCTAACCTCGCTATCCAAGCGAATTGACAGGATCATCCTGTCTGCAAATACAACTCAGAACCTGCGGTCCTACGCGAGTTTGTTAAAACTATCGCAAACCCACCGGCGGTTCAAGGTCAATTAAGAAAAGACTCCGCGATAGAAAGACTCCTTATCTCAACGTCGAAAGTCCAAAGTCTAAGGTCGCCAATCCGCAATCCACGACCGGGAGAAACTCCGTGACCGACGTGTTGAAGTTGTGTGGTGTATCTTGTAGATTCTTCTGTTTTGATTGAGGGCCTCTGTGGGTTTGCATTACTAGCTCGAAAGCAATGAGTTCGACCAAAACGACAACGGGGACTAATTTTTCTGATCCCGAGGTTCGGGAGCAGCAGATCCTTGAGATGGTCCCCTATGTCAAATATATCGTCCAACGGATAGCGTTCAGGCTTCCTCCCCATATTGAGACGGACGACTTGGTCAACGCCGGCATTCTCGGTCTGATAGACGCAATGAACAAGTTCAATCCGGACCGCGAGGTGCGCTTCAAGACGTATGCCGAAAACCGTATCCGCGGCTCTATTCTCGACGAGCTCCGCTCGCAGGACTGGATACCGATCTCTGTGAGGCGCGAGTCGCGTCAGATCGAGAATGCGATACTTCGGGCGTCGCAGGAGAGGAATCGGATGGCCACCAATGAGGAGGTGGCCGAGGCGATGAACCTCACGTTGATTCAGTTCGAGCAGCTGTTGAGCAAGGTCGCGAGCGTGACGCTTTTGAGCCTCGACTCAGTCCTGACCAGCGAGGACGATAAGTGGAGCCACGACAAGCTGCTTCTGGACGCCTCTTCCCAGATCCCAACGCCCGACACGAAATACGCCGCCGAAGAGGTGCGGTCCTTTCTCGGAAAGGAGATAGAGAAGCTTTCCCGAAAGGAGAGGCTGGTCCTTGCTCTCTATTACTACGAGGACCTAACGATGAAAGAGATCGCCACAATACTGAAGATAACAGAGGGCAGGGTCTCGCAGCTTCATGCCGGTGCTGTCTTGAAGCTTCGCGCCAGGCTCAGAACCCTTCTTGAAAAATGAGGCTGGCAGGTCCCGTTGAAGGCTGAGGCGCATAAAGCGGCGCCCCTCACTTACGAGGCTGTCCCATAAGTCTCTCTCGAGCATGGTAGGCGCGGCTCACGAGCCGGCCACCTCTAATGTCTGACCGCGAATTGAGGGCGGCTCGTAAGCCGCTCCTACAACTAAGGCAGCGACACCAGTATCCCGTTCTTGCCGCAGGAGAAGCCCGATTCGGCGTTAAGCATGAAAATCGAGTGGAGCCACGTATCCTTGTCGATCAGGATCACCTTTTGCCAGGTTCGCCCACCATCGGTTGTTCGCAGGAATATCGATTCTTGACCCACGATGAAGCCGACGTCCCTATTGACAAAATACACGCCGTTGAGCTCGTGCCTTGCCCCGCTTTGCTGCCTCACCCACGTCTTGCCGCCGTCCGCGGTGTGCAAGATGACGCCGGCCATGCCGACGGCCCAGCCGTTGCTGGAGTCAACGAAACACACGTCAAGAAGGATCGATGCGGTCCCAGAATCCTGCAAGTCCCACGTCCTGCCGCCGTCGGAGGTGTGAAGAATCGTCCCGCCCAGGCCGACTGCCCAGGCGAGCTTTTCGCCAATACAGGACACACCAAGCAGAAGGCGCGACGTTCTCCGCCTCGCCTCAGTCCAGCTCGCGCCTCCGTCGTGCGTCCAAAGAACCCGCCCTGAAAGGCCAACGGCGTAGCCAATCCTCCTGCCGCAAAAGGCCATGTCCTGAAGCTCGGCCCCGAACACCTGAATCCTGCTCCACGTCTTTCCACCATCTCCGGTAGAGTAGAGCGTGCCGAGTTCCCCGCAGACCAGGCCATTGGCCCTATCGAAGAACCAAACGCCGGTCAGCCGAACTTCGCTAGGGATGCCGCTCTTCAACTCGACCCAGGCCTTGCCTCCGTCGTCGGTCCTCTTCATTCGAGCGCCGTCACCGACCAGAAAACCCGTCTTGGCGTCAACGAAGAACAAACCGTGCCAGCTCTGCGCCAAATCAGCCTCTTGCAGGACCTCCGCGGCAAAAGCACAGCTAAGCAAAATGGCCAGAACACCTAGAACGAGCAGAATTGGCCTAAGAGAATGCGTCATTGCCCAGTTGTCCATTCGTTGGTTCTCTCGCCACGGCGCTGACCGAAAAGGCTACCGTGCGGCGGAACAGAAGAATACTCGGTTATCCAGACTCTGCAAGTGGTATGTAAAGAGGAGTTTTCGTAATAGTATGCGTGGGGGCGCTTGCACACATGGTGGGCGGCTGACTTTGAGGGATTCTGGCCCCAGAAGCTCATGCAATCTGGGC
>CAYZPW010000108.1:0-11090 GCA_964480475.1 uncultured bacterium | reverse complement strand
TCCCATTTCCAGGCCCGATGTGCGTTGGCCTTATTGTGGCCGGTTGGCTGCTGCTTTGGTGGCGCTCTCGCGCGGCTGATGTCGGTTCAGAGAGACAAGAGCGGGGCCGCCCTCGATTGCTATGGTTGGTCGTCGCGGCAAATCGCGTCTCGCTCGCGATTATGCTGACGGGCTTCGTCATTAATCATTTCGGCGTTCGAGTCTTTCGCGCTCAATCTGCTCCTGTCTCCCTCGCTTATCCGGTTTGGGCCTTTCTGCTGACCGGGCTCACGGCAATGTTGGTTCGCAAGCTTAAGACCGGCAGGTTCATGCAGCGCCTCTCCGATGAGGAGGCGCTTTATCTTGCGATAGCTTTTGCGGGGTATTTCCTGGCATTTGGGGACAGTATTATTGTGGCAGGGCGCAGCTATGGACAAGGTCCTTTCGCGTTGCTGGCCCGCGTAGTCCCACCATTCGGGGCCATCAGGGCCCCCGCGAGGTTCTGGCTCCTTTTCACCTTTGCTTTTTGGATGCTGCTGGCCTTTGCGGTTAGGAGGATTGAGACTTTTTTGGCTGACAAGTCGCTGCCCAAGACCACAAATGTCTTCCGGGTAGCGGTCGTTGCCTTTGCGCTTTTGACGGTCTTCCCAAAGCTGCCTCTGGCAAATCAGCCAGCCCTCACCAGAGCCAATATGCCAGCCTGCTATAAATGGCTCGCTCAGCAAGACGAGGAGTTTGTGATCCTGGATGTTCCGTCTATTTGGCAGGAGGCGATATACCAGTACTATGCACTGTTCCACAACAAGAAGATCGTGAACGGGTACAGCCGCTATTTCCCGCCGGAGAATGCGGTAGTCAAGAGTGCCTTTTCGGGCCGGGACATATCCAGGTGGCCGGGGGAGCTTCTGAATGAGATCGGTGTCAAATATGTACTGCTGCATCTGGATGAGCTGGACGGGCCGCCCATTGAGGGCTACGGCCCCCTGCCCGCGAACGAGCAGCGCTCGACGCTGAGCGTGGTCAGGCACTTTGATGATTGCTGGGTTCTGCAAACTGAGGCGTCGAGAAAGAACGAGACCATCGGACCTTTGCTTGAGAGTCGCACGCTTGTCTTTGAGGCCTCGTTTGGGCACGGCGACGCGAGGCGGGCAGGACTATTCGGTGACGTGAGGTCTTCTGGTCGGGCAGAAGTCAAGCGCGTTGACGATAGCGAGATACTGATCACATTCGTTCAGCCGACCATTGTCGATGGCATTTTCCTCGATTCTCGCCGCCCGATAGAAGGTCATATCCCCGTCCCGGCTGTGTCTGTGCAGAACCCGGCCGGCGCTTTCGAGGAGGTTCAGATTATGGTTGAGTCGATGCTTCACGAATACAGAAATGCGCTTTACGGAGAGAGATTCGCGGGTGTGTATGAATACTCGTTTCGGCGTTTGGCAACCACCGCGATCAAGGTCCGTGTCGATACAGGTCGAATGTCCCCTTCGACGTCAGGCGTTGATTGCTTTGGCTTCTGCTTCAAGCCAGGCCCCGGCTCAGGGACCAGCCCGATCGGCCCGATAGCGGATTAAGAACTGCGGATTTCATACGCGCGTGCGCGACGGCCAATGGGTTCGAAATCGCCGCACCGCGTTTGACCTCTTCTCCACATCAAGCTTCAGACCTGAGATTTGCAGTGCGTCAAATCTTCGACTTGAAACTTGAAACTCGAAACTTGAAACTTGGCACTGTGAATCAGAGAACGCCACCTGAGTGAATTGGAGAGAGAGCAATGCAAGCAAGAGAACGGCTTTTGCAGATACTGAAAGAAAGATCGCTCAAGAGGGGGTATTTTAAGCTGTCCTCCGGCGGGACTAGCAGCTACTACGTCGATTGCAAGATGACAACGCTTTCACCGGAAGGCCTCAACCTCGTCGGGCGCCTCGTTGTGTCGCGGCTTAGGGAGCTCGGAGTTCGGCACGTTGGCGGCATGACGCTCGGCGCAGACCCGATAGCGAGCGCGGCTTCGGCATTGAGCTGGGACGAGGGCTACCCTGTTGACGCCTTCATTGTGCGAAAGAAGGTCAAGGGGCACGGGACTCGCAAGCAGATCGAGGGCCCGCTGCCTGAGGATGCCGAAGTGGTCGTCGTTGAGGACGTCACGACTACGGGCCGGTCGGCGCTTGAGGCGGTCGAGGCGGTTGAGGCTCAGGGGTGCAAAGTGGTTGAGGTGATAACGCTTCTGGACCGCATGGAGGGCGGGAAAGAGAACATCGAGGCGAAGGGATACAGGGTCTTTCCGGTTTTCAACCGTGACGAGTTGCTGGGAGATGGCTGAAGTCGCAGCCATTTGGCAGAATCTTGACTGGAAGCAGGTCCTGACTGCTCTTGTGTTTGTCGGGATTGCGCTTGGCCTTTCGCGAAAGCAGAATCTTGGTTTGGACAAGGACCTCCTGATCGGGACGGCTCGGGTGTTTGTCCAGCTTATGGTGGTCGGCTACGTGCTGAACATTGTGTTCGGGCTCAAGAGCATCCAATCGGTCGTAATCCTTCTTTCCGCAATGACTATGATCGGCGCGTTCACGTGCGCCCGGTCCGCGCCCGACGTGCCCCACGCCCAGATGATCGCGTTCGTCGCGATGGCGTTGGGGACGCTTCTTTCGGTCGGTTTGCTCGCCGGGCTTTCTATTGTGCCGTCCAAGCCAAGGACGCTGATTCCGCTCGCGGGGATAGCAATTGGCGCGGGTGCAAGGATAGGCACGCTTGCGTTCGGCCGGGTCAAGGACGAGGTCGCAGCCAACAGGGCCAGGATTGAGGCGGCGCTCTGCCTCGGCGCAACGTCGTCGCAGGCGATGCAGCAGCACCTTCGTCTCTCGCTGAGGCGGACACTCGCCCCGACGCTCGTGTCGCTCAAGCTGGTGGGTATCGTCCACTTGCCCGGGGCGATGACGGGGATGATAATCGCCGGGGCCGACGTTTTCGACGCGGTCTTCATACAGGTCGTGGTGTTCTATCTGATTCTCTGTCAGGTAACGGTCGTCGCAACGATCGTATCGCAACTGACGGCTAGGCAGTTTTTCTCTGGCGACCACCGGCTGCTGGCCTGACCTCGGGCGCCTTTGGTTCGGTCCCCCGGTCACGAAGGCTAGTATCCGCTTGCATGCGAGTTTTGTAGGGGCGTGGTCTTAGACCCGCCCATGTATATCGATCCAATCGAATACGGTGTCCTCAATGCAGCGATCGATTAGAACGGGCGGGTCGTGACCCGCCCCTACAGGGCAATTCTGACAATCACGGCACTACTTCTGGGAGTGACGAATGAAAGACATCGATCTCGTAATGAGCGCGAAGAAGGCCACGGAAAACGCTATCGTTCCGTTTTCGGGATTCCCCGTTGGCGCGGCCCTGCTGTCTTCTGATGGCAAGCTTTTTCTCGGCTGCAACATCGAGAACCACTCGCTTTCAATGAGCGTCTGCGCGGAGCAAGTCGCCCTTGCGAATGCACTCTCCAGCGGGGTCCGCGAGTTCGAAAAAATCGCCGTCTGGGCCGACTGCGAGACCTACGTGACCCCGTGCGGTAAATGCCGGCAGCTGATCTTCGAGTTCGCACCCGACGTAGAAGTGATCATGGCCAACCGCGAGTGCAAGTTCATCACGAGGCCGATCAAGGAGCTGCTGCCGATGCCGTTTGAACATAAACAATGAACGGTGGGACAAAAGGAGAAAGGGGAAAAAGGAAAAAAGGAAATGAGACAAACCAACGATAAGAGAATAGAGAGCTTCGAGGACCTCTTAGTTTGGCAGAAGGGGATTGCGCTCGTCAAACACGTCTATCTCGTTACGGAGACTGGGCAGCTGCGGAAGGATTTCGGGCTGAGAGATCAGCTGAGACGAGCAGCAGTTTCGATCCCGACGAACATCGCCGAGGGATTCGAGCGGTCTTTTCACAAGGAATATCTGCGTTTCCTTAACATTGCCAAAGGCTCCGCAGGTGAGGTTCGAAGCCTCTTAAGAGTCGCTTTAGAGATAGGATGCCTCGAAAAACCTCAATACAATGTGCTCAAGGCAGCGGTGGTCGAGCTGAGCAGTTACCTCTCAAACCAGATACGAGCGCTCAAAGAAAGAGGCGGATAACAGGCCCGTCCGCGGTGTCTTGCGCCACGCGAGCCACCTCTTATTGATTCCTTTTCTCCGTTTTTCCTTTTCTCCTTTTGTCCCCTTTCTTTACTCCCGAAGGAAGTAGCGGATTGCGGACTCAAAGAGATCGCTCCCCGCCGCTGAGAGGCCTCTGACGCGCCAATAGACTGGCGTGTTCGGCGGCATCAATGGACGGAGCGGTGTGATGTCATAGGAGCCGGAAGCGATTTGGACGGCGGGGTAGGAGTTGTAGATTGGCAAGGGGTTGTCGAAGTTAGGCGACAGCGAGAGCTGCACGTTGAAAAGGTCGCACCCGGACGGGTCCCACTCAAGGACCACGCGTGGGGTCGCGAGGGTCTCGGCCTGGGCGGGCCGCAGGAGCTCGATCTCGCCAACGACTCTTGCCTTGCCTGCCAGGAGGCGCTCGAAATTGGTCGAGATGGCGCGCGCAAGCGAGGGGTCAAGCTCGTAAAGCCGAGCCTCACCACTCTGAAAGACCAGCCGCGGCGTGGGTCGCAGAGCCTCAACACCCGTAGGGGTCCATTCAAACGGGAAGGGATAGACGGACCTGGCGCCGATGTAGATGAATTGAGCGGGTCTGGAGGCGAGCGCAAGCTTCGTCTCCGACCAGTTGATTATGTTAACGTGTGGGACAGCGACGCTTCGCCGCGTCATCGTGGGTATCCAGAGGCCAGCGTCGGAGTAGTTGTTGGCGATGTGTGCGTCGGGGCGGGTATTCTTGTCAATCCAGTCAAAAGCTCGAAGGTCATCCGGGGTTACCGGCGCCTCTGCCAGGCCGGGCCTGATGTAATAGGCATAGCTGCCTGACGCACAGGCGCACGCAAGCGCGACACCAAGGACGATGCCGAGCTGCCTCACGTGGTCTTGAGGAATAACCGCTGCCACCGCATCTTGGGCCTTCGATAGCAAGGCGCCGATCAGGGGCGCCGCAAAAACTGGCAGCATCGCGGCTGCTCTGTCGGGCAGGATGAACACAGAATGCGGGAGGAGCTGATACCGAGCGTTGATGATGATACCGACAATCGCAAGCACGAAATAGAGGTCCATTCTATGGTACATATCACGGGACCAGATCGCGAGAAGCAGCGCAAACGCCAGCGGGAGGGCAAGGGGGCCCAGGGCGTATTGAGCCAGATGCCGAGTGAGGGTGAACGGTGCATCGAGGACCGTCCCGTGCCAACGCTCTGATGTGATAGACCCCCACACTTGCATCCACTCCTGCTCGTCATCGGAGAGCCTGTTCTCGAATCTGACGAGGAAGAACGAAATGAACGTGAGGCAGATGAGCGCTATCACGAGGAGGCGCAGTAGGAGCTTCGAGAGAACGGCCTGCCTAGTTGCCGCAAACACCAGGTATGCCGCGTATGGGACATAGATCGCAGCGAGGATGAGTGCTGGCATCGGATGTGTGAGGAATGCCGAAGAGAGGCAGAGGGCCGCGAAGAACGCCTCGCCCAGGCTGAGGTCCTTAGGGCGGCGGAGCGCCGGCATAGCACAAGCGATGAGTGCAATCGAGAGCACGGTTGGGGTCCCACCCCACGCAAAGAAATGCTGTGGGTTCCTCGACAGGAACAGAGCAAGCGCAGCGCTAAAAGCCGCCACATTCCGGCCGTGAAATCGGTCAGACATCATACCCCACACGAACAGAAACAACAGAAAAAAGACGAGGCAGTCCACGAGAAGGACGGCGCGGTACATGGGCAGCACCCTACCGGACACCGAGATGACCAGGGCGGCGATGGTGTGGAAGCCGATTGAGAACGGCCCGAAGTCCTCGATCGGAAGGTAAGGCTGATAGGTGTCCGGGACCCCACCAGCTTCATACACCATTCGAGTGATATACCCATGCATGCTCATGTCGGCCCCGGGCGGGGCGACGGTGAGGAAGAACGGCGAGATCGTCAGGGCGAAGGCTGACGCAAGCGCGGCGATCTGCACGGGTGTCCTTGGGAAGATAGCCGGCGATATGGTCCTCCGAGCGACAAGAGTCAGCCACAGCAGGGCAGAAACCGGGCAAACCACCCAGAAGAGGGTCGAGAGAGCAAGCCCCACCCATGACGCGCCCCACACGGCGACTATCCAGAATGATACTGAGCTCGCGATCGTCTTAGTGAGAGCAGATATGGGCCCCTTAATCGTGATGCCCGGTATCACGTGGATCAGAAGTCCCGGTAGCAAAAGCAGCGCGATCGGCCGAAGATGCGGCGCCAGAAGGATCGCCCCAAGGATGACCGCCCAGAGGCAGAGTGGGGCTGTCCTGGGCCCAGAGGGAGGCGCCATTAGTATCGAGGCTTCTCGCCGCGCGCCTTCATTCGTTCAGCGCGCTGTTTGGCTTGGTGCACGAACGCCTCGAGGCGGGTTTGCTCGGCCGGGTCCTCAAGGCCATCGTAGTTGATCGAGAGCGCGGGTATCCCATCAAAGTCTTCGTGCAGCTTCTTCAGCATGGAGGTCACGATTGTCCCTGGCAGGCATCCGAATGGCATGAGGTTTATCACTCCAGTTGCGCCATTCTCAATGAACTCGACCATCTTCCCAATTGACAAGATGCTCTCACCGTGGAACGAGGCGTCAAGATAAGGCGAGGCGGCGTGGATTGCGTGTGCAATTGGTTCGTCCTGATATAAGCCGGTCGAATCGCCGATTGCCTCTCGAATGGTTCGCTCTCCGAGTCGCTGCAAGAGATAGAGAGAGCGCAGCTTGGTGAAGCCCCACCACTTGCCCATACTAGTGGCATCCCGGGCGTGGATAAACGTAAGATAATAGGTCCACTCAGCGAACGGCGGCATCCAGACCTCAGCGCCCAGCGCCTCAAGCCGCGTGACTATGTTCTGGTTGCTGAACCTATGCGACCTGACGTATATCTCGCCCACGACGCCGATTCTGGGCCTCATCTGCGTTTTAACTCGCTCAATTCTAGCAAAAAGAGCGGAACACTTCGGCAACACGCTCAGGACGTCACCTTCCCGTGTGGCGCGGGTTATCTCCTTCAGGCAATAACCGTAAACCTCGTCGGTTCGGCCGGGGACCTTCTCATAGGGCCTGATGCGCCGTGCCAGCCTCTCAATGTAATCGACGGAGACCATACCCCGGTATCCGTGAAAGTAGAACATCAACGGAACGTCCTTGAGCGTCCCGTGGAAATCGCCGGTTCTGTCCTGGTCGGGCGCGAGTATGGGGACGTCCGGGAAGCCTATGGCCTCTAGAACCATGCGTTGAGCGTGACTGTATTGCCCAAACCTACAAGGGCCAGAGGTCGTCGGCATCAAAAACATCGCCTTGTCAGCGTCGAAACCATCGCCCTGGCAGAGCTTGACCATGTCCCCAGTCGTCACGATGCATGGGAAACACTCCCTGCCACTCGTGTAACGACGTCCAAGCTCAAGGCTCTCCTCGTCCGCCTCGGGGATAACCTCCGCGTTGATGCCAAATCGCTCCAGCGCCGCGCAGAAGGGATGCGCGTGATCGCTCATGCTGGGAACGTAAAGGGTCTTGTCCTTGACTCCTCGCGTCCTCTCGCTGGCACGGTTTGCGACTAGCCGGGGCTCAACCTCAGCTCTGTGCTTCTTGCCCTCAATGCTGTCCAGAAACGCCTCGCACCTGGTGATTGCCCCGACGTCTGCGCTGTGCTCATCGATCTCGATCTGAAGAAATGGCTTCTCGCCCATAATCTCGGAGAAGAACCTGGCGATAAAGGAGTCCGGGCCGCATCCGAAATTGGTGATATAAAGGCCGTAGAGCCGCGGGTCCTTCGCTATGGACACCGCCGTGCCCAGAATCCTCTGCCCGTAACGCCAATACATGTTACTGTGTTCCTTCAGCGTTAGCGAAACGTCAGGTCGTACGAGGTCCATTGGCACAGCAAGGACATCGAGTTCCCGAAGCTTCTTCGGCAGATTGAGATTCACGAACGCGTCGCTGGTGTTGTAGGGGCGACCGATTATCACAACGGCTCTGCTGTATTCCCTGATAACCTGTTCCGCTCTGTTGACGAGCTCAATTTGACGCGTTGTGAACTCCTGCTGGGCAGCCATAGCCGCCTCAGCCGCCCTTCTCGCGTCCGACCGCGAGACTCTGAGGTCCTCGTGAGCAAACCGAACCAGCCGGTTTACGGTGTCCTTCTTGCCTCGCTGGAGATAGAGAATTGGGCTCAGGATACGTTCCCGCTGCAAGCCATCGATGCCGCATCTGATCGTGTATGGGATCGACTGAACCAGCGGGCAGTTGTAGTAATTGACGAACCCCTTCGTCTCTATGGGCATGTTGATCACGCTGGGCAGAAAGACTTTGTCAACGCCCTTCTTCACGAGATCGAGCACGTGCCCATGCATAACCTTAACCGGGAAGCACGTCTCAGCCTTGACCGACTCAACCCCCTCGTGGATAACATGCTTGTTCGTCTTTGCCGAAAGGACGGTCTCGAAGCCTAGCGCCCTGAAGAAGGCGGACCACATGGGATAAAGCTCGAAGAACAGAAGAGCCCTGGGTATTCCGATCGTCATCCCGCTGCTTGAGGCGCGCTCAGCAGGCTTTGAATGCCAGCGCATCAGGAGCTTCTCGCGCTCGGCGAAGAGATCAGGTATTCGGCGCGAGTGTGTTGCGGCCTTCTTACGCACGTCATACTTCTCGCACCGTGAGCCGTAGTATATGGGAGGCTCACCCTCCATTGTGACCTCTCGGATCTCGCAGACATTCGCGCAGTCGTGGCACTCGAAAGTCTTAAGCTCCCATTTCCGGTCCTTCAAGTCGAACCCCTTGAACTTGCTCTCAGCGCGTCCCTTCATCGCATCCTTGGCCAGCATAGCTGCGCCAATGGCGCCTGTCACCTCGTGATTCGGGGGAACGGTGATCCTTTTGCCGGTAACCGCGCTGAACGCCGCACAGACCGAGCGGTTAAAAGCCACGCCCCCTTGGAAGAAGATGTTATTGCCGACCTTCTTCGTCCCCACAACCCGATTGAGATAGTTGTAAACGATCGAGTATGCCAGCCCGGCGAGAAGGTTCTCTCGTTTCGCGCCCTCCTGCTGGAAGTGGGTCACGCTGGATTCCATGAACACCGTACAGCGCTCGCCCAGCCTGACCGGCGTCCTTGAGCCCAGCGCCTCGTCCGCAAACTCCCTCTTAATGCTAACGCCGAGCTTCTCCGCCTGCTCCTCGAGAAAAGAGCCCGTCCCAGCCGCACAGACCTTATTCATCTCAAAATCTACAACTACGCCGTTTTCGAGGCCGATGTATTTCGAGTCCTGGCCACCTATCTCGAAGATCGTATCGACATTGGGGTCTATCACAGCCGCGGCAGTGGCCTGCGCTGTGATCTCGTTCCTCACTGTGTCAGCGCCGACCACCTCACCCGTCATGTATCGACCCGAGCCTGTCGTCCCGACGCCGGCGACCTTGACGCTGCGCGGCAATTCCTCGCCTACTTCAGACAGCCCCCTAGCGACCGCGTCGATCGGCCTACCCGCCGTCATGAGATAGCACTTGGCCAGCAAGTTAAGATCATCATCAATGGCAACGACATTTGTGCTGATGGAGCCGACATCTATTCCGAGATAGACCTTTAGGGGGCGGGCTGACTTGGGCATCTTGGCCCGCTGCACGTGTGCATCACGCGGCAGCACGACGTTTTCAAGCGACAGCATTGGCAGATGCTTCTCCTCCGCCGAGGGTCTCAGGAGGAACTCGTCGAGCTTCGACAGCCCCTCGAAATACTGCTCCGGCACGTCTTTTGACCCAAGATAATGCAGACACGCGCCGATAGCGCCTGCAACGCCGTGGAGCTCGTGGACGAGCATTTCGCCATCGTTCAGTCCAAGAACCTGCTTAAGTGCCTTAACCATAGCACGATTCGACGCGACGCCACCCTGAAACGAGACCAGCGGTCTTATCTTGGACCCCTTGACGACGTTGCTCTTGAAGCTTCGAGCCATCGCGTAGCATAGACCACCAACGATGTCATAGACAGGCGTGCCCTCCTGCTGAAGGTGGATCATGTCCGTCTTTGCAAAGACGCTACACCTACCCGCTATTCGCGGCGGCGTCTTGGACTTCAGGGCCAGCTCCGCGAACTCATCCTCGATAGACAGGCCGAGGCGCGTGGCCTGCTGGTCTAGAAATGAGCCAGTCCCGGCCGCGCACACCGTGTTCATCTCGAAGTCCGAAACTGAGGGCTCGCCGGTCGCCCTGTCCTGAGAAAGCAACATCAGCTTCGACTCCTCGCCGCCTATGTCGATGACAGTCATGACGTTCCCGTCGAAGAACAGGCCAGCGAGATACTGAGCAATCACCTCATTTACGAAGATGCCGTTCAGAAGTTCCGCGATGAGCCTTCCCCCGGCGCCTGTTGCACAAACAGCCCTGATCTTGGCGTGATCATAACGCCCAAGAATGTCTGTCAGTGTGTCGCTGACCGTGCGAAGAGGCCGTCCCTTGATCCGCCTGTAATGGTGCTCAACCACCTTGTGGTCGCTGCCCATAAGGACGACCTTTACCGCCACAGACCCTACATCAACGCCTATGAGCAAGATTCAAACACCCCCAAAAGCACTTTGTATGCACATGGTAGTTCTCGACTCGTGGCCGACCTTACATCGTGGTCGAGGCGAACGCAACGTACCACACGGCTCGATTATTTCAAGCTCACTCCCCGCACATGGGTGTGACCCTGGATTGTAGGTAACGTCGTGTCTTGGCTTTTGTCCCCCTAGAAATGGTGCTCGCTCGCAGGTTAGGGGGCCGAGGCGCATCATGCGCGAGTTCCCTCATCGCCCGGCTTCAGCCGCGGCTATACATAAGGCTATCATCATATCAACCCACTGCTTCAGCTGTGGGTTTCGGATAGCCGAACACCCTCCCTTACGTTCTCCTCAGATGAGGATTCTGGGGAGGGAGGATGGTGCCCCGCACGTCCTCAACTCACCCGACTGGAAGTCGGGTGCTAATACAATGAGAGCCATCTATATGACCGCGTTGAAACG
>CAYZPW010000107.1:0-11243 GCA_964480475.1 uncultured bacterium | reverse complement strand
TTTAATATACATTCGTAGGATGTCTAAATTATCCCCGTAATATAAAGTGTTTTTCATATCGGTCCCCTTTAAAGTTAATATTATTCCAAGGTTTTAATACCAGTCTTATTTACCACAACCCCGTTTTTCTATCGCATCTTTCAGGTCTTGCACCACACCTGACTCGTATTCGATTGTCGATATCGCAGCCGTCGAACCAGCCACACAAACGGTTACTAGCCCATTCTCGAAGTCGGACTGTGATACTGCTTTAGTAACGCGGTCCGTGATATCAACAGTGTCCGTGAACCCACTCGTTGGAACCTGGAACTCTCTCAAGGCAACAGGCATCTCGTCTCGATGTATCTCTTATCCTCTGGCAAATGCGTGGGAAGATCACTGCTCAATCCCTCGTATCTAAACAACTGAGCGACTCCTTCGGTTGCCGAAAGCACGGCAGGGGTTAAGAAAATCACAGTCAGTTACGATATGTATTGGCGCAAATAGTAGTGCGTCTTTTCGTGTCTGAAAAGCTCAAAGGACTCTGAAAGTTAGGTTAAGCTAAAGCGCTATGGACATAGCGACAATCGTCGGCTTATTGGTTGGCGGCGGCCTTGTCCTGTTTGGGATGGGAGGCTCAGTCAGCGCATTCATCGACGTCGCCTCGCTTATGATCGTGGCCGGCGGCACGATCGGCGCTGCGCTCATCAGTTTCCCACTCAAGGACATGACGGGGCTGGCCGGCGTGATTCAGCACGCTGTTTTCGTCCGCGTAAAGGCCCCCAACGATCTGGTTACGCAGCTGGTTTCGTTTTCGCAAAAGGCCAGAAGGGACGGAATGCTTTCGCTGGAGGGTGTTGCAAAGGAAATCGACGATGAATACCTGAAGAAGGGGATTGGCCTCGCCGTTGACGGCACTCAGGCTGAGCTTGTGAAAGAGATACTCGAGACCGAGATGGACTATGTATCCGACCGGCACAAGGTTGGCGCGTCAATACTGGAAGCCATGGGAGGGTATTCGCCCGCGTTTGGGATGGTTGGAACCTTGATCGGGCTCATCTTGATGTTGCAGTCCATGGACGATCCAAGCACGATTGGCCCCGCGATGGCGATTGCCTTGATAACGACCTTTTACGGCGCTTTGTTTGCGAACCTGATATTTATACCTCTCGGCGCGAAGCTAAAGAAAAGATCACAGGAGGAAAGGCTCCGCAAGGAGATGATAGTATCCGGCATTATGTCGATTCAGAGCGGGGACAATCCCAGGCTGGTTGAGCAGAAACTCAACACGTTCTTGGCGCCAAAAGAGCGCGGGTCTTCCTTCGAGTAGGCACGATGGATACAAAGAGCTCCGAGCGCTCTCCGCTGATCTTGATGGCAGATTTCGCTATAATAGCCTATGAGGCTGCGTCGGCTGAACCGGCAACGGTCGAATTGCCCAGACGTTCTCCCTCCACGTAGGAAGCAAGATGGCCGAAGAAGAGTCAAAAGAGCTCCCAGGGTGGGTTCCGCTTTTTACCTCTTTGATGATCCTTTTGTGCGCCTTTTTCATCATGCTTGTGGCGTATTCATCGTTTGATGATAAGAGAACCAAAGCTGCGATCGGTTCTTTGAGAGGCACATTCGGCGTCTCCGGTGGTCTTGGACTGTTCCCAACTGACGAAAGCTCATCGCCGCTTCAGGACCCCAAGGAAACATCAGAGCCCCACGGGACTGAGTCGATGATGCAGAAGCTCCGTGCCTTCGGGAGGTTCTGCGAGGCACACAAAGGAATCCGTGTCCGATATGACTCAAAAGGCATGAGGATAGATACAGCAGAGAGAGTCCTATTCGATCTTGGCTCTGCAAAGATCAGAACCGATAGTGAAGAGTTCTTGGCGATGGTGGCTGGTCTCGTCGTGGAGGCCCATAGCCACGCGCTGGTCGAGGGGCACTGCGACAAGGCCGACATCGAGGCCTCTGATTACGCTTCAGGATGGGAGCTGTCCACTGAAAGGGCAATTGCGGTTACGAGATTCTTCGTTAGTTCTGGGGTCGAGCCCGGCAGGCTGGCGAGCTATGGCTACAGTGAGTTCAATCCGCTCTCCTGGGGGGAGAATAAGAAGGACGGATTCAATCGAAGGGTTACAATCCTAATAGACATCGGAGATGTAGAGAACCTGTTGAGTGAGTTTGAGGAAACGGATGGCGAGGAAGAAGAAGCAAACAGCTAAGGGCGGCGCAGATCAGAGCTGGATGTTGACATTCTCGGACATGATGACGTTGCTTCTAACGTTCTTCGTGCTCCTGTTTTCGATGGCTTCCACCGACAGTGAAAAGCTGAATCGGGCGATTCAGGCGCTTCAGAACCAGTTTGCAGTTCTCGAGCTGGGCGCTTTAGGTCTGAGCGATTCTCCCATGGGTGGCCGGGAGGACCCCGGGCTGAGGATAAGGCCGGGCCAGATAGGAGCTGCAATTGACGAGATGAAGCGATTCATCTCGTCCGAGAACCTTGACGACGGCGTTCAGGTGACGCGAACCGAGCGGGGCCTGAAGGTCTCCATTTCGGCAGACGTTCTCTTCGATTCGGGTTCCGTGGTGGTGAAGAAAGAACTATACCCTCTTCTTCACAAGGTCTCGCTTCTCGCAACCAGGCTTGCCAAGACGGTTCGTGTTGAGGGCAACACGGATAGTACACCTTTCGTCGGGAGAAACTACGATTCGAACCTTGAACTCTCCGCTTACAGGGCGATTAACGTTCTTCGGGTCATTCTGCAAGAAAGAGCTTTCACCCCTCACGGCGCATCCATCGGCGCGTTTGGCGAACATAATCCGATCTATCCACAAGAGCAGACCGACGAGGAACGAAGGGCTAACAGACGAGTTGACGTCTTCATAACCGATCCACCTGACGCTGAATCTTTTTGGTATGCGCTGATGCAATCGTATCTTGACAGCGCAAATGGGGCAAATCGATAAGTTCATTTGCGTCTTGATAAACTCTTTGCTATCTTAGACTTGTAATTCATCAAACGCTTATGGAGATGGCTTATCGTGGCGGATGACACGACTGGCGCGGGAGACCCAGGCGGGCAGCAGAAAGCGGGCGACGTCAAGAAGAAAATCTCCCTCGTCAAGATACTAATCCTCTTGATCATTGCGCTCGTGGTGCTTGGCGGCGCTGCCGTGGGGGTTCTGTATTTTCTCTATGGTTTGGAGTCGACTGACAGCGGCTCAAAGACGCAAGCTGGCGAGCCCAAGCAGAACGATTCCCCCCAAACCCCGGTGGCCTCCGAAGAGGTCGGCACATACGAGCTCAAGCCGTTTATTGTCAACCTGGCGGACGATAGCTCTTATCTAAAGATCACGATAGCGCTGGGCTACGGCGTCGTGGAGCATCAGAAGCTTCTTGAAAGCAAGTCAACACAGGTAAGGGACGCAATTCTTACGATATTGTCCTCCAAGAGCTCCAAGACATTGTCAACCAAACACGGGAAAATGAAGCTCAAGGAAGACGTTAAGAAGGCGTTGAACAAGCTCGCCGGCCTTAGAAATGTTATCACTTCGGTCTATTTCACAGATTTCCAGATCCTATAAGGGGTCATCGACTCGAGCCTGGAGCATCTTTGAAGGTTGGCTAGGCGCCCGAAGATGAAACGGCTGACCACAAATAATCCGTGTCGATTTCGCGGCATCCCGACAATGCTGCAAAACGTTTAGGCTGCAAAAGAGGCAGGATAATGGCCAAGACTCTGCCGCCTTCGGAGAGTGGTTTTGTATCGGAACCTCTCGTTGCAGGCCCCCATAATACCTCAAAATCAACGATTGATTTCTTGTCAGATATCTCGGTGACCCTTTCCGTAGTATTGGGTAGGACAACCATTTCTATCAGACAGCTGTTGGAATTGGGCCCAGGCAGCGTGGTAGAAGTTGATAGGCCGGTTGGCGAAAGTCTTGATTTGAACATAAATGGATCGCCGTTTGGCAAGGTAGAGGTTACGGTCATTGAGGATACCTACGGTCTGCGAATAGCAGAGATAATCAACCCTTTTGCGGGGTAACCACCTTCTCATCGACCATGCCGCCTTTTGCAGTGGGGAAAGACCGATGCCGAGGATAAGATGCTTCAAGCTAGTCTTTTTTCTCAGTCTCGTCATTTTTGCCACTCCGATTGGTGGCAGGGCCCAGGAGCGGTACCTTAACCAAGAGCTGGAGAGCCTCGCTTCCCCCTCCCCTGAGCCCGCTGCATCCGCTGCGCCGGCCGACGAGCCTTCTTTCATGCAGCTCTCGGTGCGGATGTTCATCGTTCTCACGGTTGTGGTTGGGCTGATCATCCTCCTGGGGTTTGGCATGAAAAGATTCTTGAAGGGCAAGCGCTTTGGGTCTGGCAAGATTGCCAGCGTGCTTTCTGTTACGCACGTTGTGGACAGGAAATACATCGCCGTTGTCGAGGTCCTTGGAAGGACGTTAATCGTTGGCGTCGGCGCCGACTCGGTTACCCTCCTGTCGGACATCGGACCCGCGCTTCCCTTAGAACCGGAAGAGGCGGGCTTTGCTGTGCCAGGGAGCCGCGATCGGGACGCGGCAGGTTTCTCTGACGTGCTGGCAGACAAGCTCGCTGGGATGGAATCTGCCCAGGCCTCATCGTTTCTGGATGATCTGAGTGAGCAGGTAAAAAAGAAAATCTCGCGACTCAAGGAATAATCTCCTCCGGTCCTTGATTCGCGCGAGACAAGACCCGCCGAAAACGCAGTCCGTGTCATCCAGACCTCTGACTGTGGCCGAATAGCTGTCTTGGTCATGACTTTATGGGAAGCAGGTGAAAGTTGACAACGAAAGGGACAATTGATAGGTATATCGGCGGACGAGAAGAGCGCGAGGACTATGCGAAACAATACTTTTTCTGGAGTGCCAGTCTTGAAGGTGTTCGGCAGTTCGACGTGCCCGAAGTGCGCGGACGCGAAGTCGCGACTTTTGCAGCATAAGATCCCTTTCAAGTATTTCAACGTGTCCAATGCCAAGGGATTGGCCGAGGCTGCGTACCACGGTCTTGTGAACGACCCGTTTCCTGTCCTTCTTCTGGTGGGACAAGACGGCGAGGTAATCACGAGATTCCGCGCGGTGATGCACGCGATCTCGGACATAGAGAGAAAATCGCTCTTCTCGCAGAACAAGCAAATGGAGATCCCCCTTTCCGAGGATGACCTAGCCTGCTGAGGCAGAGCAGCCGAAACGCTCGGAGGGCAGAACTTGGCTCAGCGATGGCAAGTAGGGGCGGCTCACGGAGGCTGGGTCATAATTGCGCGCGGGGTGTGTAGGGGCGCGGTCTGAAGACCCGCCCGTTTTAATTGATTGCCCTATCGAGGTTGGCGTATTCGATTGGATTGACATAGGCGGGCGGGTCTTCAGACCTCGCCCCTACAAGACTATCTCCGCCGCCAGACGCCGAATTGACAGGGTCGCCTACCTCACTCTATCGTGACGACGTCGCTTGGCCGGTCGCGATAGGTCAGCGAAAGGGTGACGTCATCTCGGTTCAACTCGGTCAAGACCTTTGCGGTGGTGTTGAACGCGAGCTCTGGCGTGTTGTTCTCCTCACTGAGGTGTGAGAGAATTACATTAGCCAGGTTCTCGTGGATGACCTTCGACAAGAGGTCTGCCGATTGCTCATTGGACAAATGGCCTTGTTTGCTCGCGATTCGCTGCTTGAGCTCGAAGGGATAGGGGCCATCCAGAAGCATCTTCCTGTCGTGATTCGATTCTAAAACGAGTCCGTTGCAGGCGCCCAGGCAGTGTCTGACGACATTCGTTGGGTAGCCCAGGTCGGTCGCGATCCCGACCTTCAGGCCATTGCATTTGACCACGTATCCAACGGGACGCGCAGCGTCATGCGGAACAGGAAACGTCGTGAACTCCATGTCGTTGATCGAAAACGGTTTGCCAACCTCGGTCAGCACAATCTGTTCCTTGCTGATGTTTTTGAGCCGCGACGCGACAAAGCTGAGCGTGTCGAAGTTTATGTAAACTGGGCAGCGCAGCTTTCTGGCGGCGATCCCAACGCCCGCCACGTGGTCTGTATGCTCGTGCGATACAAGTATCGCGTCAATCGAGACCGGATCGACCCCAATCGAGGTAAGCGCTTCTGCGACCCGCGCCCAAGAGATGCCCACGTCCAATAGGATGCGAGCGCCGCCGGACTCAACCAGCGTGCAGTTTCCGGAGCTGCTGCTCGCCAGAACGCAGATTCTCATTGCGTTGGGCTCTGTTCCGCCTCGATCTTGGCGTGTCCGTAGCCCTTTTGAACGGCGATGCTCTCTGAGGGGTGTTCATAGAGGCTCGTGGAAAACGCCGTCTTCATAGGCTTCAACAGGACATCAAAGAACTCGAACACTTCCTTTGACTCCGGTTCAGCGACTTGGGCATAAAGCTCCAGCGCGGATTTTATCTGGCGCCACAGCGCCTCGAAATCGAGATACATAATCTGGTTCGAGTCCTTGGGGAAACCCGCGCTGATCGACGTGTATTCTGGCTGGTCCTTCAACCGGGGATGGTCGCCGTCGAGGCAATCTATCATCATGTTGACTTGTTCGCGGCCAAAGCCAAGGCAGAAGTGCTTGTCAACGACGGCCGCCGCCAGGCTCATCTCGCCGATAGGCGTCACGAGCCGTATTTCGTGGACCGTGTGGCCTTTGTAGGTTTCCTCTGCGTGTTTGGCCTCAGGCGCCTTATCTTCGGCGAAACTCAACAGATGATCACCGATTTTTGGGAAAGCATTATAGAGCCTTTCCGGATTGCTAGAGCTGCACGCAAAGCCGAATTCGGGCAGCGAAAGCGCCTGTTTGAAGCTTAGGCCCTTGTAGTAGAATGCGACGTCGGGGCCAACGGCTGGCAGGAGATCGTCTGCTATTGAGACTCCGATCTTCTTCTCAAGCTCCGTTGTGAATCCCGAGACCATCACGGCAACCATCGGGTTCTGAGCCATCACTGACTCGATCATCATCTCATACATCGCCTTCGCGTCTAGGCAGTTCAAGGCGAAAGCCATCGTTGAGCCCTGGGGGACTACCGCAAGTAGAGGCAGATCGTTGGGCGCATATTTGTAGAAGCCGACAACCTTGGGGTCGCTTTTCTCGGTATCGAGCGTGGTATAAGACTCGAACTGGAGGCCATCCTTAACATAGAGCCTCGTCAACGAGTCGCCGGCCATCTCCGGCATCCCCTGCATCTTGCTCTGGATTGGCATCCCCTCGACGCTCGCAACTGACATGAACATTGAACCCATATCGACGCCGAGTTTCATGAAGAACTCGCCAAAATGGCCCGGTCTCAGCTTGCTTGCGACGGCCTGGTAACTCGCAGAACTCGCCAAGCTCTTCTTGGCGTCCGACGAGATCAGGTCGATTACGGACTTGAGCGCTCCAAGATCGGTTGAGCCCGTCAGAAGCCTGTGCGTCTGACAAATGTAGAACTCCCCCTTGTCAGGCGCCTTCACGGCTTTGCTTATTGATTCGTTGTGATATTCAATGTCGCCGAGAGTGAATCCCGCGTTCTTTGCGCTATCCTTGATAAGCGTCGCTATCTTCTTGAGCCTCTGCGGGTTCTTCACTCTTGCCAAAAAAGCAGAACCCCATGTATCAGGCTCCTGCCCCGGCAAGAATGCGACGGCCAGCTCCTCGCCAACCAGGTCCCAGATGAGGCTCAGGTCAGGAGGCTCGACCTCGATTCCGGCCTGAAGCTCGCGATTCTTCAGGGCCTGCTGGAACTGCGCCGCCGCCAGGGGTACCGAAGTCTGCCAAAGTGAGGTCGAAGAGAGCTTCTTGAAGTAGTCGCTGTTCTCAATTGCCGTCTTGAGCTCACCGATGCTCGAGAAAACCACGCACAGCGCAGCCGTGTCCGGAACGTAGGACAGGAGCTCTGAAGCCTGTGCCGCCGCGGCGGTCGTCTTTGGCAATGCGGGCTTTTGCTCGCGCACTTGCGTCACGTAGTATGCGATGCCGATGCCCGCAATGATGAGGATTAGAATGATCACTATTGCTTTTTTCATGGCTTCGTCCCTCGTGTTATTGGATTTTTGTGAGAAAAGGCTTCTCTCTTTGTCCTTCAGAGAGCTTTGCGCTTGACTGCCGAGCTCCTGCTACCGCTCAACATCTCGGCGGCTGTTTTCTTGATGTTCTTCGGGGTTAGGCCGCAGGACTCCAAGAGCTCGCAGGGCGTTCCTGAGACCACGAATCGGTCGCAGACCCCCATTCTCCGAACCGGCGTGGGGCAATTCTCGCTCAACACCTCGCATACGCCGCTTCCGAGGCCCCCAATTATGGAGTGTTCTTCGACGGTCAATACGAGACCGGTCTCTCTTGCTGCTGCAATAGTCGTTTCCTGGTCAATGGGTTTCAAGGTTGACATGTTTATGACTCGGGCGTCGATCCCATCTCGCTCGAGCATCTCAGCGGCCTGAAGTGAGAAATCGACCATGAGGCCGCAGGCGATTATCGCGATGTCCCAGCCGTTCCTCAGGACCGACGCCTTGCCTATTCGAAGCTTAATGTCTGGGCAGTGGACGTCGGGGAATTTCTCTCTTGAGCCCCTGACGTAAAGCGGGCCAGGCATTGACATACTCTCAACGATAACGCTTCTCATCTCGTAGGCGTCTGCCGGAAAGACGACCGTCATGTTGGGCAGAACTCGCATCAGTGCCGCGTCCTCGGCGCAGTGATGCGTGGGGCCGTCTTCACCTACCGTGATTCCGCCGTGGCTCGACACCAACTTCACAGGAAGTTGAGAAAGACACAGCGCGAGGCGTATCTGCTCCCAGGCTCTTCCCGTCTCGAAAATGGCAAATGTGCTCACGAACGGGACCTTGCCGGCCAGCGCGAGCCCCGCGGCCGTGCCCATCATGTCCTGCTCAGATATGCCCATGTTGAAGAAGCGGTCGGGGAACTTCGCCGCGAATCTAGCTGTTCTCGTTGATTGCGCCAGGTCCGCGTCCAGCACCACTATGTCCTCGTTGGCCTCGGCAAGTTCGATTAGCGTCTCAGCATAGACGTCCCGGAGACCCGTCAGTTTTTTCCCGGTGCAGAGGTGCCCCAGCCCCATCAGTTTTTCTCCTCGATTAGAACTTCGCCGCCGAGTTCGTCCATCGCTCGCCGCAGTTCGTCCATCGTGGGCGCCACGCCGTGATACCGGAGCTTGCCTTCTATGAATGACACGCCTTTGCCTTTTATGGTTCTCGCCACGATCACATTTGGCCTGTCGCCGCCGGAACGCTCGGCGCGTTGAACTGCCTCGTCGATCTGCGAGAAATCGTGGCCGTCAATCTCCTGCACGTCCCATCCGAAAGCCTCCCACTTGTCAGTAATCGGTTCCAGGCCCATTACCTGCTCCACCGGACCGTCGATCTGAAGCCCGTTCGCATCAACGAAAGCCATGACATTGCGAAGCCTGTAGTGCGAGGCGCTCATTGCGGCTTCCCAGACCTGGCCCTCCTGGAGCTCGCCGTCCCCAAGGATAGCATAAACTCTGGACCCGGAGCCCGAAAGGCGCAGACCAAGTGCTATCCCATTTGCCATTGAAAGTCCTTGACCAAGCGAGCCGGTTGTGGCCTCAAGCCCGACTGTCCGCCGAACGTCGGGGTGTCCCTGCAAGGAACCGTCTATTCGCCGCAACTTAAACAACTCAGCGCGAGAAAAATAGCCGCACAACGAAAGCACAGCGTAAAGAGCCGGCGCAGCGTGACCCTTAGACAGGACCAAGCGGTCACGGCCAGGCCATGCGGGGTCTTCAACCTTGTGCCGCATTCTGTGGAAATAAAGATAAGTGAGGAGTTCTACAACAGAAAGAGAACCACCCGTGTGGCCTGAACCGGCCTTGGTCAGCATGTTCAGGATTAGAACGCGAGCCTGAGTGGCCAGATCAGAAAGACGTCTCTTCGTGGCTAAATCCATCTCGTTGCCCCGTTGGGGTAGTATCCATAGGTTAGCTCGGCAGCGATGCGACGATCAGGTTCAAATACACGGCCGAATGCTTGCTTCTTACCAGCCAATTAGAGAGTGTAGCCTCCGTCGTTCCATGGCATAAAGGCTACGCTCATAAGCCCTTTGCGCCGGAGGCGCGAGCGTTCTCGAGCTGCTCGTCAGTCAATCCCGAAACGCCCTCAAAGTTCGCTCCGAAAACCTCAGCCTGTTTTAGATTAGCGCCGTCAAGTTTGGCGCCCTCGAGGTCAGCATTTGTGAGCCTTGCCCTATAAAAACTGCAAACCTGCCCCTCACACCTAACGAGGGTCGCGCCCTTGAGATTGGCGTTCTCGAAATTCGCTCCCCTGCAATTTGCGCCCGTCAAGTCGGCTCGCTTGAGGTTCGCTTGATAAAGGTTGCATCGCTCAAGGTTGGCGTTTGACATCTTCGCGTTCTTGAGGTCGGCCCATTCCAGATTCGCGTTCTTGAGGTCAGCGTCCGAAAGATCGGCGCCTTCAAGGTCGCTATCCTTGAAACGAGCCCTCGAAAGGCTGGCGCCGACGAGATTGGCGCCCTGAAGATCGGCTTTATAGAAGTCCGACGCCGTCAGGTCTGCTCCTGAGAAAACCACGCCTTCCAGAATCGCCCCGTAGAAGTTGGCCCCGCCAAGATTACACTCCTTCAGGCTAACACCAGTGAGGTCCACCTCAACCAGGTTTGCCTTGGACAAATCCAGACCCTTCAGGCTCTTGCCCTCACTGACCTTGTTGAGTATTTCCTCTCGATCAAGCTCGCTCATTCTTTGCCTTCACAAGCGATTACAGCTTCCTTGATGCGCTCCCAGGCCCATCGCCAATCGAGGCCAAATCACGGAAAGGATAGTAGATATGCCATCCCGGGTTGTCAAGACACAGCGCAGGAGGAGTTTCCCCATTGGGGAAACGGGAGAAAAGGAAAAAGGGAAAAAGGGAGAACAGGCACTGGTCTGCCCCACTGTAAACGCTCCAAATCCCTCCTTACGAACGCGGGACGGCCTGTCGCGCGGGCCTTCTGCTAGACAAACGTATTCCACTTCGCAAGGGTCCTGAACATGGCTATGCAGGGACTAACTCAAGGATTTGAACCTCGGATTTGGGGAAACTCCTGACAGCGGAGGAGGAGTTTTCGTAATAGTATGGGTTGGGGCGCTTGCACAGGTGGTGGGCGGCTGACTTTGAGGGATTCTGGCCCCAGAAGCTCATGCAATCTGGGCGGGAGGCGGGGACTGTTGGAGAGTGATGCTTCAATGCCCTGAAAGGGCATCAGGTGCGTAGCCGTGGGTGCAACCCACGGATC
>CAYZPW010000106.1:0-11453 GCA_964480475.1 uncultured bacterium | reverse complement strand
GCGCCTCGTCAACGCAGGCGCCCTCACCCTCGACGACGAACACCTCGTGTTCCCACGGATGCTTGTGATACGGCGTCGAGCCGCCGGGGCCGACCTCAAAGAAGCGCATCCTGAAGTTCTGCGCCCCGTCAGGCTCGGAGATGAGCATCCGCATCGTAACGTGTCTCGCTCCCTCAACACCGACGACGTTTGCCTCGACGTCGGTGTAGTGCACTAGCTTCATTCGGCCACTCCTTGCATACATTGGGTTCAGATGCAACGTGAAATCCAATCGAACCTTAGCATTAAGGGCGTGTTGGCGGCAAGCCTGAATCCTGTCCCTCAACTTGCCGGGATGCCGCGCTGGCCGAGCCCGGCGTTGACACTAGCGTCGCCTTCCAGCACTCTTGTGATACGTTGGCGAGGTCGTAGCGCACCTTCGCGGCCACGCCACTTTCGACGGAGGTTGTGAGATGCATGACAACTGCGGCGATGCTTCAACTGATATGCCCGGCGGCGCGAGCTCCCGGTGGGGTCGGCGCCTCCCGAAGATGATCCTGGTCTTCGGGCTCATTCTCTATTCGGTGGTGATGCTCAGGGTGGTTGATTCCTCGTTCCCGGGTGATGTCGATGCCGCGAGGTATTTGGTCCTATCCCGCAATATACTTTTAGAGCAGGGCTACGTGGACAACTACAAGCCGTGGACTACGCCCCACACGAAGTTCCCTCCGGTCATGTCATGCGTGTTGGCCGCCGCGCAGTGGATCGTGCCCGGCAGTCTGGTCGCCATGAAGCTCGCGGTCGCTGCGTTTGGCCTTTTCTCATTGATCGCGACATACTCGCTTCTCCGATGCCTTCTGACCGACTTGCTTGCCTCGATCCTCACAACGGCGCTGGGCATTCAGATCTCGATCCTGACTGGTTCTCAGCGGCTCATGTCCGATATCCCATACCTTTTCTTCTCGACGCTGGCGCTTCTGATTGTCATCAAGCGATTCCAGAGGGAAGAGGCCAGCACGTGGCATGACGTCGTGATCGGTTTGACTATGTCGCTAGCCATTCTGACGCGCACGATTGGCGTTGCACTGCTTCCTGCCCTACTTGTCGCAGCACTTCTGAACCGAGGCATTCACAACAGACGTCGCTGCGCTGTGATCGTCTCGCTGCTCGTGGTCGCGACTGTGGTGGGCTGGGAGGCGCGCAACACCATTGCCGCTGGGGGATTCGTGCCTTTTTACGGCACTCTGTTCATGTATAAGGACTATAATGATGCTAGGCAGGGACTGATGGGACCTGAGGACCTGCTCAAGAGATGGCGGCGCAACACTCAGTTCTACTATGATCACCTGATCTCGACCGGCCTCCCGAACTTGGCACGGACGCCCCATATCTTGCCGCTTCTCGCGGCGTTCGCGGGATTTGGATGGTTCGCGAGGCTTCTCATGCGCCGGAGTCCGCTGGAGTTCTACGTGCTGTTCTACGCGCTGATCCTGTTCGTCTGGCCGTGGACATTCAGCAGGTTCCTTCTTCCCATCACGGGGCTCTTGATCTTCTATTTCGTGCATGGTCTCGGCCTCGTAGTGCAGGGCATCTGGATTGGTTTTCGGAGCGCCTTAATGCTCCTGGGGTCTAGGCATACCGGATCGGCAGCGTCTCCCTGGACCAACGTGCCTTCGCATGTCGCCTCTTTATGTCTCGCTTCCTTCGTTTGTCTCGCAAGTCTTTACGTCCCGGTGGTCCTGCTGTCGAGTGACGGAGCTAGGGATAAGTTCAACAGACCTCCGGCTGGGTTTCCCGAGTTCGTAAGAGCGGCTCAGTGGATTGGCAAACACACACCTGAAAACGTAGTGGTGCTGACTCAACGGGCGGCGGCGGCTTACGTCATTTCGGGACGGAAGTCCTTTAGTCCGCGCGATTTCCAGGCTGGTGGCATGTTCCGCGACGCTATCGCGCAGAATAGGCTGCTTGTCATACAGAGCGCGAAGCGCGGGTATGTTACAGCGTCGAGATCGATTGCAAGCACGTTGCAGAGAACGAGAGGTCATTGGCACGTCGTGTTCAGGACCGGCTCAACCTACGTCATCGCACAGGACGGCGCCGAGTCAGGTAGATGCTGACAATGGGCAAATCTCATAGAGCGGACGCCGTCCATCAGCAGAGGTCCAGCTGCCGATGTGAGTTGTATCGATTACCTCGATTCAGTAACCTAATTGGGTAATATGCGTTCCTGTAGGGCTAGATGTGCAGTCTCTAGCATATATCCTTGGGTGAGACTGTGCTCCAGAATGAGACTCCCAACGGAAAGGTAACTTCCATGAATGATTTCAGTCTCTGCGCAGCATGAACAACTCGGATAATGGAAACGAAGGGCAAACGGACGCTGCTCAAGTGCACGGACACGCCTTTTTGCGCAGGCGGAAGCTCACTTGGTCGGTCTGGTTTTTGGCCTACGGTTTGCTGGCTGTCCTGGCGGTAGCCGTCGGCTGTGCCGTGGGTCCCGTGCCGATCTCACCTGGCAAAGTCATCAAGATCATCCTTTCGAGTTTGGGTATGGGCCACTGGCAAGACACCTGGACAGCCGCGCAGGAGATGATCATCCTGAGAATCCGTGTGCCCCGCGTCGTCACAGGGCTGGTCGTGGGCGCCTCGCTTGGCGTTGTTGGCACGGCGTTTCAGTGCATCCTACGCAATCCGCTCGCCGACCCGTTCATTCTGGGGGTGTCAAGCGGCGCGGCTCTCGGCGCTTCCGTCGCGATTGTGTTTGGGATTGCGATCCCCTTTCTGCCGGGCGCGAGCTTGCCGGTCATCGCGTTTTTCGGCGCGATGCTTGCCACGATATTCATTTATCGGATAGCGATTGTGCACGGCAGCATAAACCCGCACACGCTCATTCTCTGCGGCGTTATCCTCAACTCGTTTCTGTCGTCCGTCATGATGATGATCTACGCTGCCGCAAGGCCCGATAGGATTCATTCGCTGCTTCTGTGGCTGATGGGCGACCTCGAGAGCGCCGGGGAATGGTTCGTTGTGCCGCTTGTGGTGATGTTGGTTGGCGCGCTCTGGGTCGCGACGTTCGCCAGAAGGATGAACGCAATGACGCTCGGGGACGAGGCGGCATTCTCGCTTGGGATTGATGTAGTGAGAACCAAGCGGGCCGTTTTCCTCATCTGCGCCGTAGTCGTTGGCTCGGCGGTCTCAGCAACCGGTGTAATCGGTTTCGTCGGCCTCGTGGCGCCTCATCTGTGCCGAACGCTCGTTACGGCTGATCACAGATTCGTGCTGCCATCGTCGGCGCTTTTGGGCGCAGCGCTCGTCGTTTACGCGGATACGTTTGGCAGATGGGTCCTTTCGCCCGCAGAACTTCCTGTTGGTGCGGTAACAGCGCTCATTGGGGCGCCGTTCTTCATCTATATCCTTAAGAAACGAGCGAAAAGCGTGTGGGCGGACCAATGAGTTCAAAGTCCAAAGTTCAAGGTTCAAAGTTCAAAGTCGAAAGTCCCACAATCCACAATCCGCAATCCGCAATCCACAATCCACAAGACGCGGCGCTTTCGGCGCAAGACGTGCGGTTCTCATATCCAGCGTCGGGATTTGTGCTTGGGCCGGTAGATGTTTCACTGAGGTCCGGCGAGGTGTTGGGCATTGTCGGGCCGAACGGCTCTGGCAAAACGACGCTTCTGCGGCTTTTAAGTGCTTTTTTCGGACCCAAATCTGGCCGCGTTGCCCTCGCGGGGCAAGATATGAGAGGCCTCAAGGCGCGAACAGTCGCAAAATCCGTCGCATTTGTCCCGCACCAATCGGCCGCGACTTTCCCGTATCGCGCGCTGGAGATCGTGCTGATGGGGAGGCTGCCGCACCTTGCGCTGTTTCGCTCCGAGAAACCGAAGGACGAGAGCATAGCCAGAAGCGCGATGCGTGCGACGGACACCTATCATCTCGCCGACAGGTATTTCAACGAGCTGTCCGGCGGCGAAAGGCAACGCGTCATGATCGCCATGGCGCTCGCTCAACAGCCGCGGATTCTCCTACTTGATGAACCAACCAGCCACCTCGACATCAGCCATGTCGCCACGATCCTCGGCCTTCTTACATCACTTGCGAAGAACGAGTTGCTCGCCGTGGCTGCCGTGCTCCACGATCTCAACCTTGCCTCGGAATACTGCGATCGACTTCTCATGATGCGGTGCGGAAAGGTCGAGTCGCTCGGCGCCCCATACGAGGTTCTGTCGGTCGAGAACATCAAGCGCGTCTTCGAGGCGGACGTTACAATCGCTGAAAACCCCGCGACCGGCGCCCCCTTCGTGTTCCCTATCCCGAGGCGCCCATAATCCCTGCCTGGGATGAGCCGCTCTCACCAGCCTCTTAACACCCCCTGCACTTAGAATCTGGGCCGTTGAATGTGTGCCAACGTTGGTCGTCAGCATACACATTGGCGATGCTCACTCGTGATCAGCACTGTCTTGCTGGATTGCGACATTGTCGGAGTCCCCCTCCGATGTCATTGATTTCACGGGGTCGGCGATTAGGCGTTACAGTTCTCGGGAGTTTTGCTATTCTCCCTATTTGTCAGTATTACCGCTGTTTTGGAGGCTGTCATGCGTTACGTTTTCGGGCCGGTTCCGTCGAGACGGCTTGGGATGTCGCTCGGCGTCGATATGGTTCCATATAAGACCTGCACGTTTGACTGCGTTTATTGCGAGTGCGGCCGGACTACTGCTCACGAAGTGACTCGCCGTCAGCACTTCGATTCGCTTGTGCCAGTGCTCGACGAGGTCTCACAGCTCCTCAAGAGTGGCCGGCGCCTCGACTACATCACGCTGAGCGGCAGCGGCGAGCCAACGCTGAACCTTCAGTGCGGGGAGCTCATCCGGGAGATCAAGAGGATTACGGATGTAAAGGTTGCCGTGCTGACAAATGGCTCGCTGCTGACTGAGCGCGACGTGTTCCAGGACCTCCTGCACGCGGACCTCGTTGTACCGTCGCTCGACGCCGCGAGGCAGGATGCTTTTGAAGAGGTTAATCGGCCAGTCGCAGGCCTCTCGATAGAGAGCATTGCCAACGCGATTGGGGAGTTCGTCAGTGTTTTCGACGGCGATGTCTGGCTTGAGGTGTTGCTCGTGGAAGGCTTGAACGACTCGGAAGAAGACCTCCGTGCGCTGGTCGAGGCGGTGAGGCACATTAACCCGCTGCTCGTGCAGATCGGGACCGTCGAGCGGCCAGGCACTGAGGATTGGGCGAGGCCAGTTGATGATAAGGTGCTTGCCGGTTTCGTGGCCAGGCTCGGGCCAAGGGCAACGGTTATTGGCCGTCCGGTGAGACATTTTGGCGCGACTTCTGAAAGCGACATGTCTTCCGACATACTCGCTCTCGTCTTTCGCCGTCCCTGCACAATTGAGGACATTGAGAGCGGCGTCGGCGGGAAGCGTCCGATCATCTTGGGCAAGGTCCGCGAACTTGAGGAGGCGGGCAAGATCACAAAGTACATTCACAAAGGTGAGACGTTTTACATCGGCGAGAGAAGCTAGATGATGATGGTGTTTTGTCAGAAGGAGTCCCACCGCGGACCTCCTAAACTCATACGACGGAGAAGATCGTATGCCTGATCATTCAACTGACGACGTCAAGGGACACAAGTGGCATATTCTTGACCCCAAGTTCAAATGGGGGACGCTAGGGCATTACGTGGCGCAGACAGCTATCGCCACGGCGTTCGTATTTGCTTTGCTCGTGATTCTATATAAGCTCGAGCAGCTCGTGATCGTGGCGGCGCTCGGGTCCTCAGCGTTCGTCGTATTTGCGATGCCCCAAAGAGAGAACTCCAGGGCTCGCTACGTTGTCGGCGGCCACTTCTTCTGCTTTTTGACTGGTACGAGCTTGAGGCTTCTGACGCACGATTGGCTGTTCGGTTACCTGGGAATGAGCCCCACCGCCGAGGACGTAATCGCGTGCAGCCTGGCAGTTGGCGCGTCCCTTTTCGTCATGGTCGTTACCGACACCGAACATCCACCTGCGGCTGGGACGGCCGTAGCGACGGCCCTGGCTGACTTCTCGCCTCAGGTCGCTGTCAGCGTGATACTCGGCGCGGTTATGCTATGTTTCGGTAAACTCCTGCTCCGCCGGTGGCTGAAGGACTTGCTCTGAAGACCGCACGCCCGCATCGCCAGCACGCCTCTCGCCCAGGCCTATTCTGACGATTCGCAAGAGAATGATTAGCGTAGCTAGAGAGACAGCCGCGTCCGCGACGTTAAAAGCTGGCCAGTGGTAGCTGTGCTTGTAGTGGAAGTCCACGAAGTCGATGACGCCGCCATAGGACATGCGATCGATGAGATTGCCCAGGGTTCCACCTATTAGGAGAGCGACCGCAAGGGACACGGAACGCCTCTTGCCACCGTAGTGCGCCGCAAACCACGAGAAGACAACGACGGCAACTAGTGCGCCGAACGATAAGATGAGCGTCTTGTAGCGGTGATCGCTGCCTGAAAGAAAACCGAACGCAATCCCCCGGTTCATCGTGTGGACCATATTCAAGAATCCGTTGATGACTGAGACCTGTTCGCCAAAAGTCAGGCTCGCGCGAATCCAAAGCTTGGTCCCCTGGTCGGCAGCCACGACCGCCAGGAGCGTGATAGGGAAGACCCACGACGACAGACAGTATCTCACAAGAGACCTGAGCGAGCAGCCCCGAGGTAGTGATCGTTTGGACAAGAGCATCTCCTACGGCAAACCATTTGTCAGGCAAAAGACAGTAACCAGCTGCGGGAGAGAAGTCAATCGGAGGCCGGGGGAACAGTTTTCCCGGGAGGAAGCACTTCAGTCGGCCAAGAGCCTTGATTCCTTATTGCTTTTAGATAGTATGAACGATGTTTGCAAGAGGGGCTTGATGGCGCGGTTGGGTTAACCGCACAGGACTGTGGCTGCCGACTTGGCCTGGTCTTCTGGTGGACGCGCCGAGGCGGCCTGTTGTGTAATTGAGCTGGCAGGTCCGGGCGTTTGACAGTGATTGGCAAGAAGACTGCTGCGCTCAAACCGACTGCGGCAGATGAGAGACGCTTGCTTTACTGGTTTAGGGGTGAACAAGCTCGAAGGGTGATGTGATGTGTGTTAATGCCGGAGGTGCTGGGCATTCAAAGCTGATTTCTCACACAGAGAAAGAGATTAAGAGCGATCTTTCCGAGCTGGCCGGGGTGCGCGAGTTCGTCCGCCGTGTTTGCGATGCCTCGCCGCTTGACGAGGATGCCACAGACCAGTTTGAATTGGCTATGAGTGAGACGGCGACCAATATCATGATGCATGGGTATAGGGGCCGCTCGGACGGACAGATTCGGATTCTGGCTGATACTTTCCCTGACCGGGTTGTAATGAGGTTATACCATTGGGGTGTCGCGTTTGAACCTGGGCATACGGAGCTCCCGAGAGTTGATACTTACCAAGAGGGCGGCTACGGGCTCTACATCATTGAGCAGAGCGTGGACGAGGTTATATACTCGCGCGATCAATGCGGGCGGAACTGCATTCTGTTGACAAAACATCGCACGACAGATTGAGGGGAGCGGATTTCGATGAAACTGGGTCTTGAGCGGGTCGATGACATCTTGATTGTGACGGTGCCTGGGCGGGTCCTGGATGTTGTTCACGCTGATGAATTCAGGCAAGCCGTTCATCCGATACTCGCGGAGGAAACCAAGGCCGTTCTTGACATTGCGAGACTGGATTTCGTCGATAGCTCCGGGCTGGGCGCGTTCGTCGGCTGTGCGAAAATGTTGAGGGCGGCCGGCGGAGACCTGAAGATCTGTGGGATGAGAAAGAAAGTGAGCTGGCTCTTTCATCTCCTCAAGATGCACATGATATGTGATCTCTTCGACACCAAGGAAGAGGCCATCAAGAGCTTCAAGACCCTCGCTTAAGATCGCGATTCGACTGGCGATACGACAAATATGAGGTCCAGTGTTAAAGGCATCGAATACCGGAAGATAAACCAACGGGAGTGAGCAGAATGGAACTGAGTGTTGAAATGGTTGAGAACGTAGCTGTCGTGAAGATGCCGGGGCGTACCCTCGAGGCAAGTAACGTTGAGGAATTCAAGCGGAACATGGCCCCAATCCTCGACAAGAACACATCTGTCGTTCTCGACATTCAAAACCTGGAGTTTGTCGATAGCTCCGGACTGGGAGCATTCCTCTCCTGCTTGAGGCTTCTGAACGCTGCTGGCGGGGAGCTGAAGATATCCGGGATGAGAAGGCCCGTGGTTGCGCTGTTCGAGCTGGTCCGAATGCACCGCATCTGTGACGTCTTTGACACCGTTGACGAGGCAGTCAAGGCCTTTCAGTAGAGGTGTTTCCGTAAAACGGAAACGGGCGAAAGGAAAAATGGGAAAAAGGCGAAAGGGGACAGATTCTTAGTAGCCAGAAAGGATGAGTCGTGTCCCTGGCGAGTGCTCTTAAAGCGCCTATATGGGCAGCAATTGAGCGATTGGGGCTTCAGTTTTGGGGAAACTTCTGCTTTCAGTAGAGGTGTTTCCGTAAAACGGAAACGGGCGAAAGGAAAAAAAGGTGAAAGGGCGAAAAGGGCGCGGCCGGCGTTCCTCGAAATGGCTCGAGCTGGTCTTGCGCTTAGTGGCGTTGGTAAGGGCGATGCCACGTGTCCGGGCGCCGTACGCGCTACACGGGCAGGCTCTGCTTCGTAAGTTGGTATTTCAGGCCGGATGACTTGCCGCAGCGACAGATGTTTTTGTATTGCTGACAGCAAGGGAACGGTAACAGAGCCGGGGTAAGCTTCCGCTTTTGAAAATGCGAATATACAACAAGAGAGGTCAACTTGCCATTCTGAGGACATAGACAAATGACGGGCGAGGAAAACAGTAAGGCGACGGTGACGGCCACAGCGTTCGAGAAGTGGGTTCGACGGCATGTGAGGTATTCCATGGGAAAGGCTCTTGACGACGCTACCATAAGGGATATTCATTGGGCGGCTTCGCTCACAGTTAAGGACCTCTTGGTGGAGCGGATGCTGGAGACGAGGCTTCGGCACAGAAGGGCTGACGCCAAGCGGCTGTATTACCTTTCGGCTGAGTTCTTGATGGGGCGCGCGCTTGGCAACAACCTGTGCAACCTCGGGCTCTACGACGTCTTCAGGCAATCGCTTCGGAATATGGGCGCAGACCCTGACCAGATCGAAGAGCTTGAATTCGACGCCGCACTAGGAAATGGCGGGCTCGGTCGCCTGGCGGCTTGTTTTCTGGATTCGCTCGCCACGTTGGACATGCCAGGATACGGCTACGGCATCAATTACGAGTACGGGTTGTTCAAACAAGAGATCGCCGACGGCTATCAAAAGGAGAAGCCTGACAGCTGGCTCGCCTATAGGACGCCTTGGGAGCTCGAGCGCCACGGCAAAGCGTGTCCAGTCCCGCTCTACGGCCGAGTAGAGAGCTGTCCCGGCAAAGACGGCAGTGACAACCCAATGTGGCTGGACTGGCACCTTATCATCGGCGTGCCCTATGACATGCCGATCGTCGGCTACGGCGGCAGAACCGTGAATTACTTGAGGCTCTTTTCGGCCCGTGCCTCACAAGAGTTCGACATGCGGATATTCAACGACGGGGACTATTTCAAGGCCGTGGAGCAGAAGATCTCTTCCGAGACGGTCTCAAAGGTGCTGTATCCGTCCGATTCCAAGGCCGAGGGCCGCGAACTCCGGCTAATACAGGAGTATTTCCTCATTGCGTGCGCGGTCAGGGATATCGTCAGAAGATATGAGATGGCCCACGACTCGTTTGAGTTGTTCCCGAAAAAGGTCGCGATTCAGCTCAACGATACGCATCCGGCATTGGCTGTTGCGGAGTTAATGCGGGTCTTGGTTGACGAGAAGTCCCTGCCCTGGGAGAAGTCATGGGAGATCACGAACGCGACCATGGCATACACCAACCACACGCTGCTGCCTGAGGCGCTCGAGAGGTGGCCCGTCGCTCTGCTTGAGAACGTGCTACCCAGGCACTTGCAGATCATCTATGAGATGAACCGCCGCTTTCTGGAACAGGTGTCAGCCTTATATCCCGGGGACATCGACAGGCTTCGCAGAACGTCGATCATTGAGGAGGGGGAACATAGGCAGGTTCGCATGGCTCACCTCGCGACCATCGGCAGTCATTCGGTCAACGGCGTTTCCGCTCTTCATTCGGGTCTTGTGAAGACATCTCTGTTCCCTGGTTTCTACGAGATATGGCCGGAGAAGTTCAACAACAAGACCAATGGGATAACTCCCCGTCGCTGGCTCAAGCTAGCAAATCCAGGGCTCGCGGACCTGATCACAGAAAGTATCGGCGATGAATGGGTCAAAGACCTCCAGCATCTCAAGGAGCTCGAGCCGTTCGCCGACCAGGCCGAGTTTCAGCAGCGCTTCCGGGATGTCAAACGGGCCAACAAGGAGAGGTTGGCGAAGGTGGTCAAGGACACAACTGCCGTTACGGTCGATCCCTGCTCCCTATTCGACGTTCAGGCAAAGCGGATTCACGAGTATAAGCGGCAGCTGCTCAAGGTCCTGCACATAATCCACGAGTATCTGCGCCTCGTCGAAGGCCAAGAGGTGCCCGCCGTCCCGCGAACGTATCTGTTTGCTGGCAAGGCGGCGCCGGGATACTGGGTCGCCAAGATGATCATCAAGCTAATAAACAATGTCGCGCGCGTGGTCAATGACGACCCACGAGTGAACGGTCTGATGAAGGTGGCGTTCGTCCCTGACTATCGGGTCTCGCTGGCCGAAGTGATCGTTCCCGCGACAGACCTCAGCGAACAGATCTCAACCGCCGGCATGGAGGCGTCTGGCACCGGGAACATGAAGTTCGCGCTGAACGGGGCCCTCACGATCGGGACGCTGGACGGGGCGAACATCGAGATTAGGGAAGAGGTCGGCGAGGATAACATCTTCATCTTCGGGCTGCGGAATGAAGAGGTCGATAAGCTGAATGGTGAAAGCTCTTACAACCCGCGCGAATACTACCAGACGAATCCCGACGTGAAAAGTATCCTTGACTCGATCAACTCTGACGTGTTCTCCGCACAGGAACCGGGCCTTTTCAGGTGGGTATTCCACAACCTACTTGACCACAACGACAGGTATTACCATCTGGCGGACTTCCCCTCGTATCTTGACGCGCAGAAGGCCGTGTCTCAGATGTATGCGGATGCCACTACCTGGACCAAGAAGGCGATCCTGAACGTGGCTCGCATAGGCAAGTTCTCAAGCGACCGCACCATCCGCGAATACGCACGGGACATCTGGGACATCAAACCCGTCTGATCCTGGCAAGTCCAAAGCCGGAGCGCTGCGGAGGTTCGCCGAACGGCGAATCCAAAGTCGGGTGTAGGGCGGGCTTTCCGAGGCTGGGTCATAAGTCGTTGCGGTTGTGTAGGGGCGTGGTCTCAGACCCGCCCTTTCGAATTGATGGTCGCATAAGATGCCTCGTATCCGCAGGGATT
>CAYZPW010000105.1:0-11969 GCA_964480475.1 uncultured bacterium | reverse complement strand
CGAGAAATCGACGTATGGCTCATTCTTGAACTCGTGTATCATCTCACTCCTCCGATTATGATTTACTGATTAAAATCTGCCCACACGGTTATACCTTCTTGAGCCTCAAGTCCGCAAGAGCATTGTCGTGGGGAGCTTGGTCATACGGCAACCGCAAGAACGTCGAAGCGCTCTTTCGGGACAGGCAGACCGTCTTCTTCAAGAGCCGCGATATACCCCTCAATCGCCTCTTTGATATTCTCGATGGCCTCTTCCCTCGTCTTGCCTTGACTGACACAGCCGGGTAAGCTAGGACATTCGACAACAAAATAGCCTATCTCACCTGGGTAAATTACCACTTGCCGCATAGTTTCCCTTTCCCTTTACACGCATTTCTGACATCCGCGACGTTCCTCACAGAGCAATTCCTTCTCCCCTCGCGCAAACATAAAGTGGGAGCTCGCCAGTTGCGAAATCATCCGCATCCACGGGCACCGTTGAGATGACGACGTCGTGTTTCAGGTCGATCTCGTAGATATCGCTTGAGTACATATCGAGCTCGGAAACTGGGTCCTGCACATTGTCCAACAGAATGAGAAGGTCAATGTCCGACCCATCTGTTGCCTCACCACGAGCCCACGACCCATAAAGGACTATTCCTCGCAACCTATCCCCATAGATGGCCTCAAGCTTCGCCTTCACCTCTCGCAGAATCGGTTTTAAGACCTCCGGAATCCGGCTCGCCACGACTGGAACCTGGTTCGACAATCTTGCTGCATCCTTGCTCATACTGACTATAATAGGCCAACTTTGACATCTGTCAAAGACCGCATCAGGTCAAATGATGGAGAGCAATGGCAACTCGCACAGCTGGAGACAGAACTAAGCATAGCTCGCTCGAGGTGTTCCTGTGGTTCAGCTTGGGGTTCTGCGCGCTGGTCTCGCAGGTGGTATTTCAGCGGGAGTGCATCAACGTGTTCTCAGGCAACGAGCTCTCGATAGGTCTCGTGCTGTTCGTGTGGCTGCTGTTCGGCGGCATCGGCAGCTTCACGATGGGCAAGGCGACGAACCGGCTCGGCGAGCGAGGCACGTTGAGGCTGAGGTTCTGGTTCCTCGTCGCGCTTGGTCTGCTTCTGCCGGGCACGTTGATTGCCATGAGGTTCGCCAGGCCAATCCTGGGCATAGGGCCCGGCGAGATGGCCGGCCTTGCGCCGATCCTCGCCGCCACGTTCGTATCCCTCGCCCCGGTGTCGTTCGCTCAGGGCGGGCTCTTCGCTGTCTATTGCAGCATGCGCACGTCCCCGGAAGCTCCTGAAGCGACGCGAAGCTCTGGCTCATCAACCGGCGCGGCGACCGATAGCAGGTCAAAAAGAGCGAGCACTGTCTATTCCGTCGAGGCAGCGGGCGCCGTCTGCGGGGGAATAGTGCTTCACTTCCTTTTGACAGGTCGCGTTTTGCCGTTTGCCACGCTGCTTTTGCTGTCCGGCATCATATTGGTGGGCGCGTGCTGGCAAAAGAGACGGGCCGAGCGCTGGCTTCACGGGGCCATCTGCGTTCTGTTGCTCGTCGGCGTTGCTGTCTCGCTGATTCTCTCATCCAGCATCGAGCTCTTTTTAACTGGACTAGCGTTTGGTGAGACGAAAGTCACTCAGGTGCGCGAGACCAAATATGGGCGCCTCGTGCTGGCGACGCGGTTTGAGCAGAAGTCCCTCTTCGAGAATGGCCTGCTTCTCTACTCATACCCGGACCGGCTCGCGGCGGAGGAGGCGGTCCACATCCCCATGCTGGTCCACGAGCATCCGAGGTCCGTCCTGCTCCTGGGCGGGGGCTGCGGCGGACCGTTGCGGGAGTTGCTGAAGCACGGGCCCGAGAGAATCGATTATGTCGAGTTAGATGAGGCGCTCATCAAGGTCTCCGAGAACTTCCTGCCACCAGACGAAGCCGAGGCGCTGCACCACCCGTCTGTCGAGATACACTACTCTGACGCCAGAAGGTTCGTGGCGCAGTCCCGCTCCCGCTATGACGTGGTGATTCTGAATCTGCCGAGGCCGACTAATGCCCAGCTGAATCGTTTCTTTACGCAGGAGTTCTTCTCGCTCGTCAAGAAACGACTCGCGCCTGGAGGTGTCCTGGCGGTGCAGGTTCCCTCGTCGGAGAGCTATCTTTCCGATGAACTCAAGACGTTCATTTGCAGCATTCACAATACGCTCAAGCTGGTCTTTCCCACGGTAGCTCTGACGCCGGGCGAGACCGCTCACCTTCTGGCCACCGACTGGCCATCGCTTGTTCAGCCGACGCAGCCGCTTCAGCGAAGTCTGCCGCTCAGCGCTGATGTACTGCTTGCCAGACTCGCGGACAGAGGGATAGAGACAACCTTCGTGACCGACTGGAGCATTCCCCCGAGGTTCGAGTTCTTCAGAATGCGGATGATTGACGAGGCGCTCAAGGGATGTGCGGATTCGGGCGCCCGCGTCAACCGCGATTTCTCGCCGGTCTGCTACCACTACGCTCTTGTTCTATGGGGCAAGGAGTTAGGCGGCTCGGTAGTCGCCGTCTATGAGTGGCTTGGGAACCGCACGAGGCCCCAGGTCTATTCGGTTGTTGTGGCCGTGTTCCTGGCCGTTCTAGCGACCCTGTTCGCCTCGAGAAAGCCACGAAAGGTCGCGACATTCGTGTCACTCGCCTCAATCGGTTTCCTTGAGATCGGCGTCGAGATGATAATGATGATCGCCTACCAGATATTCTTCGGGAACATCTACTCGATGCTCGCGCTCCTCGTCTGTGCATATATGGGCGGGCTGGCTGTCGGGGCGTTTGTGTCCCGAAATAAGCTGCTGGTCAGGCCGGCTCGAAGGCCGTTTTCGGGCCTGTTGCTTCTTCAGGGCGCAGCTGCCCTCTTCCCGCTTCTGGCGATAGCGCTTCTTATGAGCATTCAGCAATTGGGCGGAGGCACACTTGTTGAAATACTCTTTGTCTCAGCCATTCTTGTCTCAGGCGCCGTCGGAGGCGCGCTCTATGTCTATGGCAATGCGGCCTACACCGAGCTGGCCGGTCGAGACCCGAGGAAGCAGACGGCCGGAACCACCTACTTCGCAGACCTTGTCGGCTCATCAATCGGAGCGATCGTCGTAACCTCCTTCCTGCTGCCGATTCTGGGCGTGATCGAATCGCTCGTCATCGCCTCACTCGTCGGTCTGATAGGACTTCTCGCGCTCGGCATCACTCATGGTAGGGGACGGGCATCGTAGGGGCGGTGTCTCAGACCCGCCCGCCTACGTCAATCCCTGCGGATACGAGGCACGTTATGCGACCATCAATTAGAGAGGGCGTGGGCTTAAGACCACGCCCCTACACAACCGCAACGACTTATGACCCAGCCTCCAAGCGGCGCCCCTACTGAATTCATTGCCCTTCAAAGCGCGGGACGCAGCCAGTTGAGGACGTGCTTCTCGAAGGCGAGTATGCTTGCCAAGTCGTGCCTGATCGCGTTGAAAACAGTGAGGATGTCGAGTTCGGGGTCGAGGTTGACCAGCTGATTGCGTATCGAGGCGAGGTTTTGCAGTTTCTCTGCGAGCTCTTTAGGGATCACGTTTTCCGAGGCGAGTATGTCGAAGATAGCGCGGTAGCTTTCCGGCTTCTCAAAGCCGTGGGTAGTGATGATATGGATGCCGAGGTTTATGCAGCCTCCGACCGACCTCTGAAGTAGAAAACAACCGGCGCTGAAGGCCAACTCGTCCTGCACGAACGTGTCCAAGCCAGCCTCAGAGACCCTCAACAGAAGTGCGTTGTTCTTGTCGATCTGCCTTAAGTAGTATTCGATCCTGTCCCCAGCCTCGGCCCGGTTCCCATTAAACATCCGTTCCATCTTGCCTCACCAACTCTTCAATCGCCTGAACATCCAGATAGTCCATTATCGCCACTTCTTCGAAGGCTGCTCGCTCCGTCAATGAAGAACAGTATATCCCCCTTGAACGCTGAACTACGTTGTACCGAGTAAATGGGGAGGCATCGTTAAGCACAATGACGTCAAGCTCCTGCGTGCCCACGATCGACGAGAGGTCGAGAACCACCTTGGACCTGAGCTCAGGGTAGCCATCTTGAGGAAGCTTCTGACCTGCAAGTATCGCAAGCGTGGGGCGGGCGCCTGAAACGCTGCGTCCAGTCATGGCATCCTTTGGCACGAAATATCCTGCCACAACCTTCGGGACGTTTCTGAGAACGCCGGTCATGGCCCTTAATCCGCCTTCGCTCATCATCCTTTTCCATCACCTCTCATGGGTTCAGTCATACTCCAATATGTCGTCCTCTTTCGGTCGAACCACCTCGATGCGGTATTCGTCCTCGATGTCCTGCTCCTCGGAAGCAGCCGTCGGCAGCTCCGCCGGCGCAACCGGTTCAGGCCCCTCATCCGGCGGAGCCTCAAGCAGTGTATCGCTGACCATACGGCGAGCAAAACCGCGCGGGATACCGGACACGCTCCCTGCCGCCAACGTGTCCAGCTTGAGCCAGAGCTTGAGCAGTCGGTCATTGAAGAAGTATCTCGCGCCTCGCTTTGTGAGCAAAAGCGAACGCAACAGCCATTTCAGATAGTCATAAGTGGCTGGGACGCTTCGTTCAATCTTGGTCGCAGCTTCCGAGGCAGTCATACCCTCTCCGAACGAGAGAACCCTTGCAATGTGCCTCAGGACGGTGTCGCCGCGGACGTTCGAGATGGCGTCCGTCATCCGTGACCGAATAGTCCGCGAAAGCTCCGAGAGCGGATCAGCGAGCGCATCGGCCATGAGCGATACAAGTTCTCCCTTTCCAATGACCACTCCCCCGGCAAAGACCGAATCGCAGAATGAGAGCAGATATGAGAGCCGACCGTCGCACAGCGATCTCAGAGTTTCACACTCTTCCTCGGAAAGTTGCGCATCCAAAGCAACAGCTGCTACTGCCGAGACCTCCTGAGCCGAGAGCCTCGGCATCAGAATAGGTCTGACCGCCGTTCGGCGCAGGCACTTGCCGGTGATCTTGAACACGGCGTCGGTGCTTTGCCCGTACTCGAGCGCCACAATCCGAAGCTCGGGGAACTTCGCAAGCGCCTTGGCCATAATCGCGAACGCATCGTCAACTCCCTTATAGCTCTTCAGCGCTTTAAGAGAAGTCAGGTCTTTCATGGCGACGACCGGTCGCAAGCTCCTGCTCGAGGCCTCAGCAATGAATCCGTCCAGCAAGTTGACCAGTTCCGCATGCAGCCGCACGCCTGACCGCTTTTCTGTTGCACCCAGTCCTTTTGACGGGACCAGCCATCGCGGCGGCCTATCTGCGTCTAGTTCCTCATCGGCAAAGACGCCTTCGAGGGCGCATCCGATCGCGCTAACCAGAAGGGACGGTGAAAGCGCCATCTTGCCGAAATCCACGAACGCGCACGCCACGGGCATCTTGGCCGCCCTGCGACGCAGGCCATCCCAGAGAACCTGAACCGCCCCGAAGTCGTCCGAGATGAAGAGAACATCGCTCTCACCAGCACTGATAGCGTCTAGAACCGAGCGGAAGCAAAAAACCTCATCCATCAGAATGTCATAGTCCCGCATATCAATCCCCATGCCCAGATGATACGAGCCGCTACGTGCATATACAAGCGCCGTGTGACGCTCAATCAAAGAAGCATTCTTGTTGTGAGTCCCGCAGATCATCCACGAGGAGCGCGGCCGCTATGCCAGCACCTCTTGATAAACGGCGAGTGTTTGCTCGGCTGTGCGCTTCCAGGAGAACTCGCTCGCTCTCTTGGGGCCTTTTTGGGATAGGTCTTCATATCTGTCCAGATTGTGAAACATCGAGCCCAATACGTCCGCCATATTGTACGGATCGTATGGATCGAAGTAGGCGGCGGCGTTACCGGCAACCTCCTTAAGGACAGGGAGCCGGGACATGCAGACTGGCACGCCACAGGCCATCGCCTCCAGTGGCGGCAGGCCAAAGCCCTCGTATAGCGTCGGGAACACGAAGATGTACGCGCCGGAATAGAGGATGGGCAGCTTCTCGTGTGGCACGGCGCCGAGAAAGCGCACGCATCGCGTCATATAATGCCGCTTCACGTATTTCTGCAGCACATCGTCTTGCTTTTTATGCTCGCCGACGATGACGAGAGTGAGGTCAGTATCAAGCCGCATCCTCACGATATCAAAGGCCTCAAGCAGGCGTGCGACGTTTTTGTGCTTACGCAGGCTCCCTACGTATAGAATGTATGGCACGTCAATATCGTGATCCCTTTTGAGGGTCTCCAGAAGACTAAATTGGGTCTGCGGCGTGAAGATCTCGGACACACCGTTATAGATTACCCTGACCTTGCTCTCCGGAACGTTTAGATGCTCAACTATCTCGGCCTTGCTGGTATTCGACGCGGTGATGATCCTGTCGGCTACGCGCGCGGCGAGGCGCAGCATTTTTTCGGCGTAGATTCGACGGGTTCTGGACGGCAGCAGTTCTGGCATGAGAAGGTGGTTGATGTCATGAATCGAGACCACATACTTGCAGTGCTTGAGCGGACTTGTCGCATAATGCAGCCAGTGCAGGATGTCCAGCCCCAGCTTCCGCGATTTGTGAGGCAACTTGATGGCCTCTTCTATTGAATAGCGTTTGGACTTCTCTCGGATTATCGTGAAATTGGGCCCCGGTTTGGGGACTACGCTGGGATCGCCGAGCAGGAAATACTCGTTTTCTGCGTCCAGAAGCGCGAGGTTCTTGATCAGGTTCGAGGTTATCGTCCCAATGCCGTAGTCGAGTATCTTCCTGCAATCGATGCCGATTCGCGCCGCGCTCACAAGGATTTAGACCTCAAGGCCAATTGGCCGTTGTACGGGTGCTCTGGGATCGTGTAGGGGCGGTGCTTGCCCCGCCCTTCTCTAATGTAACCGAACGTATCAAGGGCGCAGCAAGCGGCGCCCCTACAGCCGTATTCCGGCGATCACATCGCTGACACATGGGTCGCCGACGTCTTTCAAGGGTCTTGGGCGCTGGCGAGCTCATCGAGATTGAACATGTCGCTGTTCTCGTCGGTCGTCTGAGACGCGGCGCTCTGGATGTTCTCAAGCGTGCTAACGATAGATGCGATCCGGTCTGCGTTCTCGACGATTGACTTGGCTTTCTTCCTCACGGACTCGCCGTCGGCCGCAACCATTGTCTCGAGCATCTGAGCCGATAGCAGAATGCTGCAAAGCGGGTTGTTGATCTCGTGATTGACCGTCGCCACCATCCGCTCAATCGTCTTGAGCCGCTCCGCCTCGATCAGCTTCTCGTGGGCAGCCTTGAGTTCCTCCTGCGCCTCAACCGCCCGCATGTAAAGCTTCGCGTTCATGATGGCTATGCCAGCGTATTCGCTGAAGCGCTCCAGCACCGCAGTGTGCTCCTCAGTGATAGGCCGGCGCGATCTGTGGTTATCGACCGTAATCGTCCCGACGACAACGTCCTTGACCACAAGCGGGATTTTGGCCATCGGCCCCGGATACAGCCTTGCGGCCTTCTCCGCTGTTTCCCCCTTGCCGAAGGTCCCCTCCGAGAAGTATTTTTTTTTGTGATGCACAACCTGCTGGGCCCACGGCGCGATCCTTTTGTCCGAAAGAGGCCAGACCTTCTCCGCAAGCTGCGCCTCATAACTGTCCTCGGGAATGCCCATCGCCATCACCGCCTCCTCCAGCTTCTGGTCCCAGTCGATCAGGGACAGAACCACCCGGTCAAACTCCGTCGCGTTGGCGATACTGACGAGTATCTCCTTCAGAACCTTGTCGAGCTCGAGCGAGCTCGCTATCGACTTGGCGATGCGCTCGAACGTGTTGAACTGCTCCTTGCGCAGGGTGTAATCTTCATTTTCTTGACCGAGCGTCTCGTTTTTCTTCTCGAGCTCCTCGATGCGGCTGACCACCTGCTCGTAGAACCGCTTGTTCTCGACAGCGTCCTTGAGCATCTTGGTCGTTCGCTTAGGCTCAAGCGGCTTCTTGAGGAAGAAGGACGCGGCGTTGTTCCAGGCCCTGAGAACCTTACCCAGCGTGGGCTTCGATGAGGCGACTATCGTCGGGATGTGTCCCTCGGGCGTCGTACTCTCGGCGAAAACGTCCAGCTTGATGCTCTCGCCGAACTCCAGATCGAGCAGTATGACGTCGCAGCCCTGCTGCTTGAGGCAAGCCCTTATCTCGTCCGCGGTGGCGAAGGAAACGAGCTCGAAGCCCGAATCCAACAGCACCGGCCCTATCTGCTCGACAGACTCAGGAGCATCTATGATCAGAACCTTAGCAGGGGCGTCTGAACTGTCTATCGATCCCGTCAATTGCCTCCACCCATCCAGAAAGTGTGCAGCCTCGACTAATAGGTTACTCACGTCAGAGAGGTGGTCAACCTTTTTGTGACAGGTTTCCACGAGCGGAAACGGTTGAAAGTCGAAAGTCAGAAGTCGAACGCCGTCTGGAACGCTGGACGAGAAGACGAAAGGGGTGATATCGATCGGTCGCTCAGGCTGATTCCAGTCGAATCTCACAGAACGGGAGTGCCAAACGTGCGAAAAAGCAGATTCCTTCAGTGCTTGGCGCGGAACCTCTTTGCGAACTGTGCAGCATTGGTGTTATTCTGCCAGAGAACATAACAGACTTAGAGGACCTCGCGATGAGAAAACATCTGGTCATAATAACCGCTCTGCTATTGATTTCGCTGCCTGTTGCCGTTCTTTCAGCGGAGTATCAGGTCAAGCAGGATGGGACTGGGGACTTCACGATGATTCAGGAGGCGATTGACGCCGCCGCAACGGGCGACACGATAATCGTGCACCCGGGCACGTTCTACGAGAACATCCACTTTCTCGGCAAGAATATCGTGCTGACCTCGACCGACATCTGGGACCGAGACATGGTTGAGGCGACGATTATCGACGGCCAGCAGCTCGGTTCCGTCGTCACGTTTGCCGGCACCGAGGACGAGACGTGCGAGCTCTCGGGCTTCACGATCACAAACGGTGAGACAGCCGGAAGGGGGGCGGGAATCAACGGCCAGGACGCTGAATGCAGAGTACGCAACTGTATCATTACCGGTAACACAACCACTGGGAGGGTGTCAAACGGCGCGGGGATGGATGGTTGCTCTGGCGTGATCAGTAATTGCGTCATTGCGGAGAACGAAATCCTCAACGCTAGCCTTTACTCGGATAGAGCAGCTGTCGCCGAATGCCATGCGATTATCACAGAGTGCCTGATTACGGATAACAAGTGCAATGGGATGATATGGGATGATGGCGTAATGAGCAACTGTATCATTCGCGACAACTCCGGGAAGGGTGTCGCAGCATTCAGTGGGATCATGTTCAATTGCACGATTACTGGTAACTCCGGCACGGGCGTTACGTGCTACGAGGGTATAATCTCAAACTGTCTGATCAGCTATAACGGCGCTGCGTGCTACGATAACCAGGGGGGGCGTTCGATGCGGGCAGACTGACCTCTTCAATTGCGCAATCGTAGGAAATACAGCGGAAAGTGGAGGGGGCTTCTTTGACTGTGACAGGTCATCCCACGCGACCAACTGTCTGATAGCCTATAATGAGGCTTACGAGAACGGAGGTGGGGCCTGTTTCCCATCTTATTCAGTTGGCGGCCCCATCACATTGGGGAACTGCACAATCGTGGGCAATACAGCAGGTAATAAGGGGGGAGGCCTTTATTATGAGGGTTATGAGGGGTACCACTTCGGCATTGAGAGCAGCATCATCTGGGGTAACAGCGCCCCTGAAGCAAGCGACTTCCACGCCTATTACCTGGACGCGACACCCCGTTATTGCTGCATCAGGGATTGGTCTCTGGGCGGGGAGGGGAACATCTCAGATGACCCTCTGTTTACAGCTGGTCCACAGGGCAGTCTCTATCTCTCCTCATGCGACGCCGGCCAAGATGTCGATAGTCCGTGTATCGATGCAGGCGCTGTTTTTGCCAATCACGAGATACCCAGGAATCTCACGACGAGAAGTGATGAGGAAGTTGATCAGCCCCCGGTTGATATGGGCTTCCATTACACCCCAGAGTTACCCTACGCCAAGTTCGAGAGCAAGTGCGCTGTGAATGGGGGTCCCTTTCAACCTGGGGACCGCATAACGCTGTCACTGGAGGGGCAGAACCTCGGACAAGAAGTCTGCGTTGACGTTTATCTGGTAGTTTTTTTCTGGAACGGGGGCGCGAATTCCTACATCACTCCAGAGCGGATAGACAGGAAGTTCAAGCCGTGGCTTTCGGATTTCGTGATTCCAGAAGGCTTCGTATATGGGCCGGAAGCGGTGTTCGAGTTCGAGGTCAGCGGGCAAATATCTGCGCCCGAATCCTATAGATTCGGAGTCCTGATCAACCACGCTGGGACGCTGTCCCCCATTTCTGCGTGTCTGTCGCACAGCTTCCACGTGGATTGGCCATAATGCTCCTAGTGTGAGGTTGGGGCTAGCAATGGGACAGTGAGGGGGCCGTGGAGCGTCCAAGATGAGTCGCAACAGCATGAAAGCGCGGCGAACGTTCTATCTCAGAACGTGTCCTTCAGCGTGGCGACGCTCATGCCGATGTCTATCAGCCAGCCGATGACGAAGAAGGCTATCATTGACGCGGCGATAATCACACGTTTCTTGGCGCGTCGGTCGGATGAGGCGCTCTTGATGTCGGCGAGTATCTCCTTCCGCCTGAGGACCGCATAAGCCGCAAAGCAGCACAGGAACGGTAGAAGTGGGTATCGCTGGCGGTAGAAAAGGAAGGCCGCGAAGGCGATTGCGCTGAAATAGCCGAAAAGGACGTATATGAGGCGTTCGTAGAGGCTTTCCTTCTTCATATAGACGAATCCGACGACGGCGAGCGGCAGCAACAGCAGGAACGGCAGGCCCATGTAAGGCCCGGCGATGAGCAGCATCCACTTGGGCACGTGGCCGTAGTAGCCCTCGCGCAGGTTCACGAAGAACGTCCGCTCCATCGAGTAGAGGTTCCACTGCATCCTGACGCCCTTGAAGATGAACAGATGTGGATTCTGGACCATCCATTTGAGCGCGAGTTTGCGGCAGACCTCACCAAGCTTGAGCTCATCTATGTGGCCATTCTCGTCCGTAGCCATCCTGTCCGCCTCGTCCTCGCCGGGCTCATCCGACAGGTTGCGGATTATGTGATAGACGCCTGAGTGGTTGTGCTGAAAAAAGTCCCACCCGACCTTCGTGTTGATGGGCACGAAGGCATCGAGAACTACATAATTGCGTATCGTCCAGGGCGCGATAGTGGCGAACATCAGCAGCGTGACTAGCACGCTCTTTTTGACCGTGTGCCTGTCGCGCTTGAAGATGAGGAAGAGGCCGATTATCAGCGGCAGATAGAACATGATGATGCTCCTGACGAGCGCTGCGACGCCGAAGAGCAGGCCCGCTGCTACGAGGTTCGGCGACGAGGCGCCTTGGAGACTTCTTACGTAAAGTACCATCGCCAGCAGAAAGAAGAATAAAAAGACGGTCTCGGTCTGCATCAGGTCCGCAAACTGGACGGATTGGGGGTAGAAGGCAAGTATCCAGGCGCCGAGTCTCGCGACCTTCTCGTCAAAGATGCGCTTGGCCAGGAGATATGTGAATACGACGCTGAGCGCGCCGAGTATCGCCTGGACGAACCTGGCCGCGAAGAAGCTGTGGCCGAAGAGCCAATAGACGCCGGCGAGAAAGAAGGAGTATCCGGGCGGCAGAAACGCCCTGTAGCCGCGTTCCTCGACACAGATGAACCCCTTGCCGGCCAGCATCGAACGTGCCGCGTAATCGTAGCCGTTCATCTCGTGGACGAGCTTCACGTCCGTGTGGATGAACACCAAGAGCAGCCGCACGAGGAGCGAGGCCACGAACAGCCAGAGGATTGTCTTACCTTTCAGATGCTGGGTCATCATTCGGTGCAGGCGTGTAGGGGCGAGGTCTTAAGACCCGCCCTTTCGAATTGATGATCGCATAAGATGCCTCGTGTCCGCAGGAA
>CAYZPW010000104.1:0-12121 GCA_964480475.1 uncultured bacterium | reverse complement strand
ACAGAGTGGGAGCGTAATTGCTCCTGGAATAGTGGTAGCCCAAATCAACAATCCCGTCATCGCCGACCCCGTCAACCCGCGTCGTGTATCCCTCAAGCCCAAGCTCGGAAGCATCGTCTGATCCTGCATTCACGCAAGCGCTCTGTGAGTCCTGCCCGGCCTCAATCTGGCTGAGATAATAACCAGCGACAAACAGCGGGTCCTGATCGATGTTGCCCCGCCCCGCGCAACCGCCGCCAACACAAGAATATGAAACATCGAAGGTCACATCCTCGGCGATGTACATGTCCTTGGGTGTGTTTCCCCACACAATCGAGTCGACCATGTGCGCCTCCTCGATCACGTAGTGGCAATAGACGCCGCCGACGCCGTCGGCCTCGTTATCGCTGATCGTGCAGCTCTCTATCCAGGGGCAGTAGCCACCAATGAAGATGCCGCCGCCCTCCACTGCGTAACATCCGCTGATCCGGCAGTTTTTCATCACGGGCGAGCAGAGATATAGATAAACGCCTCCTCCCTCTGATGCCTGATTGTGCGCAATCGTGCAGTCGGATATCTTGGGTGAGTAATAGGAGCCGTAGATGCCGCCGCCCTGGTCTGTCGCCGTATTGAAGACGATTGTGCTGTCGGACAGCGTCAACCAGGTGTATTCACACGCGAGGCCCCCACCAAAGCTAGCCGTGTTGTAGGCGACGATGCAGCCCGAGATGGCGGCCCTGGAGTCAAGCCAGAAGTAGGCCGCGCCGCCGTATTCGGCGGAGTTCTCAGTGAACTTGCAGTGGCTGATGCTGCCGTTCCAGTTCCAAAGTCCGCCGCCCTGACTGGCCGAGTTGCCAGTGATGACGCAGTTGCTCAGTTTGGCCGCCGTAGGAGGGTCCCAATATCGACCCCCGCATATCCCTCCGCCGTATTCGGCATCGCCTCCGGTTACCGTAAAACCCGAAAGGGAGCATCCGGTGCCCTCGCCGCCCTTGAATGTAACTACCGAGCCTCTCTGTCCGCCATCTATCACGGTTGTTCGAACGACGTCCCAATTCTCCGGATCCTTTGACCCCAGGACGATATTCTTGCCCTCAAACCGGATGTTCTCGTAATACGTGCCGGGGTGGACGATGACCGTGTCGCCATCCTTGGCGGCGTCGATCGCCTCCTGGATGACCGTGAAATCACCGCTCGCATCCTGATTGACGTGGTATTCTGCCGCGTATAGGAGAATACCACCAGATGTTAGAACTGCGAAGAAGACTGGGAGAAAGATACAAGGCCTCATAATTACCTCCTAGGTTCTGCAAGAGACCTAAGACCAGCGGAAATGTCGCGCCAACTGCGTGAATAGATGCTCGTCTGCGCCAGACCAATCATTGTCAGCTCCGCGATTCTGGGCTATGGCCGACCGTTGAAGGTCCGGCGCCGTTCAAATACCGACAAGAGTACGATCAGATCGCGGGAGAATGTCAAGCACTACGACGTTTATTTCGGCTAAAACAGCCCCGAATCAGCCCAAAGCTAAGGCTAGCGAGATTGTCCCGCCTCGATGTCGCAAATCTTTACAATCTGGCCGTTTACGACGGTTAGGACGTGGAGGGGACGCGTGGCCTGGCCAGCGGGCGTGAAGCCGTAGCTGCCGAGGACGCCGCGGAACTTGAGCCAGGACACCTCATCGCGGAGGTCCTGCCGATAGAACGCGCCGCGAAAGAGCGCCGTGCACAGGATAGACGCCGCGTCGTAGCTCTGCGCGAGAAGCGGGGAGCAATCCATGTTCTGTTCCGTAAGAAGCCGCTCTTGAAGCCTGTTGGCCGCGGTCGTCTCGTCGTCGAGCCAAAAGCCTGATACGAAGAACGCTCCCTCCAGCTGGCCCAGGACCGGCGCAAGCGCTGAGGCGGAGTGCCAGCCGTCCCAGCCCAAGAGCACCGCGTCGTGGATGTTGCTATATTCTATCTGAGGCGCGATGACCGAGATTTGCGAGGCGTAGTCCGCGATGAATATGGCCTCAGGCTCGAGCTCGCATAGGCCGGACAGTCGGTCCCCGAAGTCCATCTCGCCAGCTGGGTAGCTCTTGATGAAGATGACCTCGGCGCCGGCGCTTGCCGCAGCGTCTATGAATGAATCGGCGAGCAGCGTGCCGTATTGGTTCTCGGGCATCAGAACCGCGATCCGCAGAAGGTGGAGCCGCTTGACCGCGAACTGCGCTATCGCCCGAGCCTGCGTCCAAAGCGGCAAACAGTTCCTAAAGACGTATTGGCTTTTGCCCGTTGCGCCTGCGCCACATGCGGACGGCGAAAAAGCCAGCATCCGATACTCGGTCGCCATCGATGACACGGCGCTGAGTGATTTGCTCAGGACCGGCCCGATGACGGCGATGACCTTCTCGTTCTCGGCGAGATCGACGAACGCCTCGGCCGCCAAGTCTGGGTCGCCCTCGCTGTCGCGCACGATGAGCGCTATGCTCGCCTCAGACGCAGAGCAAAAATCCGCAATCGCCATCTTCGTGCCGAGCAGCACTTCCTCCCCGAAATCCGCTAGGTCGCCGCTTAAAGGCGCGATGAGGCCGATGCGGTCCGGATCGCCTAGCATCCCCATGACGATCATGTTATGAACATCCGCGGCCACCTCTGCCCATTTGCTGCCTGCGAAACGCTCGGGGAACTCGGCGAGTATCTGCTCAGCGTCGTGATGCCTGCCGCCGCGGATGTGGCGCCTTGCCAGTGCGAAGGTGGCGACATCGGCCGGGAAACCAATGCCAAATCGCTGAATAACGGCTTGGAGACCATCTTGCTGCATCTTTGACAGAAGCAACCGCTCGATGGAGGACCTGATTGACGTCTCGAAGTCGGCGGGGCTTGCTAGCCTACTGAGCTCCGAGAAAGCTGTCATATAGAAGTCCATTGAATCAGCGTATTGAACCAGCGACTCAGCGGAACGCGCAGCGACTAACGCAGAGACGTAGCGCTCGTAGCCGTGCCTAAGTCCCTCAACAGCCTGGCGCATGCAGCCGAGCGCCTCGGCAAACCGCCTCGCCTCGTTAAGACAGAAACCCTTTGCGAACTGGCCCTCGGCGCGGAGAACGTCTTCGGAAGACCAGATAACGGCGTCCGCTAGCTCCAGCGCCTTCCTGCACTCTCCCGACCTCGTGGCCCGGAACGCCTTGAGCAGCTGTAGCCTAATCGCGCCCTCGGGCGGCGGCCCCGATGCTTCGATGGAAGCGATCACGCGTTTCGCTCGCTCCAGGCGACCAGCGAATATGAGCGATTTCGCGAGCACATAGTCGATATCGGGCTTGAGACCGATGGCCGGCTCGGAAATCGACTCGAGCGCGGCTAAGGCGCTCTCGAAGTCGCCCATGGAAAGCAGGATTTTCGCATCGAGCAGCCATGCCTCGGCGCGAAGCTCTGAGCCGATGTCCTTTTCAAGCAGACGCTTGATCTCATCCCTGGCCCTTGAGAACTGACCATCGAGATAATGACCGGATGCGGCGTCAAGCGTCGGGACTTCGGGCGGCTCTGGCCTTCGACAGCCCATTAGCGGGTGAAGCAATGCTAGAATGCTGATGATGAGAATGATCTGTCTCATGTCTCGCCGATTTCGTTCAAGGTCAATCAAGCAGACCGACCTTAGCACGAGTGATAGTCGGCTGCCAATACCAAACCAGGGACACTCTCCGCGGACGGTGATCAAGTGGAGGAAGTCCACAGATTACGCATATTGCGCAGATTAGGGGCCCGAAAGAGAGGATGATCCGGGCTGACGCGAAGGGCAGCACCAGGGCTCGCATCAGACTTTAGACTTTCACTCCGGCGGGACGAGGCCTTCCGCCTGCTGACGGCGGATCACAAACCACATCCAATAGAACTGGTCAGGATATTGGGTGGTGTATTCCTCGAGGGTCTTCATAAGTTCTGCTGTGGCAGCGTCGATGCTTCGCTGTCGGTCGTCAAACTGCTCAATCTCAAGTGGCGGCCTAATTTCTATGCGGTGTCGGTCGTCCGGGGCGCGGAATATGAAGGCGGGCACGAGCGGCGCCCCGGTTGAAATCGCCAGCCGCGCGGGAGAGCTGGAGACCAGAGTTCTGCCGCCCAGGAACTCAATCCAGCAGCCCTTTGAGGCGCCGAAAGCCGTGGGCGAGATTTGCAGAATCTCATTCTGCTTGAGGGCATTGAACATCCAGCGAGGGGAAGTGTCGGGGTGGCCGACTTTGTGCCACTTAAGCGAGGGCCCGAGCAGGATCTTTTGCACCCTGTTCGAGGCCTCCTCATATCGGGATGAGATGACGTTCATTGGGTAGCCCTTTATGGCAAGGGCGATGTGTAGAAGCCGCGAATTGCCGAAGTGCGGCACAGCGAGGACTACGCCCTTGCCGGCCTTGAGGCAATCGTCGAGGATTTGGAGTCCATCGAATTGCACGAAAGCATCGATATTGTCTCTCGAGAGGGTTGGAATTAGAAAGAGCTCGAGAAACGATTTCTCATGGTCAATCCAGAACTTCTTGAGTATCTCGCACCTTCGGCGTTCAGTTAGGTGAGGCAGCGCCTCACGCAGGTATCTCAGATACCACCGTTTGGAGCGCATCTTGCCGACATAGCCGACATGGTATCGCATTCTGCCCAAAAAAGCGCCGAGCGTGAAAAGCCGCCTGGTGTCGGGCAAAAGCACCTTCGAGATTGTCGCGAAGAACTGGTAGTAGGCGGTTCTGGCAAGCCGCGTCAATGGATTCATTTCAGATGTGATCGTGGGAATTGTGGCCCTGTCGGGGCGCGGTCTTTGACCCGCCCACCTATGTCGATCCAATCGAATGCAGCACCTCCCCATGGCCATTCATCAGAACGGGCGGGGCTTCAGACCGCGCCCCTACGACGCCGAATCCGAATTATGCTCGAGCCTGCAGAAGTCGGGGAAGCGCCCCCACATTAGCTATCTTCTTGGGGCCCCTTTTCTTGCTTAATGTCAGAGGTTCTGTAACCACAGTCCTTTTGGCTGCACAAATAAGTGGGCTGGTCAGACCCTCTTTCGTATTTGGTGACCATCAAGCCGCCGCATTGGGGGCACTTCTTGGCAACCGGCTTATCCCAAACGGCGAACCTGCAATTCGGGTAATTGCTGCATCCGTAGAATATCTTGCCCTTCCTGGTTCTCTTCTCTGTGATGTATCCGCCGCAGCCCTTCTTCGGGCACGCAACACCGATGCTGATCGATTTGGTGAACGTGCACTTGGGATACGCGGAGCAGGCGAGGAATCTGCCGCTCCGGCCGAGCTTTATGACCAGCTTCGAGCCGCATTGCGGGCAGGTTTCATCGACCTCTTCCATTTTAACGACCACCATCTCGCCCGTTTGCTCATCCATGCGGACCGGCTTGGTGTTCCGGCAATCAGGATAGCCGGAGCAAGCCAGGAAGCTACCGTATCTGGACTGCTTGAGCACCATCTCGCGGCCGCACTTCTCGCACATGACTTTGCTCTTCTTGGGCTCGACGACCCTTAGGTTGCCAAGCGTGTCGTAAACCACGTCCTTGGCCATCTTGCACTTCGGATAGGCTGAGCACGACAGGAACCAGCCCTTTCTCCGGCTCCATTTCAGGAGCATCTTGCTCTTACACTGCTCGCACTCGTATTTGGTCTCTTGCTGGGGCACCGCCATGTTCTTCTCGGCACGTTTCACTGCCCTTGAGAAGTCCTCGTAGAACCTGCCAATTGCCTCCTGCCAGTCAAGCTTGCCCTCCTCAACAGCGTCAAGCTGCTGTTCCATATCGGCCGTGAAGTTGACGTCCATCACCTGTGGGAAGTTGGCAATCAGGAGCCGATTCACGAGAAGACCCAGAGGCGTCGCCTTGAACGCGCGCTTCTCCATTTGAACATACTCGCGCATCCGAATTGTGTTCAAGATCATCGCGTAGGTGCTCGGACGCCCTATCCCAGCCTCCACCAGCCCCTTGATCAGGCTGCTCTCGGTATATCGAGGCGGCGGCTCAGTGAAGTGCTGCATCTTCTCGAGGCTCTTCAGACTGAGTTCGTCGCCTATCTCAAGCGGCGGGAGCACGACGTCCTTCTGCGGTCTCTTGTGATGGTTCAGCTCCTCATGCACCCTTTGGAAACCGGGAAAGGATCGAACTGAGCCTTGGGCCTTGAAGGTGAAATCACCGACCTTAAGCTGCGCCACAGTGCGATCGAATAGCGCAGGCGTCATCTGACTCGCGACAAAGGCAGCCCATATCAGCCGATAGACCCTAAACTGATCCTTCGACAAAAAATGCCTAATCTCGTCTGGCCTCATGAATACGTCCGTCGGCCTTATCGCCTCGTGCGCTTCTTGCGCGCCTCTTGGGGACTTGTATCGATTTGGCTTTAGCGGCACGTAATCAGGGCCAAATGTCTCGCCGATTAGGTCCCGGACCCTCGTTAGCGCTGTCTCTGCGACCCTTGTAGAGTCGGTTCTCATGTAAGTGATCAGACCTACCAGGCCAGCGTCCTTGAGATCGACGCCCTCATAAAGACTCTGTGCGAGCTCCATAGCCACCCTCGGCGCGAGGCGCAGGTCGGCCGACGCGGACTGCTGAAGCGTGCTCGTAATGAGCGGCGGCGGCGGCGGCTGTTTCTTCTCGACTCTCTTGATGTCGGAAACCAGAATAGTCGCCTCCTTCACTATTCTGTCGTATATCTCTTCCGCCATCTTGGCGTCTGGGATCTTGGCGGCCTTTTTGCCCATCTTTACGAGCTCCGCCTTGACCTCCTTGCCGTCCTTGGTCTCAAGCACGGCGGTTATGGACCAGTATTCCTCAGGCGTAAACTCCCTTATCGCCATCTCCCTTTCGCAGATCACTCTGAGCGCAACGGATTGAACCCTGCCGGCAGAAAGACCTTGGCGAACCTTCTGGCTAAGTAGCGGGCTAATCTGGTAACCGACGAGCCTGTCGAGGACGCGACGCGCCTGCTGGGCGTTGACCTTATTGGTGTCTATGGCCATCGGGTTGGACATCCCCCGCTCGATCCCACTTCTGGTGATCTCCATGAACAGAACACGAAAGACCCGCTCATCCGCGCAATCCAGCTCCTGACGAAGGTGCCAGCAAATCGCCTCGCCCTCTCGGTCTGGGTCAGTCGCGAGATACACCTTGTCCGACTTTTTACAAAGAGACCTCAGGTCCTTTATCACCGGCACCTTATCCTTGACGACCTCATACTCCGGAGTGAAGCCGTTATTGACGTCAACGCCGAGCTTCCTCAGGGGAAGGTCTTTCACGTGCCCGGCCGATGACTTCACGACAAAACCTTCACCCAGGTATCGGTTTATCGTCTTGGCTTTGGCCGGGGACTCTACGATTACTAGTGATTTCTTAGCCATATAACCCCCGCTTTCTGGAAGGCTGAATTATGAATTATGGCCGACTTCGCCATAGTAGCTCGCAGAGCTACGACGGCTGAAAAGGATGAGTCATTCATTAGAGCGCTTTTCATCCTTCATCCTTCATCCTTCCGCCTTTCTCGAGTGTCCAGATTGCATATCTTATCGTTCTAAGTGCCTATCTCCCACGCCGCGAGATACTCACGCTGTTCATCCGTAAGAGTATCTATTGTAATGCCCATTGTGGCAAGCTTCGCCTGCGCAACCATGTCGTCAATCTCCTCCGGAACGTTGTGAACGTCAATCGGTATCTTGCCCCTGTTCTTCACCAAATACTCCGCACAAAGCGCTTGGTCTGCAAAGCTCATGTCCATCACGGACGAAGGATGACCCTCCGCAGAAGAGAGATTGACCAGTCTGCCATCCGCAAGAAGGTAAATCCGCCGACCATCCTCGAGCTTGTACTCTACCACTGACCGTCTGATATCCTTCTTCTCGACCGCCATCTCGTCAAGAGCGTCGATGTCAATCTCGACGTTGAAGTGACCGGTGTTGCAGACGATCGCGCCGTCCTTCATCGCCTCGAAATGCTCTCCTCGTATTACCTTGATGTCACCAGTCGCGGTTACGAAGAAATCCCCAATACTGGCAGCATGGACCATCGGCATGACCCTGAAACCGTCCATCGCCGCCTCAATCGCCTTGACCGGGTCCACCTCGCAAACGATCACCCGGGCGCCCATTCCGTTGGCCCGCATCGCCACGCCTCGCCCACACCATCCATAGCCGCAGATGACGAAGTCGGTTCCGGCTAGGAGGCGATTGGTGGCTCTGAGTATCCCGTCCAACGTGCTCTGGCCGGTACCGTATCTGTTGTCGAAGAGGTGCTTGGTATTGGCGTCGTTGACAGCGATCATGGGGAACTTGAGGGCGCCGTCCTTCGCCATGCTCCTGAGGCGAATGACACCCGTCGTTGTCTCCTCCATCCCGCCAATGATGTCCCGCAAAAGCTCCTGACGCTCCTTGTGAAGCGTTGAAACGAGGTCGGCGCCGTCATCAATTGTGATGACTGGGTTCAAGTCAAGCACGCTGTGGATGTGCTTGTAGTAAGTATCGTTGTCCTCACCATGAATCGCAAAAACCCGAATCCCAAGATGCTCGACAATCGACGCGGCAGCATCGTCCTGGGTGCTAAGTGGATTCGAGGCGCAGAGGCCTACGGTTGCTCCACCCGCTTTCAAGACGTCCATCAGGTTCGCCGTCTCTGTCGTTACGTGCAGACACGCAGCGATTGTGATGCCCTCAAAAGGCCTTTCCTTCTCAAAGCGCTCCTTTATCACATCAAGGACCGGCATGTTCATGCGCGCCCAGTCGATGCGAAGCTTACCGGCGCTGGCAAGCGAAATGTCCTTTATGTCGTAATTCACGCAGTAATCCTCCAGGGTGTGCTCTGTTCTAGTGTAGCTATTTATTTGGCCTTGCAGGCGGCCAAGAGATCGTCAACTTTGTCGGTCTTTTCCCACGTGAAATCTGGGTCGGTCCGGCCGAAATGCCCATAAGCAGCCGTTTTCTTGTAGATGGGTCGTCGAAGGTCGAGCATTTTGATCATGCCAGCCGGCGTAAGCTCGAAGACCTCCAGGACCGCTTTCTTGAGAGCCGCATACGAGACCTTTCCCGTCTGAAATGTATCGACCATGAGCGACACAGGCTTCGCCTTGCCAATTGCAAACGCAATCTGAACCTCGCACTTCTTGGCCAGCCCGGCCGCCACGATATTCTTCGCAATATACCTTGCGGTGTAGGACCCGGAGCGATCGACCTTGGAGGGGTCTTTACCCGAGAAGGCCCCGCCGCCGTGGCTGCCGACGCCGCCGTAGGTGTCAACGATGATCTTCCTTCCCGTCAGGCCGGTGTCCGCCGACGGCCCCCCCATGACGAATCTGCCCGTGGGATTCACGTAATACTTGGTGTTCTTCCTAAGCTCCGCCGGAATCACGGGTTCGATCACGTGTTCAACGACGTCCTCTACGACTTCTTTTATGTTCACCTCAGGGCTATGCTGAGTCGAGATGACCACTGCCTCGACATCGGTAGGTGTGCCGTTCTTATACCTTACCGTCACCTGGCTTTTGCCGTCGGGCCTCAAATAGTCGATGATGCGCCTCTTGCGAGCCTCCGAGAGCCGCATCGCCAACTTGTGCGCCAACATGATCGGCGTCGGCATGAGCTCCGCGGTCTCGTCGGTCGCGTAGCCAAACATCATCCCCTGGTCGCCAGCGCCGCCAGGGTCAACGCCCATGGCGATGTCGGGCGACTGCGGATGTATCGAAGTTAGAACGGCGCACGTCTGATAGTCGAATCCATACTTGGCGTGCGTATAGCCGATATCCTTGATCGTCTCTCGGACGATGGCCGGGATGTCCGCATAGCACTCCGTCGTGATCTCCCCTGCGACTAGCGCGAGCCCTGTCGTCAGGAACGTCTCGCACGCGACTCGTCCCTTCGGGTCACAGGCGAATATAGCATCGAGTATCGCGTCCGATATCTGGTCCGCCATCTTGTCGGGATGACCTTCCGTTACTGATTCGGACGTAAACAAAAAATCGGTCCTCGGCATATCAACCTCCAGTTAGAAGCCGTTATCACCACCGCTGCGGCTGGGCCGCTGCCGCGGATTCGTTATCTCAAGGGGAACTTATGCCTCCCTCATCATGGCACAAACGGAATAGGAAAATACCACCTAGATATCAGATGTAAAGCGCCTAATCACTGAACTAACCCAAGGCAAACCCCTCGTGAAAACACTGTTGACTCCGACCTTGAGAATATGCCATATTCTGTTCTAGCGGCAATAACGTCTTATTGCAGAAGGACATGATGCGACTCAAGCGGCCTTTGTAAGGGCGGGTCCGGCCGCCAAACGCCGAATCCGCCGTGGTCTCCAAACCTGTTTGAACTGCAACGACAAGAACTGGGACTGGAACGTTTATTGGCTTGGGGTCGCCGACGAGAACGGTCTGGTGGAGGCGCCTGGCCTCATCGCTGTGAAACCTGGCCTCATAAGGATAGTCGCAACCAGGCATAACTGTAGGCCAGAACTCCTCTGGATAGACTTAACTGAGTAACGAATCGAGGAGAGACGGCGAGGCGGCCGTGCTCCGTCGCGCCGCCTCCCCAGAATCCGAACAGGAGGAGCACAAATGAAGACTCTTTATACTTCAGCCCTGATCGTGGCGTTTGTGATCACGAGCGTCGCGGCTGCTTATGCCGCCGACTACTACGTCGATGCGACACACGGCGATGACGTCAACTCCGGCCTGAGCCCCAACAACGCCTGGAAAACCATCACGCATGCTCTTGATGTGGTCGCGCCGACCAGTTCCACTCCGGCAACCATTCGTGTCGCGCCGGGTGTCTATGCGGCGACCACGAACGGCGAGATGTTTCCACTTACGCTGAGGAGCGATCTCATCCTTGCAGGCGCGGGCGCTTCTCAGACGGTTCTCGACGGGGAGAACACAGCGAGCCTCATCATCGGTTGTGATGCAGTATCAAACGTGGGGCTGCGCGGGCTTACTCTGCGATCCTCGTCCGGGAAGGCCGTTAGTTGCAGTGACTCAGCCGTCGCTATGAGCGGGTGTATAGTTGCGGATAACATTGGCCAGAGTACCGTGCTTTTGATCTTCAGGTCCAGCTTCACGATTGAAACATCTCGCATATCTGCTAACCCGTGCGTGCGCCCTTACCCGGACTTTCCGGCGGCTGCGATCTGGATATCCTTCTCACAAGTGCGAATACGCCGTTCCCAGATTACCAATAACGGCGCCCTGGGCGTGTGGGCCTACGAGTCTTCCTTAGTGATCTCCCGCTGTGCATTTGAGCGCAATTCAGGGGGGGCCTTGAACTGCGAGGGGGCTACGCTTGGATTGGCGATTGCGTGATCCGGGGCAATATCGGAGGTGGCGCCTGGCTGGAGGGGGCGTGCGTTGACTGCTGTCTATCAACAATGCATTTGACTAGATGCGTTATCGTTGAAAACAACGGTCATAGGGGTGCAATCCAATATACGACGCACCCAGGCTATCCGACTAGGAGTTACGCCACGCAGACAGGCAGATTGTATATCGAAGATTCCCTCATTTGCGACAACCTGTCGGCCTACGGAGGCCCCATAATGCTCAATAATTGGTTGATCACTGAGCCTGGCTACGATGACATGCTCTCGGTGAAGCGCTGCACCATTGTCGGGAATCGAGCGTGGGAGAACCACGCCTATGATCTATACGTAATCGGCAATGGATACAATGTGGACTTCCAGGATAACGTAATTGCAGGCAACGACGGAAGGCTCTTCTGGAGGGCACCTGGCAATTCAAGCAGCACCGGAAGGTACTTCTATGTGGGTCACTGCTGCCTCCAGGAGGAGTTCGAGGGCGAGGGGAACTTCGAGGCTGACCCGCTCTTCGTGTCCGGGCCGCTGGGTGATTATTACTTGTCGTCGGTTGAGGCGGGACAGGAGGCCGACAGCCCGTGCATCGACGCGGGTTCGACCAGCGCCTCAATCGCAGGCGTGAGCCACCTCACCACGCGCACCGACGGCGCGTTCGATACTGGCGTGGTCGATATTGGCTACCACTACTCCGCCACGCCTCCTACAATCGTATGCCAAATCACGACTGGCGGAACCGTTGCAGCTATCTTGGACGAGGCGCCGGTTTTACGGCCTGGTGACACGCTTTCGGCGCAGGTTACGGTTCAGAACGATGGATGGACTTTCTGGGCAGACG
>CAYZPW010000103.1:0-12345 GCA_964480475.1 uncultured bacterium | reverse complement strand
CTCGCCAGAAGAGTCGGCGCCGATCCCCGCCATGAAAACGTTATCCGGCTGGTGCGCAACCTCGTTAATGCGCTGGCTGTGGTTGTCGCCGTATTCCTTCTACTCGACGTCTCAGAGATTGACGTCAAACCGATTATCACTAGCCTCGGCATCAGCGGTATTATTGTGGCTCTCGCCTTGCAGAGCTTCCTAGCCGACCTATTCACGTCGTTTTCGATATACATGGATAAACCCTTCCAACCGGGCGACTTCGTGATAGTAGGCGATCTTATGGGAACCGTAAAAAAGGTGGGCGTCTTTAGCACGCGCATCCAGGCTCTCAGAGGCGAGGAAATCGTCCTCTCGAATCAGGACATTAGGGGCAAGACGATTCAGAACTTCGCCAAAATGCAGCGCAGAAGGGTCGTTTTCACTGTCGGCGTTATATACGACACACCCGTCGAGAAGCTCAAAAAAATCCCCGACATGATCAAGGAGATCATAGGCAGAATCCCTGTCGCTACAGTCGATCGAGTTCACTTCGCGGCGTTTGCGGCCTACAGTCTTGACTTCGAGATCGTTTACTACGTCGAGACTAGCGACTACGTGGTTTACATGGACACGCAGCACGCTATAAACATTGCGATAGCAGAGGAATTTGAGAAAGAAGGCATCGACATCGCCTACCCGACTCAGACGCTGATCCTTACGAAGACGGAGCAGGCGTGATCACCTGAGGGGCCCCCTTCGCCCTTCTTGTCCGCCGAAGCTTCAGCGAAGGTGGATTCGCCTCTTCGCCCCAGCGAAACCGCTTGACCTTAACTTCCCCAACCACTAGATTGCACGTCTGCCCGAAGGCACAGTTCTTGAACCGACGCCGGGGTGGCGGAACAGGTAGACGCACAGGACTCAAAATCCTGCGGTGCTTAGCATCGTGGGGGTTCGATTCCCCCCCCCGGCACATCGATCGGCGTTTTGCTTTATGACTTAGTGAAGTAGCATCATGACCTCCGAGAACGCAGAGAAAACACTATTCGGTAATGATCGGAACTGCCCGAAGTGCGGGGCAAAGATGGTGCTGAAGACGGCGCGGCATGGCCCTAATGCCGGGAGCAAGTTCTATGGTTGTTCCAGATTTCCTGATTGCAGGTGTATTATTGATCCCAATGGAATGAGGCTAGATAGCATCCAGCCGGAAATGACGGACGATGAGTGGATATTGCCCGTTGTATTGAATGCGCGTGAGAGGTTCGAGGGCTATCGCACCCTTTTCTTCCAGAACATGGCAGTTCCCAAGGAATTGCTAGATGCAGTTAATAGGGAAGAAATATCGAAAGAAAATCTGAGTCGCTTCGGTCAATGGCGGTTGGACTTCCCGGAGGCCGCGACATCCAAAGCTAGGTTGCCAGAAAGCACTGAGAGAGTACTTCTCATTGCTAGGAAAATACTCACGAGGGGTCGAGTCACGCTGCTCTCCCCGTCCCTTGAAGCGGAATTGCGGCAGTTATTCCCCTTCGAGAAGCTCGATGCGATAGACATAGATCTGAATGTCTATCTTGCTCTAGCAGTTCAACACAAGAAAACAACAGCATGGTTTGATGGTCAGAGAAATTCGAAGTGTGACGACCTGACACCAGAGCATTATTTCTATGAGAGACTTCTGCCGCAGTACTTGGGCCCTCACTACAACAGATTCGTTCTGCCTCAAGTTCATTTCTCCAGCCTAGTCGAGGACTGTGGCAGTACCTCTGGCTCCCAGCGAGTCGATTTCCTCATCACGCTCCGCGCGAAATCCATTGTGGTTGAGCTAGATGATCCAAGAAAGAAGGAGCAATATCGGTCGCTTTCTATGTCGCGAGACGAGGTTCTTCAAAGAAACGGGCTCCGGTGTATTAGAATTGAAAATCAAGAAGTTGTAGATGGTGCGGGCCCGAATCTGCAGGAATTTCAGAAGGCCATACAGGAAGACAGAATAGAACCGGTCAGTATTCTCTCTGCAACCAGCAAATACCTGCTGGCAGTGAAGCTTGCCCACCAATCTCAAATGGTCGTCATTGAAGCTCTGCTCGCGGGTTTTGCTCCGACGACATCAAAGCAAGTAGACATCTGGTTTGATACTGATTCGGTTTCTTTCGCAAATGACGAGGCCGAGACGATAATTGACTCCGCCCTCAAAGACTTGGGGGAATTGGTGCGTCATCTGTTCGATCTACACGGCGTCGAACCGGATTTCGCCGGGTTTGGATTGAGGATGCTGAACGGGTCGGGTCCAACCTCCGCTCCAGTGATCACTTTCAACGAGAACCTGACGAGAGATCGGCCATGCTTTGTTATTCAGGATATCTCTTTCCCGCGCATCATCGCGCATGACGAGAAACCAGCAATACCTGCGCCAGTTCACAGCGTTTCCGAAGATGCGCTATGTTATTTTCTGAAGTATATTTTTCGACATGACGCGTTCCGAGAAGGGCAATCTGACGCTATCACACGGGCGCTACAGGGAAAGGACGCTGTGGTTCTATTGCCTACTGGCGCGGGCAAATCGCTTGCCTTTCAACTAGCCTCCCTGCTACTGCCAGGCCTTCCAATCGTGATCAGCCCAACTATAGCCCTTATGGACGATCAGAAAGATAACCTGGCTCGAATCGGCATTGATCGCGTTGAGGCAATCGCCGGTCTAGGTGAGGGACAGGGGCATATTCGTTCAAAACTCATTGAAGCATTTGGCAACGGCGAGTACGTTCTATGTTATATCTCCCCAGAGAGAATGCAAAGCGACGAATTCCGAAACAGGCTTGCAGACCTGACTGTGATTATCCCGATTTCGGTCATTGCGATAGACGAAGCGCATTGTGTTTCTGAATGGGGACATGAGTTTAAGACCGCTTATCTGAACATCGGACGTACAACCAGGGAGTGTTGCAGATCCCCGGGCCGCACTCCTCCATTGTTGGCGCTAACGGGCACAGCGTCACACGTGGTGTTGCGCGACGTGCAGCGAGAACTGCAAATAACGGACTCCGATCCGATTACTCCCAAGACTTTTGACAGAGAAGAGCTGCATTTCGCAGTGCACAAACGTAGATCCAATCAGAAGCAGGGCACTCTGCGGACTATTCTAGAGAAGACGTTACCGAACGTTTTTCAGACAACTGCTGACCATTTTTTCAGTCCTCGAAAGGAGAACACAGACTGCGGGATTATCTTCTGTCCACACATAAATGGGCAGTATGGTATAACTCGGAACAAGCAGTACATCTCGTCCAAGCTTGGAATATCGGCAGAATGCTATTCCGGCGGAACGCCCGGTGGTTTCTCCGATAGCGATTGGAGGCTGACAAAAAAACAGAATGCCAGCGATTTCAAAAATAACAAATTCCCGCTCCTGGTTGCCACAAAAGCCTTTGGCATGGGGATTGATAAACCCAATATCAGATATACGGTTCATTTGGGCCTACCGCACTCCATAGAGTCGTTTTATCAACAAGCCGGTAGAGCTGGGCGCGACGGAAAAAGGGCACAGTGCATTCTGATATTATCCAATGATCTCAAAGCCAGGACGGCCGCCCTTTTAGACCCTGCTGCCGCCATAGAAGAACTGAAACTCATTATGGAGAAAGAGCGAAATTGGGAAACAGACGACGATGTTACTCGCGCGATGTGGTTCCATCTCAATTCATTTCGTGGCATAAAAGACGAGCTTGATGATGTTGACAATATCATGGGTGAAATTGGGGACTTTGGAACGGAGAAGAGAGTAAATGTTGCGTGCCCGGACTGGGACGGGAAGGATCTTAAAAAGAACAATTGTGAAAAAGCTGTATACCGGCTCTTGTTGCTCGGGGTAATCGACGACTACACCATTGATTTCGCCGCAAGCCAATTCCGCCTCGTCATTGCTGGCACTTCAAAGGAGCGTGTCGTTGACAGGTTCTGCAAATATGTAGAGGGGTATAATCGCGGGCGCGTGGCGGCGGAAAAAGAAAAACTCATGCAGCATATTGAATTGCCGCTTTGGCAGAGCGACCAACCCAGCTTTGTGCGCAGAGCGGCTGAAGTACTCATTGACTTCATTTATGACACTGTCGAGAAAGGCCGGCGTCGCGCTTTCTGGGAGCTTCTCTCGATGGCGGAAGAAGCCGCTAAGTTGAATGTAAATGATCAAGACGCCTGCATTAGAGACAGGATTCTTCGCTATCTGGAGACAGCGTACTATGAAGAGATTCAGCATGTGTTAACCGAAATGGGGTCCTTCGACAATCTCAAGATGATCTTCGACGGCGAGGTCACTTCGGAAGCGGGCGAGATTATTGGCGGAGTTCGGTCACAGAATGATGCAGCTCAAATTCGCGGTCAGGCGGCTCGCTACCTTGAATCATACCCTGATCATCCCGGGCTTCTGTTTTTACGCGCACTCTCTGAACTCCACTGTAAAAAACCGGATGTGAAGCAGGCATTTCAAGAGATTATAGCAGGTTGTAGGTTTGCGCTTAAGAATTACGGCATTCCCAGGCCCTTATTATTCGAATTCTTGGCTTGGTTGCTACAAAAGGTCTATAATTGTAGCAGGGACTTATACGAAGAATGGGTGTTGCGGCTCGTCATAGACTCTGAAGACCCCGATTTTGTGAGGGTCCTCCTGAATTCTCCTGACATGAGTGAGGAAATGCTCTATGCTCCCGCGCTTTGCTCCATAAGTAAGCTAGCGAGAAAGACGATTAATATCCTGAATTCATAGCGAGACAGCTATGGCAACGCAGCAGCAGATTAGTGAGCTCCATGAGCAAGCGCGAGAGCTGGTCACCAATCTTGAAGAGCTCCATAGGCAGGTTGAATCGTATCGAACCGCAAAAGACGAGCTGCAGAAGGCAAGCTCTGAGCTTGTTGCCCTCGTTGAAAGCACAAAACAACTTTCAGAAAGAAGCCACCAGATCATCAAAGCGGTAAACGAGCTGGGAAGCGCCGGGGTACTCGAGCTGCTGAGCAACTTGGAGGAAGGTATCCAGACAATCAGAAAGAACATTCAGGACAGCAAAGCTGCGATAGAGGAGTGGCTTGATGGACTCGATAAGTCACTTCAACGGGCATCGCGAAAGCAGACCATTGTCTTCGCAGCCGGTTTTGGCTTGGTGATCATCTTGCAGATTGTGCTTTTTGTTCTCGCAAGGAGTTAGCGGCGCGGCAACTAACGCTGGCATAGACCCCGACCAGAAGAGCCAACATCGTCCCGGCGCGACGGTCCGGTAAGTGATAACTCGTGTGCGTGCAATACCCTCCATCATTCAGAATATGTGAACCTCAATCGTGTAAGCGAGCCTTCTCGCAGGTGTCTGCCCCTTGCGGCACATCGGCAGACTGGAAAGTCCGCCCCACACTGCCAACTACCAACGCCCGAGCTACTCGGCGTCCTTGCAGGACCTGAAACCGTAGTCTGTCGCGTACCACGGATCAGGCGCATCGGGCGCTCGATATTCAGTGGGGGAGGGCGTCTGCGAGCTGGCGGAACTGGAGGCCGTAGAACATCTGAAGATAACGGCGAGTCTCATCACGTTCGAGATTGGTTGCGTGCTTCCAGAAGCCATATACGCGGGCAAACGTCATGAGGCGCTCGGCGTGCAGCTTCCAGGTGTAGCGAGCCTTTACCCGAGAGATGCCCCCTTTTGAGATGTTCTCCCAGAACTTCGGATCGCTGCGGCACCGCTTGAGAAAATCTGCTATGAACTCGGCCGCCTCGCCCGAATGTGTGGGGTCTATGTGGAAGCCGGAGACTCCCGGCTCGATGATCTCCAGCGGCCCACCATAGCAAGTCGCAAACGTCGGCAAGCCGGTCACCATCGCCTCAATCACGGTCAGCCCAAACGCCTCAAACAGCGCGGGCTGAACGAATATGCCCTTTCGATCCGCAACGTAGCGATAGAGTTCTCCGGCCAGGTCCTTCCTCAATTGAGCGCCGATCCAGCGCACCTGCCCGTCGAGCTCATAGGACTCGATCAGCGAGTGCACCAGTTCTATTTGCGAGCTCTCCTCGTCATCGAGAGAATCAGACGGGTTGATGTAGCCCGCTACGAGCAACATGTTGGCCTCCTCCCGGAGCTCGGGACATTCGCCGAACATCTTGACCAATCCCGTGACGTTCTTGACTTTGTCAAGCCGGCCCATTGTGAAAATGAGCGGTTTTCGCCGGTCCTTCAGAGTCCCTCTGGCGTCGGGCCGCGCGTCCACGCCATATACGAGTGCCTCCAGTTCCTCTGCTAGCCCCGTGAGGCGCCGCTTGGCCTCCGTATATGGGAAATAGAAGCAGTCGTCCACGCCGGGTGAAACAACATTGAACTTGGGGTCAAATATGTCAATACCGTTGACTACCCTGTATAGGCCAGGCATCGTGAAGGCGCTGTAGCTCTCATACTGGCCCACTGAGTCTTCCGTGCCGGCGATCTCGTGATACGTGCTCGAGATGATGAAATCTGCCGTATTCATCGAGATCAGGTCCGCCGTGAAGAGGCACCCAAGATGATACTGCGGGTCGTTCTCCTTCCAGTATAGATCGGCGTGCAGCAGTTTCGGCTTCTCGAGCGCGTGCGCTATGTTGCACTGCGTCACGCCCAGCTGCTGTGACAGCAGCGACGCAACGAGGTTACCGTCCGAATAATTACCCATAATCAGGTCGGGCCGCCCCTGCAACTCAGCCAAAACCTCTTTCTCAACGTCCGCAGCGAAGCGCTCAAGAAACGGCCAAACCTCGAACCGAGATATCCAGTGTGGCACAACCTGGCGGTCCGAATAGCGGAAAGGCACCCTGAGTATCCGCGCATTCTTCGTCCCAGTGATCGCCTCATCTCGCTGATCACAGGTAGCTCCGTCTGCCTCGGGTATCAGCCGCGTCACGACAAGTATCTGAGGCTCAATACTCAGCCCCTGTCGCGCGATTCGGCGCCGCATCTCCTTCTCCAGGGCACGCACCTGGTCCAGAATGTAAACAATCTGGCCTCCCGTGTCAGGGCGGCCCAGAACATTGCTCTGAGCGAAGTATCCGTGTGGCGAGAGGATAACCAGGTTGAAAATCATCGGAATGCTAGCCAAAAAGTGCTCTAAATGAACGGGTTCCGGCGCCTCAAGGATGTCTGATAGAAGGCCCAGCGTCTCTCGAGCTATCTTTGCATTTTTGCCCCACCCAGGCTCAAAGCCAAGCGAGTTCATCCGGCTGCTGAACTGAGCCCACGGACTCTCGTAGGGAACCTCGGTGAGAATCTCCTCGGCAAGGCGCAGGGCGTGTCGCAGCTCGGCTAAGTCGGTAATCCTGCCATTGAGCATCAGCTGAACACCCTTACATTGATGGACCCGAAGGAAATCCAGCAAGAGCTTGCCGCCCTTGTCAAGATCGCGGAAGAGCTCGCTTGAGAGCCGCCTATTCAGAAACTCTACCCCACGCCCAATTGATCGTGCTTCCTTGAGCTTGAAGAAATCGCGATTGAAGGGCCCAAGATCGATCTCAAGCGCCCATTGATCGTCCTGTGCTGAACCATTCACCAAGCACTCCTTGACCTCTAAGAATGCCTCAAGAGGAAGGCGCTTTACTGTCAATGATGCCGCGTCGAGTAAGGTGTATCTCCATTGTGCGACTCTCGGGCGCTCGGCAAGATACATAAGGGGGTCTTTGAGGACCGCCTCCTGAGTCAGCCGAAGAGTCTGCCCCAGAACGCTCTCACGCAAATGCTTCTTGCTGGTTACTTCACAAAAATGCTCAAACTGGTCCCATATCTCCGAATGAAGTAGGAATGATTTTCCCAGGGAGAAGAAATGCTTCAACAGCAGATGGACATCCTCGCGGTTGTCTTCTACAAAACCCTCCAGTTCATTGGGCATTATCTATCGTCCTCTTTAGACAAATCCGACCTGAGAAAGTTGTAATGCTCGATCCCCTCTATAATCCCGTTTGCGTGATGGCCACTGGCGAAATGGACCTTCTCCCGCCCACGGAGCTTCTTCAACTCAGGACTGAAATTCCCTACAACCACACCCAGAGTGTCACCGACCAGCATTTCGATGTCGTTGCCAGAGTCTCCGGCCACAAGAATTCGCTCCAGTGGTACGCCCCATCTGTCTGCGAAGTAACGCAGTGCCCCGCCCTTAGAAGCTCTAATAGGCAGCAAATCGAGGAACATACCATGCGAATAGACAAGATTGCAATGCAGGCAGAGCTTTCTCAGATGACTTCGCATCTGGCGGATGCTTGGAGCCTTCTTCGGATCAGCGAAGTAGCTGATCTTGTGGATTGACTGAGCATCTCTGGGCTGTAGTTTGAGTCCCCCGAAATGACTCATAGCGTCTCGCACTCCTTCTGGATCCCAGCGGTATTCGATTTGCCTTGCCCAGCTAGTGTCCTCAACCGGCTTTGGCCCGTAGTGTATCTGAGTGCCAACTGACGTGATCAGAAAATCAGGCATGGGCACGTTCCACTCCTTTAGCACCTTAATCGTGCTACGGATATGCCGGCCGGTTGCCACACCAAGGCCAACGCTCACCTTTGTCTCTGATAACAGGCGTAACAGTTTTTCGAGGGCCTCCTCGTCACCAGTCAGCGTACCATCAACGTCACATACGATAATACGGTCGGAAACCGGAAGCCGGCTCTTTAACCCTTTGATGACATGCAGTTTACCGGACCTTCGGACCATCTTCTTCAGCTCGCCCAAGTATCTTTTGACGTGGCTTGACCAGGAGAAATACTGTCGCGCTCGCCTAGCACCGTTTCTGGACCACCTATACCACCTCTTGCGGTCACTGATACCACCAAGCAACGCATCGGACATTCCCTCCACATCCAATGGGTCGATTAAAAAGCCATTCTTGCACCGCGCGAGGATATCCCGGGGCCCGCCATCCTCGGTAGCCACAATGGGAAGGCCGCTGGCAGACGCCTCAAGCAACGTAATCCCGAAAGGCTCTGTGAGCGCAGGATTGATGAAGATGCCCTTGGTCTGGGCAGCAAGTCTATATAGGTCTGGGATATCATCGGGCTTATGTGTTTTCGGATATGCTACGCTCCCATACAGGTCCCAACGGTCAATCTCCAGAAGAAGCTCTGTCAGTACACTCCGAGCCTCTTTCTCGGCAGTTTCTATGTCGTCCCGCGTGCCGGCGACGATAACAAGATTCGCGAGTTCCCGCAGGCGCTCGCTTTGCCCGTAAGCCCGTATAAGTGTCGCTATGTTCTTGCGAGCATCAGGTCGCGAGATGGCTAGTATCATTGGCTTACGGACGTCTCTCAAAAACCGGCGGACCTCCCTCTTGATCGGAGGCTCCTTCCAACCTCGGTGTGGGGGATGGAATCGCCTGAGATCAACACCTGGCGGTATCACTATCATGCTTCGGGGGCTGTAATTGTCATAAAGGCTATACTGCTGCTCAACCTCTTGACGTGTGCTGGCTATAACCAACGCGGCTGTGTCAAGAGCAATCTCCTCCGCCTCGATCCGCTGAGTTATGTTGTATCGCTTCTCAACGGCCTGGCGTCCCATGCCCGTGTTCATCAGCCGCCGAAACTTGACGCGCCCAAGCGAGTGGCCTGTGTGCACCAGCGGCACCCCTAGAAGGCCCGCCAAGTGCGAGCCCACCCAGCCTGCATCGGCATAATGACTGTGGACAATATCCGGCAACCTGCCGACCTCGCGAATGTGCAACAGTGCTTGGTCTGAGAAACTATCAAGATATGGCCAAATAACCTCTTTTCGTAAGTAGCGCCTCGGCCCGCAGGGAACCCGTATGATGTAGGCCCCGGGCGCGATTTCCTCCACTGACTTCGCGTAGTCATCGTCGGTCATAGGGTCCAAAACGAGGCGCGTAAGAAGGTCCACCCGCTCAACCTCTGGATGACCGGCAAGCGCGCGGGCCAACTCCATCACATACGTGATTTGACCACCGGTGTCGGCGTCACGACCTAACTCCAGGTCATGGCCGCGGATCAGACCATGAACACTTATCAGGACAATATATAGGCCCCCAGTTTCAGACATGTTGACCCCTCCACTGCTTCAGATGAGCCTCATAGAACACTGGATTCATTGCTGTTGCGCCTCGGATGCCGCAGACCGCCGCCGCAAATTGAGTGGCACAGTACAAGACGGATGGCAATCCCCATCCTTGCATTAGGCCCACTATGAGAACAGCGTCGAACGCATCCCCGGCCCCGACCGAGTCAACGAAGTTCCTGACCTCAGCCGCGGGAACCTTAACGCACTCGGAGGTGTCAGCAGCAACTGCACCGTCGGCTCCAAGCGTAACGACGAGCAGCTCGAGGTCGAATTCGGCCCGCAGCTTTGACGCCAGCTCAACGTGTCCCTGCGCAGCGTGAGCTGGGCAAAGAAGGGTCAACTCCTCGCCATTGAGCTTCGCCCAGGTCGCCCTCTGCATGGCATCCCGAACGGCCCGCATCTCCCACCAGGGCGAACGGAGATTAGGGTCGAGGAAGATTCCGACGTCAAGTCGCTTAACCAGCCGAATGAGCGCGTCGCGTGAGGCTGGCGATCTCAAGGCCAAGGTCCCGTGGTGAAGCAGCGAGAACTCGCCGCCCGCAGCAGCCGAAATGGCCTGGTCGGCGTCTATGAAATCATGCGCCTGGTCCGGCGGTATCTCGTATCGCGGCAGCCCGCCATCCATCTGCACCCGCACGGTCCCCGTTGGACGGGTGGGGTCAGTCTGAACACCCGTGGTGTCGAGGCCCCAGTCCCTCATTGCACAGAACACACGGTCGCCAAGTTCGTCCTGACCGACGCGTGAAATGAAAAGTGGATTCTGGCCGAGGCCTTTCAGATGCCAAGCCACGTTGAACGGCGCTCCGCCCAGAACCAACCGTCCGTCCTCGAACTGGTCGAACAACACCTCGCCAAACACTAGAGGACGCGCCGGTTGGATATTTGAAATCTCTTTAGTCGAGGCTCACCTCGGTGTATTGCATATCGTCCGAGCCCATGTAACGGATGCGCTCGGGCTTGAGGCGAAGCACGACATAGTCGGGGTTGTCCGCATCGCCAACGTATTGCTTCATCACAGGAAGAAGGTCGAGCAGCTCCTGCTTATCCGTCTTCTCGGTGCTGATTAAGCACTTGCCGGACAGTCGGATATGCTTCCCCTCTTTGTCAGCGAAGCAATACTCCACATAGGGGACCTTCTCGATATCGACCGTCTTCGTATCCTTCAGACCGGTTGCGCACCAAAACTCCTTGCCAAACCAGCCGCAGCCACCCATTGGCCTGACGCTCGCCCGGTCCCCGTTGGTCGTAGCCAGAAAACCCCAGCCAACTTCCTTAATAAACGCCTTCACTTCCTCGAAATTCACGTTTGCTCCTCCCCAAGATGCTTTGGATTCATATTGCAGCGCCATTGATCCTTCTAAAACTAACAGCCTGACAGCCATCTTGGCAACGACAATCGGCCCCAATAATCAGATTGATGATGATTGAGCTCGGAGAGAACACAGGTCTCGCCTTTGCAGTCGCCGATTGTTGCGACCGCGGCGGCTTTCATGAGTCTCACCCGTTGGGTCATTTTAGAGTGCGGCGTCAGTCGAGTAGTTCTGCCATTACTGGCTTTCACCCTCACAGAACCGGACGTGCGGCTTTGTTCGCCGCGCGGCGAACTCTTCCGAGCAGGTAACCCGGACTTAGGTCAAACCATCCCTCGGGATGTGTGATGTGGGGTCAAGGCAAAACAAACTCGTGGTCTATCAGCCAGTAGAGCCGCTTCTTACACGCCTTTTGCCTGCGCCGCAGCAACACATTCAGCCATATTCGCTGAATCTTGTGCCAGAACGCGGATAGAGCCGAGTAGTTGCCCCGAACTCCGCGTAGTAGTTGTAGTGGCCTCGAAGCTTGAGGCTCAATTGCGCATGCTGCCATTCTCGTAACCACAAAGGCACAAAGCCACTAAGAAAAGGACGAGACTTCATGCGGTTAATCCGCAATCCGCATTTCAGGCTCAATTGCGCATGCTGCCATTCTCGTAACCACAAAGGCACAAAGCCACTAAGAAAAGGACGAGACTTCATGCGGTTAATCCGCAATCCGCATTTCAGGCTCAATTGCGCATGCTGCCATTCTCGTAACCACAAAGGCACAAAGCCACTAAGAAAAGGACGAGACTTAATGCGGTTAATCCGCAATCCGCAATCCGCAATCCGCAATCCGCAATCCGCGACATGGCCTTGAGACGGCGAGCCGCCGTTCCCATACCCTGAGCCGAGGCGCCGCGTGCGCATCGCTTGAGCGGGCGGAGGCCGGCACGCCTCCCTGGGGCGTCCCTTTCTTCCCGCGAATGCGGCGGCCATCCTCCTCCACCGCTCCAGTTGTCCCTTGCATCGCTGCGCCCGCC
>CAYZPW010000102.1:2235-12386 GCA_964480475.1 uncultured bacterium | reverse complement strand
CTTCAGTCGGGTGACCTCTAGACGCCGAAGAATCTCCTCCTCCCTCCAAAGAATCCCATCCTGAACACTATGCAAGGAGGACGGCGGCCTCTGCATCAGGCCCCCGAATGAATTCGGGGGTTAGGATAATGATAGCCGTTTGCATCGCCTCTGCTGAAGCCGGGCGATGACGCGCGGGATGTGTGCTCCGCCCGACAGAATCCGAACTGCCGTGTTTCGCACGTCCTTACCGCCGTTATTCCCCCTCGAAGAGTGCGGTTCATAGAATCCAATAAACAGGCCTCTTAACCTTGGAATATGCGCGTAATTGTTAGGGTCCGACGCTGGCCGCCGCGGTTTTGTCGGCGGGAGGCATTCCCAGGCAGGACAGTTGAATGCCGAACAAGCTGGCTTAAAACGTCCTCAAGTGCTGCACAGTTTCCTTATCGAGGGCCATGCACGCCTCGACCATGAGCTTCACGGCCGCATCGAAATCGCCCCGGTGGACGATGCTGTTGTGAGAGTGGCCGTATCGCGTCGGTATGCCAATGTACATCGCCAGGACGCCCGTGCCGCCGATCTGGATGCGACCCGCGTCGGTTCCGCCCCTGGGGATGCTCCCGAGAAAGTGCTTGATTCTCTTCGTTTCGGCAAGGTCTATCATAAAATCGCGCAGCTTCGGGTTGGGGAAGACAGCGCCGCCATGGACCATGATTCCTACCCCATTGCCCACCCTGTCGGCGCGACCCTTGTCGTGGCCGGGGGTGTCGAATGAGCCGCAGACATCGACGGCAAAGGCAACGTCCGGCCTCACCTCCGAGCCGCTCGTCTTCGCGCCTCGTAAGCCCACTTCCTCCTGAGCTGTCCCGACGCCGCAGACCGTATTCGGATGCTCTCTCTTGGCGAGGCGCTTCATCGCCTCGATCATAACCGCAACGCCGATCCTGTCGTCCCAAGCCTTCGCCATATACATCTTTGTGTTGCTCATGGTCTCAAACTTGGAGACCGGCGTAATCGGGTCGCCGGGGCGAACGTCGAGCTCTTCCTTCACGTCGAAGCCAACTGAGGCGCCCACGTCGATGAAGAGCTCCCTCATCTTGAGGACCTTATCCCACTTCTTCTTGTCGGCGTCCCAGGGATCGTTGAAGCCTATCACGCCGACGACTGGCCCCTTCCGGGTTCTTATGGAGACCTTCTGGGCAGTCATGTTGCGGGTCTGCCAGCCCCCGACCGGGAGGAATTTGACGAGGCCATCGTCGGTGACCTGCTGGACGATAAGGCCTATCTCATCCATGTGGCCTGCGATCATTATCCTGGGCGTTAACGAGGCGCCCTTGTGCTCGCAGATGACGCTGCCGAGTCGGTCGGTCCGAAGCGTCCCGACACCTCTTAGCTCGTCCTGAACAATGCTTCTGACGTCATGCTCAAAGCCGGAGATGCCCTCCGCCTCGACCAGCATCTTCAGGAGCCTCGCCGTCTTATCCATCTTTTGCTCTGATGTCCCTTTGTCGTGGGGTAATATAAACCGAGCAGATTGTCAACCGGAGTGGGAGGCTTTCCAATAATTCAGATTCTGTAGATGTAGGGGCGCGGTCTTTGACCCGCCCGCTTTATGGATTGAACAGGTTCCGGCGTCGAGAGCTTGGCGCATTGCGGCCATCGTGGCAGAGTGAATCCATTGAGATGACACGCGGAACCTGAGTGTGGAGGATAAGGACATGGCGGCATACAAGCCGATTGAGCGCCCGATGGGCGCTGAGATCTCGTGCAAGGGTTGGCTACAGGAGGCGGCGATGCGGATGCTGATGCACAACGTCAGCGAGGACGTCGCCGAAAAACCGCAGGAGCTAATCGTCTATGGCGGGACGGGGAAGGCCGCGCGCAATTGGGAGGCTTTCCACAATATCGTGGCCGCGCTGAAGGAACTCGAGAACGACGAGACGCTGCTCGTGCAGTCCGGCAAGCCGGTCGGCGTGTTCAAGACGACGCCGGACGCGCCCAGGGTGCTCATTGCCAATTCGCTTCTGGTTCCACAGTGGGCGACCTGGGAGAAGTTCCGCGAGCTGGAGCGCCTCGGCCTGACGATGTACGGTCAGATGACAGCCGGGAGCTGGATATACATCGGCACGCAGGGGATACTTCAGGGCACCTACGAGACATTTGCCGCGGCGATTCAGAAACATTTTGGCGGTGATATGTCGGGCAAGACCATCCTCTCGGCGGGGCTCGGCGGCATGGGGGGCGCGCAGCCTCTCGCGGCGAGTCTCAACGGCGCCTCGTTTCTGGGCGTTGAGGTCGATGTGATGCGTGCGGATCGGCGCCTGAAAACCGGCTACGTGGACGTGATAACCAATAGCCTGGACGAGGCGCTAGGGATCATCGATGATGCGAGAAAGGAGAGAGTCGCGAGGTCAGTGGGGCTGGTCGCCAATGCCGCGGATGTGTATCCTGAGCTCGTTCGCCGGGGCGTTTTCTTCGAGCTTGTTACCGACCAGACGAGCGCCCACGACATGCTAAACGGCTACGTCCCGGCGGGGATACCATACAAGGACGCGCTTGCCTTGAGGAAAGCCGACCCCGACAAATACCAGAAACTGGCATTCGAGTCCGTGGCCAAGCACGTTCAGGCGATGCTCGACATGAAGAGAAACGGCTCGGTCGTCTTCGACTACGGAAATAACATTCGCGGCCAGGCGAAGCTGGCCGGTGTGGAGAACGCGTTTGACTTCCCGGGGTTTGTTCCGGCCTATATCAGGTCGCTGTTCTGCGTAGGAAAGGGGCCCTTCCGGTGGGTCGCGCTGTCGGGCGATCCGCAGGACATCTACGAGACGGATGAGCTCGTGCTGAGTCTCTTTCCGAACGATGATTCGCTCTGCCGATGGATCAAGGCGGCGCGCGAGCGGGTGAAGTTCCAGGGCTACCCAAGTCGCATCTGCTGGCTTGGCTACGGCGAGCGGGCGAAGTTCGGCCTGGCGATCAACGACCTCGTTCGACAGGGGAGGGTCAAGGCGCCGATTGTGATCGGCAGAGACCACCTCGACAGCGGCTCGGTCGCCTCGCCTTACCGCGAGACGGAGGGCATGAAGGATGGGAGCGATGCTATCGCCGATTGGCCTATACTGAATGCTTTGCTCAATGCCGTTTCAGGCGCGAGCTGGGTATCCGTCCACCATGGCGGCGGCGTCGGGATTGGCCTCTCAATCCATGCTGGCATGGTCATCGTGGCCGACGGCACAGACGAGGCGGCGAGGCGCCTCGAGCGGGTACTGACCTGTGACCCGGGCAGCGGCATAGTTCGCCACGCGGACGCGGGCTACCAGGCTGCGATCGACACCGCGAAGGAGAAAGGCGTCAAAATCCCTGGCCTCGAGTCGGCTGGGTCATAATTGCGTGTAGTCTTGTGTAGGGGCGCGGTCTCTGACCCGCCCGTTCCAATTGATTGCCGTATCGATGATGTCGTGTTCGATGGAGGGACATAAGCGGGCGGGTCTGAGACCACGCCCCTACACGCGATTCCGACAATCATGCTATAATCAAAAGCCTCTTCATTGGTCTTGAGAGTCAACCAGATTCCCCGTATCACTATTGTGCGAGTCGAGCCATGATGAAGACGATCGAGGTCATTCCACCGGTTCAATTGAGTGGACCAATCGGGATTTCAGACCCTGAGGGCGAGGTCATCTATTACCCCACTTGGCTGTTTGCTGCGAGGCTGTTCGTGAAGCCCCTCGTCGGAGCCGAGAAGGAGAAGCAGTTCGCTGTGCTTGTGGACGCCGTTGACGGCGTGGCCCGGCTGTATCGCGATGTTCCGCGGCCGCATCCGAGAGAAATCGATGAGGCGAGGGTTGTTCCGGCGGATGTGGACGAGGCTTTTGCGGCGGCGTCTGCCGAGAAGAGGCTCCGAACCTACGCCCTGGCGAGGTATCGTGGCTTCTCGCCGACGCGGATCGAGCTTTCGCCGGGCCGGTTTGTGCATAAGGTCTTCTATATTCGGCCTTCTGAGGGGGAAGGCAAGGCCACAACGGTGCTGGATGGCCTTACGGGCAAGGAGACCGACCTTGGTGGGTGACGGGACCTGCGATTGATCCCGAGAGTGTTTTCGGGCGACGCTGTGATGGCTTCCGAGCCTTGAGTTACAGCGGGCTTGTCGCAAAGATCAGGAGCGTCGTAGAATCGCGACTTAAACCGTCCAGCAACTCGTTAGCCATACTTACAGCGATCACGAAGCGCGATATATGCGTGTCAGAGAAGGCCCCGTGACCGGGACAGGCTCTCTCACGGAAACTCCTCACTCCGCGGCCTTGAAGTCCGAACTTGGAAGCCATAGCATCTGCGGCTTGGAGGCTTGGATATGATTGCTCTTACGATTGTCGCGGTTGTGGTGGTTGCCGTCAGTGCCGTTGTCGTGGCCTACGCGTATTGGGTGGAGCCGTTCTCCCCCGCGATTTCGAGGACTCGGGTTGAGGTCTTGGAGCCAAACTCGCCATTTGAGGGCTTCAAGGTTCTTCATCTATCGGATTTTCATCTGCGCAAGGAGACGAACCCCAGGCTAATCGAAAGGGCTAGCTCCCTGGCAGAGCAACTCAACCATGACCACATCGACCTGATATGTATGACCGGCGACTTCATTGAGGCTGACACAGGCCTGCCGCTTCTGGAGAGATTGATGCAAGCTCTGAATCGCATCGGCGCGAGAAACGGAACGGTCGCCGTACTCGGCAACCACGACTACAACCACTATCCTTTCAGCAACCTTTTCCTCGAAAAGTACGTCGTCGATCAGAAGAACGACACGGCTCGCCTGGTTTCAACTCTCGAGCAAGCGAATGTGAGGGTCTTGCGCAATCAGAGTCGCATCATTGAACGCGAAGGCAAACGGCTCGTCATCATTGGCATCGACGATTTCATCTGCGGACACCACTGCATCCAGTTCTGTTTTGAGGATGTCCGACCGGCCGACACGGTTCTTTTCCTGACCCACTCCCCAGACGTGGTGTCATATCTACTCAAAAGAAATGTCGATCTCGTCCTGGCGGGCCACACTCACGGCGGCCAGATGCGCCTGCCTGCCGTCGGCTCATTCGTCTCGCGGTCAAGGGTCTTCAGGGGCCTCGCCTCAGGGCTGTTTAGGGTGGGGAATATGTTCGTTTTTGTCACAAGAGGCCTCGGCATCGTCGGATACGCGCCGTTCAGGTTCAGATGCGCCCCGGAGTTCGCCGTCCTTGAGCTCTGCTCAAAGCCACAGACGGAACGGGAGGAAGCCGCCTAGATGCGCATCACGTTCATCATCCACGCCGCGCATTTCTTGCCTGACTCCTCATCGCGTGTCTACCGGTTCACCACTGCCATGTTCAGAAGAACAGACCCTAATTAGATCGCTCTGACTGCTTGCCAATGGGCCGCTTTCGTCACATCGCAGGTTCGACGAATGACGAGCGCAGACTCCTCACGAAAAAATGCTTGACAAACCCATCATCACTTTGATAAGGTGTTGGTTTAATATCGGTTGATGGACTAGAGTCTCATACATTTATCGGTTGTCTGGAGGGCTGATTCGGATGGTTAAGCACATCGTGACATTCTCCGCGGGCGTCTGTGCCGGGGAGTGGTGTGCGCAGAATGGACCGCTCGCGCTGCCCACAGGCGACGTGTCGTGCCGGGGAGGACCCAGGGATTTCATTGATAGTTAGAGAACACAATTTCTCTTCTCTGAAGCCCTGGACTCCCAGTGAGTTCAGGGCTTTTATGTTTTAACCCTAGCGTTGAACGGAGGCGATGTCCAGTTGGATGAGCAAACAAAGCCGTCACTAAAGGTCATCTGGCGGCTTCTGAAGTATGTCAAGCCCTACAGAGGTAAAGCGGTGCAGCTCTATGTCTTGCTTTACGCCGGTCTGGGGTTTGACCTTCTAAGACCGGTCGTAGTTGCCTGGGCGATCAACCACATAACGCGGATGGTTAGGGCCGGGGCAGATGAGGCGCAGATCATACCGCTTGCGCTTTGCTATGTCCTGCTTTATGTCGGCGCCTCATTATTGCGGGACCTGTTTCGTTTCCGTCGGGGTCTGACCCAGACCGCCATCGTTCATGGAGTAATCTCGGACCTGAAGTGCAGGCAATACGAGAAGGTGCAGCGGCTGTCGCTGGAGTATCATGGGAATACATCGTCCGGTGAGCTGATCGCCAGGTCCACGCGAGACGTTGACAAGATCAGGATGTTTCTCGCGACCACCGTCTTCATGGGACCTGAGATCCTGTCGTATCTCATCGGCGCCTCAGTGATCATTCTCATGTGGGACTATAGGCTCGGTACCGCTGCGCTTTCGATGATTATTCCGACTGCGTATCTGATGATCAAGTTCGCGCGAAGAATCCGCCCGATGTTCACGGACGCCAGCGACAAGTATGACGACGTCACGACCGTTCTTCAGGAGAACATCGCGGGCGCCAGGGTCGTTCGGGCGTTTGGGCAGGAAAGGCGTGAGATTGAGAAGTTCGGCGGCCGCGCTCAGGTCTTCACGCGACAGATGATCAAGGCGATCGCTGTCTGGGCCAAGAGTATTCCGTTTGCGATGTTTATTTTCAGACTGAGCATCCCCCTGACCCTCTTCTGTGGTGGGGTGCTCGTCATGAAAGGAGCGGTCTCTCTGGGCGCCATTGCCGCCTGTCTGCTTTATCTTAATAACATAGCGGATCGCATGAGAGCGGTCGGGCGAATGGTCGATTTCACGCAGCAGGCGTCAGCAAGCGCCGAGAAGATATTCAAGCTGCTTGACGAGAAAGAAGGGATAAGAGATGCGACGGCCGCGGAGCCCCTCGCTGATGGCCCAGGGCAGGTAACATTCGAGAACGTGTCACTCACGCTTGGGGAGCAGAAGGTGCTCCGCGACGTGAGCTTCTCGGTTGAGGCAGGTCAAACTGTCGCCGTCGTGGGCAGAACGGGCTGCGGTAAGAGCTCGCTGATCTCGCTTCTTGGGCGTTTCCACGATCCGGACGAGGGCCGAGTCCTTATCGATGGCCAAGATATAACTGGAGTTATGCTCAAGTCGTTGAGGAGCGAGGTCGGAGTCGTGTTTCAGGATACATTCCTTTTCTCCGCTTCAGTGGCCGATAACATACGCTACGGAAGTCCTGAAGCGTCCAGCCAAGACATAACAAGGTATGCTAAGGCCGCCGGCGCGCACGCGTTCGTCGAGGACCTTGAGAACGGCTATGACACGATAATCGGCGAGCGCGGCGTTACGCTCAGCGGCGGCCAGAAGCAACGCGTATCGATAGCCAGGGCCGTCGTTTCCGATCCGCGGCTTCTGGTGCTTGATGACGCCACTGCAAGCGTTGACTCTTACACCGAGCGGGGCATACACGAGTCGCTTCGGGAGCTCTCGAGAGAGAAGACGACCTTCATCATCTCGCAGCGCATCTCGACGGTGCAGCACGCAGATAAGATAATTGTCCTCGACGAAGGCAAGATCGTGCAAACCGGGACACATGAGGGTCTATTACAAACCGATGGCATTTACCGAACGATTTACGACGGGCAGAGCCTGAATAACCAGGTCGCGGAGGAGGTGATCGCATGACGACTGTAATAGATGACGTAGCACTGCAGGAAGAGCTGGCACGCGCGCCGCTCTCAAGGAAGGTCCTCAGACGTATGCTGAAGTTCCTCGCGCCATACAAGTGGGCGATCGCTCTGGTCTTGGTATTGGAGTCGGTGTTTGTTTTATGCGCATTAGCTGGACCGAGGCTGGTCAGGATAGGAATCGACGATTACATCGTCAAAGGAGACATCGCAGGTCTGGCTGTAATCGCTGGGCTATACGTCCTGATTTCGCTCATCAGATGGCTGTCTGCGCGCTATCAGGTGAGGCTCGGGTCCTCAAGAGGCCAGAGAGTGCTGAATGATCTGAGGAATGCCGTGTTCACACACGTCCAGGAACTGTCGATGAAGTACTTCGACAAGACTAAGGCGGGGAGGATCATTGCAAGGGCTGACAGGGACATAGAATCGCTCGAGGAGGTCGTCTCGTGGGGGTTGGTTGAGTTCACGAGCTGCATCATGCTCCTTACAGGTGCTGCGATATTCATGTGTCTCAGCAGTGTGAAACTCTTCCTCGCAATTGTGGTGACAATGCCTGCGCTCACGGTCGCGAGCATCTTGTTCCACAAATATGGCCTGATTGCTTACCGGAGAACCAGGGAGAGCATCTCCCGGATTACAGCGAACCTCGCGGAGAACATCAACGGCGTGCGAGTCGTCCAGGCATTCGTGCGGGAGGCCAGAAACGCGATGACTTTCCGCAAGCTGAACGACCAATACATTCGCAACATGATGGGCGCCTCGAGAGTGTGGAACTCGTACTTCCCCTTCATCGACATGATGTTCGCCACAGCCACGGGCATCATTCTGCTCTACGGGGCAAGCTTAATCGTTCAAGGCGAGCTCACGATAGGCGTGCTTCCGGAGTTCATGCTCCTTTTGGGCCTCTTCTTCTGGCCGCTTGAAGGACTGACTTGGCTTTACAACAGCGCGCTCTCGGCGACGGCGGCGTCAGAGCGGATATTCCAGCTGCTCGACACGGAGCCGGAGGTCAAGGACCGCGTTGGCGCAAGACCGATCCCAAAGATCAAGGGCAAGGTCGAGTTTGAGAGCGTCTATTTCAGCTACGACGTCGATGGCAAGCACGACTGGGTTCTGAAGGACATATCCTTCGTGGCCGCGGCTGGCCAGACGATAGCGCTTGTTGGCCTGACCGGCGGCGGCAAGAGCTCCACTGTCGCTCTCATACCCAGGTTTTATGAGGCGCAGAAGGGCCGAGTGTCGATTGACGGTTTTGACGTCAAGGACGTTACACTCGAATCGCTGCACGAACAGATGGGAATCGTGCTTCAAGAGAGCTTCCTATTCACTGGGACTGTCATGGAGAACCTGAGGTTCGCGAATCCCGACGTCTCGGAAGAGCAGGTCGTTCAGGCGGCCAAGGCCCTCGGCGCCCACGAGTCGATAACGAAGCTTTCGGACGGCTATCAGACGGAAGTCCACGAACGAGGCGCGGGGCTTTCGCAGGGAGAGCGGCAGCTGATATGCTTCACGCGGGCGTTCATCGCGGACCCCAGGATACTTATCCTGGACGAGGCCACCTCCTCAGTCGATACGATAATCGAACAGACGTTGCAGGAGGCGATGGGGCGATTGATGCGGAGCCGCACGTCGTTCGTCGTCGCGCACCGCCTCTCAACGGTTCGCCACGCGGACCTCGTCCTCGTAATAGGCGATGGCCTAATCAAGGAAAGAGGCACGCACCAAGAACTCCTCGCCCTGGGCGGCGAATACGCCAAGCTCTATCACGAATACATGCGCGACCTGGGCTGAACATTCACCCGGGGAGCCCCGTCCTATGCAGGGGCCCGGCTCCCCTCGTTGCGAGGTGACTTGACGCGCGGCCTTATCCTATTCAGGCACAGTCCCGCTCCACAGAAACGTATTCATGTCCGAGTCTTGAATGTCCCGAGAAAAGCAGTGTCGGCGAAATCGAAAAAAAGCGTGCAAAAAACATTTGACATACCCTCTCAGGCGCTGCAAGGTTATACTGGTTTTTTGCTTTTGTATCTGGGGCCTCGCACTGGGGCCTCATAAGGGGGCCTCGTCAAGCCTTAAGGAGGGCGCGACGATGTGCAGCAAGGCTACTGTCTGGGTGGTTCTGTTCTTCTTTTCATTCATTCTGCTCCACGACTTCGGGGCACAGGCCTACGCCGCGACGGGTCGGCCAGCAGCAAGGGTCAATCCAAAGGTCCCGCCGGGACGGATGGGGCTGCCGGGCTTGAGCGGCTCATCGATGCAGGGCAATCCGTCGCGGTTCACGAGCAACTTCGGCTTCTACGCCAAAGAGACTGAGGGGGAGCGCTTCCGCAACGTCTTCACAACTTCGGGACGCATGGTTCTCGCGCGAAACGAGGCGAGCGTTCCGGGAGACGTGCCGATTGTCGTCCAGCGCATCTACAGCACGCAGAACACGGACAGCACGTATTTCTCGACCGGCTGGGAACTCAACTACGACATCTATCTAAGTAAGCTAGGCGCCGGCACGGGCGCTACGTTGACTTTCAGAACGACGTTGGGCCAGTCAGTCGCGCTCGTTCAAGAGCTTGGTGATGGCGGTCGGGGCCGCGGGAAG
>CAYZPW010000102.1:0-2225 GCA_964480475.1 uncultured bacterium | reverse complement strand
TGGGCTTGACGTATTTCTCGACCGGTTGGAATCTGAATTATGATGTCTATTTGAACAAAACGGGAATCGGGACTAGAGCCACAGTAACATTCACGACGACGCTCGGGCAGAGCGTTGAGTTCACGCAGGGGCTTGACCTGGGCGGGTTCGGGCTCAAAGTTGACCGCAAAGGGCCGCCGCTGTTTACGTACTTGCCGCCCGGCAATGAGGCTACCGGGATTCTCCGTATCGAGGAATACCTCAACAACAAGTTCGTGGCCGAGCGCAAGGACGGCAGTGCGCTCACGTTCGAGCTGAAGGGAAGCGTCTGCAAGCTCACGAAGATCGAGGCGCCCGACGCCGACAATTATGTAATCCTGATGTACAATGTCTTTAACAAACCTACCAAGATCGAGAACAGCAACAGTAACTACGTTGACATCGAATACGATCTCGGGGGCCGCATCTCGACAATCTCGACCATCGACGGCCGGGACTGGTCCTACAGCTACGACCCTTCCGGGCGCCTCTACGAGGTAGCGCGGCCGGACAGCACGACGGAGGGTTACGATTATGACCTTCAGGGCCGTCTCAACGAGGTTACGGACGCTCAGTCTGAGACGACGGACTACGTCTATGACGTGAACAACAGGGTTACCTCGATAACGGACAGGACGGGCGAGGAGACGACGCTTTCTTACGGCGCCACGAACACGACGATAACGCTGCCCGAGGACAACACGCTCGTCTATGGCTTCGACATGCAGGGCTACACGACGAAGATATACGACGGGCTCGACAATTACATCGAGATAACTCGCGACGCGACGACGGCCAACATCACCTGCGTCAAGGACCGCGAGGGAAACGAGACCGACTACGAGTGGGACGGCGATCACAACGTAACCAAGATCACCGACGCGCTCAACAACGACTGGCTCTACGAATATCACGACGCCTTCCCGGGCCTTGTGACGGAGTTCACGGACCCTGAGGGCATGGAGATCGACTTCATCTACGATCTGAACGCCAATCTCATGAAGGCCAGTTTAGCAACTATCGCGGCGATGAACTTCTACTACGACGGCAACTCACGCATGACGCGTGTCGAGGACCCGCGTGAGTTCAACTGGACCTACGGCTACGATTCGGACGGCAACCTGAATGTTATCAAGGACCCCAGCGGAGCCACGATAGCGTCGTTTGTGTTCGACTCCGAGGGTCGGATGACCTCGCGCAAGGACGGCCGATGCAATGAGTGGCAATACGAATACGACGCCATGGACCGGCTGACGGAGATAACCGATCCTGCCTCGAACGAAACCTCATTCACATATAGCGACAACGGCTGGCTTGTGCAGCGGACGGACGCCTCGGGCAGCACGGTTGACTACGATCACGACGAAGTTGGGCGCCTCGTGAAGTTCACGGACGCCCTCGACTACGAGTATGACTTCGCCTACGACGGCAATGGCCTTCTGACGAGCATCACGGACCCGGCCTCCAACTCGACGCTGTTCGGCTACGACTACGCCGATCGTCTGATCGAGATCGAGGACGCGACGGGAAATACGATCGACATATATCGCGACAAGGTGGGCAACATCACCGAGGTCGAGAACCGAGAGGGGAACTCGACGTTCTATACTTATGACGACGTCTATCGGCTGACGAGGGTCAAGGATGCGCTGAACAACGAAACCGAGTTTCAATATAATGACGTTGGTCAGATAACGAGGCGCATCGACCCGCTGCAAAACGAGACGAAGTTCGCATACGACGCGGCGCATCGGCTGAAGAAAGTTGTCAACAGGCTGGGCAAGGAGTGGAGCTTCACGCGCGACGCCGCCGGCCACGTAACAGAGGTCGAGGATGCCCGAGGCAATACGGCCTGGAAGTATTCGTATGACGGCAAGGGCCGGGTGGTCGAGGCGCAGGACGCGCTGGGCAAGAAATGGAGCTATGCTTACGACGCGGCCTGGAACCTATCGAGCAAGACCGACGCCAAGAATCAGACCATCAGCTTCACCTACGATGATTTGAACCGCGTGACCAACATCAACGCCCCGGGCGCCTCCGACGACGTTACGGTAGGCTACGATCCGACGGGGCACGTAACATCGATGACGAACAGCACGATAGCTTTTGCCTACGACTACGACGCCAACTACCGCCTCGTCGAGAAGAAGGACACGACAAACGACTTGTCCGTCAAGTACGAGTATTCCTGCTGTCAGAAGCGGACG
>CAYZPW010000101.1:0-12536 GCA_964480475.1 uncultured bacterium | reverse complement strand
ACAGGCCGATTCCGACAATCGCGTCGCATAAGAAAACCGCCGCGTTGATCTTGACGATATGATCGTTTCGATCTGATTGCTCCGTCCACCGTGGGCCAGTTGACAACATCTGCGGCGAGTGGCAGTTTCCGCGAGGACAGATAGAGCCGCACACGTGAATGACAAGGTGCTAAACGGATGAGCGAAGCCGGACAAGAACAGCGTCCGTGGGGCTACTTCGAGCTATTGCTTGATGAGCCAGGCTATAGGGTCAAGCGAGTTGTTGTGAAGCAAGGCGAGCGGCTCAGCCTTCAGTTCCATCGGCACAGGTCCGAGCATTGGCATTTTGTCTCTGGTAGCGGGCTGGCTGTGGTCAACGATGAGACAACATTCGTTCGGACGGGGACATCTCTAGACATCCCACAGGGGTGCCGGCACAGACTGGAAAACGATGGCGAGGCGCCTTTAGTGCTCGTCGAAATACAGCGCGGTGAAGTTCTGGACGAAGACGATATAGTGCGGCTTCAGGACGACTATGGTAGAGGCAGCTGAGGGACACGGGTTCCCGGAGAGACGGTCGAAAGTCAGAGAGCGGGCCGGCCAGCCGGCGCTTCGCGGCGCCTAAGTCCTGGGTTGTGGGACCTAAGGCCAAGGATGCGGGGGAACAGCGGTCCTTCCCCCTTTTCCCTTTCGCCTTTTTCCCTTTTCTCCGGTTTCCGCCTCGCGGAAACTCCTCTTGCATAGAGCTTGACTCCGCCTTGTTGTGCGTGTTATTGTGCGTCGGCCTCGTCATGGGGACGGGTTCTTGCTGGATAGCGTGTTTTGGAGATGTTTTAGTCAAAGGGGATTTAGTCGTATGAGCCAGCGTGGATTTGATGAGATAATCGAGGACTACGACTGCAAGAGGTCGTCGCTTATCGCGATACTTCAGGATATTCAGTCTGAATTCAGGCACTTGCCTGAGGAGGCCTTGCGTCGAGTGGCGCAGCGGCTGAATATGCCGCTATCAGAAGTCTATTCCACCGCAACGTTCTTCAAGTCATTCAGCCTTACACCGCGGAAGCCGACGGTTTGCATTTGCTTGGGAACGGCCTGCCACGTGAGAGGCGCCAGCAACATCTTTGCCGAGGTCCAGCGACGGTTCGACTCATCTGATTGGTTAATGGATAACTATCAGATTGAGTCGGTGAATTGTCTCGGCGCCTGTGCGCTTGCACCGATAGTTGTTGTTGAGGGGAAGTATCACGGCCACATGACGATTAAGAAGCTCGACGACATCCTGCCGGTGGAAACGGCTGAATAACTGTATTGAGATCAAGTGCGCTTAGAAGAGATAGTTGAAGCTATCGATGTTGAGGTCTTGGTAGGAGAGGAGTGGCTCCCGCAAAGGGAGATAACGACAGTCAGCGCCTGCGACCTCATGAGCGACGTTCTAGCCTTTGCCAAGCCTGGGATACTCCTTGTAACTGGGCTCACCAATTCGCAGGTGGTAAGGACGGCTGCAATAGCACAGCTGGCGGGAGTAATCATCGTTCGGGGCAAACGACCCGGCGCCGACACGATCGAGCTGGCAAGAAAGATGCAGGTTCCGCTGCTGAGCACATCGATGCACATGTTTGAGCTGTGTTCGGAGCTGGCCAAGATAGGGCTTGTAGGCACACGCACTCAATGATCTTGACCCCCGGGTGATGAACAACGAGGTAGTCTTCAGCCAAGAGCTGGAAGTTGAGGGCGGAGACTTTGTCAGGGGCGGCGAATCGTCGTGCCGAATACTGGAAATCCTCAAGGAGCTCGCATTCTCTCCTGCCATTGTCCGCCGCGCCGGTATAGCCGCTTACGAGGCAGAGATGAACATCGTGATGTATGCCGAGCAAGGGAATCTTAATCTGACCGTTACACCCGACCGGATTGTGATCGTAGCAGAAGACCGGGGTCCAGGAATAGAGGACATAGACTTGGCAATGCAGGAGGGCTATTCCACCGCTACTGATGAGATAAGAGAGATGGGATTCGGCGCGGGCATGGGGCTTCCCAACATAAAGAAGAACAGCGACGACATGGAGATAAGCTCCTCTGTAGGCGAGGGAACAAGAGTTCAGATTGTGATTAGGGCCAACCACGAAGGGACAAGCAGTGAAGCCGCCTGACCATGCGCTGAGAGTTGACGAGGCGCGTTGCACCGGGTGCGTTGACTGTACGAAGGCCTGCCCTGCGAAGGCGATACGAGTCAAGGACGGCGTAGCCCGGGTTCTTCCTGAAAGGTGTATCGATTGCGGCGAGTGCTACCGCGTATGTCCGCAGCGGGCTATTGTGCCTGTTACCACAACCTATACAGACCTGAGCGCGTTCAAGTATAAGGTTGCCCTTCCTTCCCCAGCGCTCTACTCGCAGTTTGGGCCGAATACGCTGCCCGAGAACGTTCTCCATGCGCTTCTCTCACTTGGGTTCGACCTCGCGTACGACAAAGCCTATGCGTGCGAGATGGTCTTTCGAGAGGTCAGGGACTACGTCGAGGAGAACTATTCCGGGGAGCCATTCATCTCACCGGTTTGTCCGGCGGTTACGAGGCTTGTCCAGCTCATGTTTCCTGACCTGACGGAGTTGATTCTGCCATTCCTTCCTCCCAGGGAGGTTGCTGCAAAGGCAATCAAAGCGGATGTTAGCGGACGGCTCAATATCCCGGAAGAGGAGATAGGTGTAATCCACATTACTCCTTGCTTGGCCAAGCTGGCTGCCATGATCAATCCTCCGACCGGGGAGAGGCCTTATCTGGATGGCGCTGTTGGTATCTCGGAGGTTTACGGACAACTGCTGACAGCCCTGAAGCAGACAAGCAAAGAAGCTGACTCAGAGCCGCTGCATCGGTCATCCGGCGTCGGTATCGGCTTCGCGAGGGCTGGCGGCGAGGTAGCGGGTTTAGGTCTTAGGGAGAGTTTGGCAGTCTCGGGTGTAATGGACACGATTAGCATTCTCAGGGACGTGGAGCGGCGTAAGCTGCGGCACATCAAGTATTTGGAGTGCCAGATTTGCCCTGGTGGCTGCATAGGCGGGCCGCTGACCGTCCAGAACCGTTACATCGCCAGCGACACGATCGGCAAGTTAGTGCAGCTGTTCGGCTCCAAGCCCAAAGTGGAAGATATGATGAAATCTGCGGACCACGAAGGAGAGCATTTTCGGCTTTCAAAGGCTATTCGCCCCGCCGCTATTCCTCCCCTGGATACGGACATCTCGTTTGCCATTGGTAAGATGCGGCTCAGGGAAGAGATATTCCGAAAGCTGCCGGGCAAGAACTGCGCGGCGTGCGGGGCGCCGGACTGCTTGACGCTGGCCGACGACATCGTTCGGGGCCTTGCCAAGATAGAAGATTGTGTTTTCATAAGGGCGGATAGAAGCAGTGGACGAATGCAAGGAGTTAAGGCATCAAAGAGACGATGAGACTTTCACAAATAGCAGAAGAGCTTGGGCTTGAGGTTTGCACCAGGGATTGCGACCTCGACTGCGAGGTAAGAGGATGCTATGTCAGCGATATCCTCAGCGACGTCTTGGCCAACTCGGACGAGGGCTATCTGTGGGTGACGATCCACATTCACCCCAATATAACGGCCGTTGCCCAATTCAAAGCACTTGCTGGAGTCATCGTGGTCAACGGTCGGACCCCGCAACCGGACACGCTGAAGAAGGCCGATGAGCACAGGACACCAATACTCACGACGAAGCTCCCCGCATTCGAGGTTGCTGGCAGGCTTTATGCGTTGGGGTTGCGGTGTCCGACGGAATGCTGAGGCTCTTGGCTGACCTTCACGTGCATACCTGTCTCTCCCCTTGCGCCGACGATTCGATGACGCCGAAGACGATCGTTGAGACCGCGCTCAGCCGGGGGCTTGGCCTGATCGCCGTCTGCGACCACAATTCCGCGGAGAACGTTGAGGCCGCGGTTGCTGCCGCCGAATCCTTGCCGCTGTCGGTGCTGCCGGGCATAGAGATAACAACCGCCGAGGAGGTTCACGTTTTGGGGATATTCGAGACCTGTCAGGCCGCGCTTGCCATTCAAGAGATCGTGTATCAGCACCTGACGCCCGGCCAGAACGACGAACGGCTGTTTGGTTACCAATTCGTTGTTGACCAATACGATTACGTGGTCTCTGAGAACAAGAGGCTTCTGATCGGGGCCACAGACCTGTCGATCGACCACGTCGCCGGGGCCATTCGTGACCTGGAAGGCCTGGTCGTTGCGGCCCACATAGAACGGGACCGGTTTGGCCTTTTGTATCAGCTTGGTTTCGTGCCCGATTCGCTTCAGCTGGACGCCGTCGAATTGACGAGCAGACTGACCTTGAGAGAGGTTGGGGAGAAGTTCGGCTGTTCTCTTGGCCTTCCTGTGGTTCATGATTCGGACGCCCATTTCAGGGAAGATATTGGCAAGCTCGCTACTGAGTTCAGGGTCCAAGCTCCGGCCCTTTCGGAGATCAAGATGGCCCTCCAGCGTGTCGGAGGGAGAGAGGTCATCAACCGCTCCGCCGCAAATGCTTGAACTCTCGATTCACGTCCTCGACATCGTCCATAACTCGGTCGCAGCTGGGGCGACGTTCATTGAGATAGTGGTTACCGAGGACTCTGAAAAGGACCTGATGACGATAAAGATAAGGGACAACGGCAAGGCAATGGACAGCGAGCTGCTTCGCAAGGCCGCTGACCCGTTCACAACGACGAAGCCGAGCAAGAAAGTCGGCCTGGGGCTATCGCTCCTCGCTCAGGCGGCTCAAGATGCGGGCGGCGCGTTCGAGATCGATTCGGTTCCCGGCAAGGGCACGTCTGTTGCCGCGAGCTTCACGCTTAGCAGCGTTGACAGAATGCCGCTCGGAGACATGAGATCAACTCTGCTTTCGCTAGTTTTCGGCTCGCCTGAGATAGACTTCGCATACACGCGCAGGAGAGATGACCAGACATATACCTTCGATACCAGGGAGGTTAGAAGGCTGACCGGGGGACACTTGGCAAGCGACGCGGCGACCGTGCGATTGGTTCGGGAAATGCTCGAGGGAGTAACGGACGTGCTTACGCGGAGTAAGTGATGTTAAACAATGAGGGGGACAATACCGACATTGACGATCGGTGGGTTTGAGGTATATGTGAGACTTGGAGTATGAATTGAAGGAAGCTGGGATTTGCGCGCTGGATGCGAAGTGAGGCGAGGTAGGCTGATCCCTGCCCTTGCCGCCGCTCAGGAAGAGTACGGGTATCTGCCCGAGGACGCCATTGCCGAGATTGCAAGGGCTATGGACCTGTCGGAGAGCGAAGTATATGGCGTTGCGACGTTCTACGCCCAGTTTCGGTTCACGCCGCCTGGGGAGCACACGTTGAAGGTGTGCCTGGGGACTGCCTGTCACGTCCGTGGCGGTGAGAGAATACTAGAGGCCTTGAAGAAAAGGTATAGAGTGAGCCCGGGCGAGACGACGAGTGGCGGCAAGCTGGCGCTGGAACGCGTCGCGTGCCTCGGCTGCTGCGCACTTGCGCCGGTGGTCGTTCTGGACGACGAGATATACGGGAAGATGACGCCAGAGCGTGTTCAAGACATCGTTGACGAGCTGGAATAGCTCGAAGGGGACAACCGATGAGTCTCGAGCCGAGACGCAAAGAAGCCTCACGAAGTTGGGCGTCGATTCAGCGCAATGACAGACCTATCATATTCGTCGGCGCTGCTAGCTGCGGTCGCGCAGCAGGGGCCTTGGGAGTTATCTCAACTTTTGAGGAGCATCTGGCAAAGGAGGGCATCGACGCAACCATCATCGAGGTGGGTTGTGTGGGGATGTGCTACCTCGAGCCCATCGTCGATGTCAAGAGCCCCGGCGAGGCGCGAGTATCCTATGCTAACGTGACGCCTGATATAGTGCCGCGGCTGGTGACCGACCATGTTCTACGTGGCGCCATCTGTGAGGATTTGGCCGTTGGCACGGTCGGTGAGCCAAGAGCTGATGGCCTGCCCGATCTGTTCGAACACCCGATGCTGAAGCCACAGGTTCGACGCGTCCTGAGGAACTGCGGGCTTATCGACCCGGCCAGTATCGATCATTATATCGCAAACGGCGGCTATTTGGGGATCGAGAGGGCTCTTGAAATCGGTCCCGAGGCCACGATTGACGAGGTGCGGCGTTCGGGTCTTCGTGGCAGGGGCGGGGCAGGTTTCCCCACGTTCAAGAAGTGGCAGCTGTGTCGTGAGAGTTCCGAGGAGCCTAAATACTTGATCTGCAACGCCGACGAGGGCGACCCGGGGGCTTTTATGAATAGGTCGCTCATTGAGGGGGACCCTCACTGTGTCCTTGAGGGGATGCTCATAGCCGGCTTCACGATCGGCGCCTCAGAGGGAATCATATACGTGAGGGCAGAATACCCACTGGCCATCGAGCGGCTGAAGCACGCGATCGAGCAGATGCGAGAGCATGGTCTCTTGGGGCGAGGTGTAATGGGCACGGACTTCTCGTTCGAGATAACGCTGAAAGAGGGTGCAGGTGCATTCGTCTGCGGCGAGGAGACCGCGCTGATCGCTGCCCTTGAGGGCCGGCGGGGTATGCCCAGGCCGAGGCCCCCGTTCCCCGCCGTCTCGGGCCTATGGGCCAAGCCAACTATCATCAATAATGTCGAGACGTTGGGGAACCTGCCGCAGCTTCTGGTCAACGGCGCGGATTGGTTTGCGGAGGTCGGGACCGAAGAGAGCAAGGGGACCAAGACGTTTGCGCTTGCTGGTAAGATCAATCGAACAGGTCTGATCGAGGTCGCGCTGGGCACGAGCATCAAGGACATAATTTTCGCCATCGGAGGCGGTGTGCCAAACGACAAGGAGTTCAAGGCGGTTCAGACGGGCGGCCCCTCGGGGGGATGTATTCCCGCTAGTATGCTGGACCTCCCCGTCGATTACGAGGCGCTGGCGGAGGCTGGCTCAATCATGGGTTCCGGCGGACTAATTGTCATGGACGAGGACACTTGCGTTGTCGATATCGCCCACTTTTTTATATCCTTCACACAACAGGAATCGTGTGGCAAGTGTCCGCCGTGCCGGATTGGAACTCGCAGGATGTTGAGTCTTCTGAAGAAAATCAAGTCGGGTAAAGGGACAATGGGGGACCTCGCGCTTCTTGAGGAGCTGGCGTGGACCGTCAAGAATGCCTCCCTTTGCGGGTTGGGCCAAACTGCCCCCAATCCTGTTCTGACGACGCTTCGCTATTTCCGCGACGAATATCTCGAACACATCAGGCACAAGAGATGTCCCGCCGGGGTGTGTCGCAAACCGAGGCGCAAGGGCGCTGAAGCGAGCGCGCTTCCTCGCACTGAAGCGACCGGGGAGAGCTAGGCGATGTCAAACCACGATGCGCCCGCCTCGAGGGGCCGCGCAGCGCTTTCCATCGACGGCAAACAGGTCAGGTTCGAGCCGGGCATGAGTGTTCTGCAAGTTGCGGATGCCGCTGGCGTTTATATCCCAACGCTCTGCACGCATCCGGCGCTTCCCGCCTTCGGGGCTTGCAGGCTCTGCATCGTTGCGATTGAGGGTATGCGCGGATTCCCCGCGTCGTGCAGCACGCCCGCGCGCGACGGAATGGTCGTCAAAACCGATACTGAGGAGATTGTGAGGCTTCGGCGCGCCGTTTTGGAGCTCATCCTCTCGGAGCATCCCACCGGTTGCCTCTTCTGCGACCGGAAGCAGGAATGTGAGGACTTCAGGGGTCCCGGACACCTGACAAAGGCCGGAAGGGTCACCGGATGTATGCTGTGCCCAAACAAGGAGCAATGCGAGCTGCGCGAGCTGGTTGAGAAGATCGGCTTAGATTCCGTCAGGTTTGAACCGTTATATCGTGACTTGCCGCTAGAGAGGCTCGACCCGTTCTTCGACCGAGACTACAATCTCTGCGTTCTATGCGGGCGATGTGTCCGCGTTTGCCAGGAGATAAGAGGGGTGTCCACGCTGGACTTCGTGAACCGCGGGCCCGATACGAGAGTTGGCACCGCGTTCGGCCGGCTGCATTTGGACATGGGATGTCAGTTCTGCGGCGCGTGCGTTGATGTCTGCCCCACCGGGGCCCTTGCCGACCGCACAAGCAAATGGGAACCCCAGGCGGAGAGAACGGTGGAGACCACCTGCATTCTGTGCACGGTCGGGTGCAGCATCGAGGTGTCGGCGTCCCGAGACCGCGTGCTGAGCTCAACGCCGGCGCACATTGGCGGCGTCAACGGAGGTCAGGTCTGCGTTTTGGGCAGATTCGGCGTCGCTGAGCTGGTCAACTCCCGGGACCGGGTTACGACGCCCCTGGTCAGGAAGCTCGGTCATCTTCTCAGGGCGCCTTGGGATGAGGCCTTGACCCTGGCCGCGGACGGTCTCTCGAGATTCAATTCCTCCGAGACCGCGCTTCTGTATCCGGGGCTGTTGACGGATGAGGAGGCAAACGCCTCCAGAGGTTTTGCGAGGCTGGTGCTCAAGACCGACAACTATCCACATCGCTCTCGGCCGGAGAAGTGGGGTTCATTTAACGCGGGTCTCGAAGGCCTCTCAGAACGTGATTGCGTGCTGCTAATTGGCGCGGACCTAATCCAGACGCACCCGATTCTGGGTCATAATGTCAAGCAGGCTGTGGACAGAGGCGCGAAGCTCGTGATTGTGGATACGATTCCGACGTTCCTCGATAAGTTCGCATCGGCAAGAGTGACAGCGATGCCAGGCGATTTTGCGTGGGCTGTTGCCGGTCTGATATGGGCTCTTGTGCAAAAGGACGCTGCCGCAAGGGATTCAGAGCTCGATAGGTTCAGGCAGCTCCCAGAATGGGCCTTCAAACTCCTGTTTGAGGAGATAGTCTCGCACACCAAGGCCGACAAGGAGACGCTAAAGCAAGCTGCTGACCTGCTACACGCGGCGTCTTCGATTCTGGTCCTCGTTGGCCGAGAGGTCGGTGCTGAGAATACCCACAAGCATTTCAACGGGCTTCTTTCTGACCTTCGTGCCTTACTTAGTTCAAGGACACAACGCTGCGAGGTCTGCTTTGCAGGGACGACCAAGGATTTCGACGCTCACTGGCTCAAGGTCATGCAGAGCATTGAGGCAAAGCGAGTCAAGGCGCTCGTGATGGTAGGCGACCTTGTGCCTAAGCTCAGCCCCGAGTGGCCCAATCCGCTTCAAGACCTCGATTTCCTTGTAGTTATCGACAGCCACAACGGCTCATATACGCCCTATGCGAACGTAGTTCTGCCCTCGGCCACGTTTCCCGAGAAGGAGGGGACGTTTACGGCGGTGGATGGCGCATCGCACGAGCTCAGGCGCGCCGTCAGTCCCAAGGGGCAGTCGAAGCCTGAGTGCGAGATTCTCTCTCTCCTGGCAAAGGCAATGGGCACAGAGAAGTTCGGACTCGAGGACCTTGAGTCAGTCGGAAACGAACGGAGCGCAAATGGTCTAGCCGCGGTTGAGAGGGATTCAAGCCTATCCGAGCAGCCGTTGGCGCCCGAACTGTCAAGAGAAGAAGTCAAGTGTTCAACCGAGTGGCCCCTGTTACTCATCAACCGTCACAACTCCTATCTTCTCCACGGACACCGGCTCAGCAGGCTTGTCGAGGGGATTCGCTCGTTGTGCATGAGTGATTTGGTGAGGCTGTCGCCTAGAACAGCCGATATCCTGGGTGTGGAGGATGGCGAGGAGGTCGATCTAGTCTCTGAGAAGGGGCGGGCGAGGCTCCTGGTTGGGGTGGACGACCAGATTCCTGAGGGGATTCTGGTTTCAAGGTTGACGGCCAAGGACCCAAGGCTGCTGGCTCTGATGGGCAAAGAACAGGCCAGCTTCCTGACCAACAACGCGGCCGTGAGGATTGAGAAACTCCAAGGCAGTAACGATGTATAGAATTGTCGAGAAGACCGAGACGGCGCCAAACACCAGCCTCATCAAGGTCGAGGCACCGGCCGTTGCGAACAAGGCGCAGCCGGGGCAGTTCATAGTCCTAATGGTTGACGAGCGCTCTGAACGGATACCGTTCACTCTCTCCGATTGGAGCGCAGAGAGGGGCACAATAACGTTCGTTGTAAATGAGGTCGGCAGGTCCACGGGCAAACTCGTTAGCCGCGAGGTGGGTGACAGCCTCTACTCAGTTGTGGGCCCATTGGGCATCGCCCCAGAGATCCACAAGGTCGGGACGGTTGTCTGCGCGGGTGGTTGCTTCGGGATTGCGGCGATACTGCCTTTGGCAAGGGCCTTCAAGAAAGCAGGTAACCGCGTCATCTCGGTTATTGAGGCAAGAGCCTGTTACCTTCTGTATTTGGAGAGGGAGCTGAGGAAAGCGTCGGACGAACTGATGATTGCGACCGGGGACGGTTCACGCGGTATGAGAGGCTTTGCCCCCGACGCGGTTCGAGAACTGATCGAGGCGGGGCAACAGATCGATCAAGTTATCGCCATTGGCTGCACATTCATGCTGAAGCTCCTCTGCGAGGCGACAAGGGCAGCTGGGATCAAGACACTGGTCGATCTGTGTCCAATAATCGTTGATGCGACGGGGATGTGCGGCTGCTGCCGCGTCGAGGTGGGCGGCGAGACGAAGTTCGCCTGCGTTGACGGCCCCTTCTTCGACGGTCACAAGGTTGACTGGGACGTGCTTGGGTTCCGAAAAACCGCCTACGTGAGACAGGAAATGGACTCGGTTCAATCCTCAAGAGTTGGGGTCAGGCGATGAACGAGGCGATGCCCATGCCCCCAAAACCTGCTTACAGGCAAGTGCAGATGCCGGAGCAGCTGCCCGAGGTCCGCATCTACAACTTCAACGAAGTGGCACTCGGCTACTCCCAGGAACAGGCGATAAGAGAGGCCAGACGCTGCCTACAGTGCAAAAAAGCGACTTGCGTTTCGGGATGTCCAGTCGGTATCGACATCCCAGGTTTCGTGGGCGCGATCGCGGACGGGAATCTCAGGCGCGCGATAACGATCGTCAAGCGAAACAATCTTCTGCCAGCCATCTGCGGCAGAGTGTGTCCCCAATCGAGGCAGTGCCAGGCCCAATGTGTCCTGGGTAAGAAGGGCGCCTCGATCGGCATCGGCAACCTGGAGCGCTTTATCGCCGATTGGGAAAGGGAAGAGGGCGCCGTTAGACTACCCACAATCGCGCCTACAACCGCCAAGAAAGTCGCCGTTGTGGGAAGTGGTCCCGGAGGCCTGACCGTCGCTGCGGATTGCGCGCGCCTCGGCCACGAGGTAACCGTGTTTGAGGCGTTGCACAAGCTCGGGGGCGTGCTCGTCTATGGGATACCCGAGTTCAGGCTGCCAAAGGCTATTCTGGAGGCTGAGGTTGAAGTCCTTGCCACAATGGGTGTTGAGTTTAGGACGGACGCCTTGATCGGCGCAATCTGCTCGGTCAAGGAGCTCCAAGAGCGATATGATGCTGTCTATTTGGGGCTCGGCGCGGGCCTACCCTATTTCCTGGGCATTCCTGGGGAGAACCTGGCCGGTGTCTATTCCGCAAATGAATACCTGACCCGGAGCAACCTCATGAAGGCGTATCTATTCCCGGAATACGACACGCCGATAAGAAGAGGCACCAATGTTGCGGTGGTTGGAGGCGGCAACGTCGCAATGGACTCGGCGAGAACGGCCGTGCGCCTCGGGGCCGAGCACGTTTATCTCATCTACAGAAGAAGCAAGGATGAGATGCCGGCGAGAAGGGAGGAGATAGAACACGCGATTCAGGAGGGCATTGACTTCCAGCTCCTCAGGAACCTAACAAGGATCATTGGCGACTCGGACGGCAATGTGGCCGCCATGGAGGTCGTCAAGATGGAACTTGGCGAGCCAGACGCCTCGGGCAGACGAAGACCCATCCCTATTAAGGGGAGCGAATACACAATCGAAGTGGACGTCGTCGTCCCGGCCATAGGCAACGGCGCAAACCCATTGCTGACCAAGTCAACGCCCGGCCTCGAGCTGAACAAATGGGGCTACATAGTTGCCGACCCGAGTACCGGCGCAACGAACATGGAAGGTGTCTTCGCCGGCGGCGACATCGTCCGAGGCGCCGCCACCGTCATCCTCGCCATGGGCGACGGCCGCGTCGCTTCCCGCGCCATCCACGAATACTTAACCACGAATGGACACGAATGAACACGAATTAACGCGAATGAGCAGCGATATAGTCCACAAAGAGCTCTGTTATGAGATTGTCGGAGCCGCGATGGATGTCCATAACGCCCTGGGATCTGGCTTCTTGGAAAAGGTGTATGAGAATGCACTCATCATTGCTCTTCGCAAGCGAGGTTTGGGCTGTCAGCAGCAGGCCCGAATCGAGGTTCGTTACGAAGAGCAAGTAGTGGGAGATTACTCTGCTGATATTCTCGTAGAAGACGTCGTCATTATTGAGTTGAAGGCGGTCCATGCGCTGAACGACATCCACAGGGCACAAGCGATCAACTATTTGAGAGCGACAGGCTCGCACTTGGTCTTGCTCATCAACTTCGGGAAGCCAAAGCTCGAATGGGAGAGGATTGTGCTGTGAAACCACGAATGCACACGAATAAACACGAATAGGCTTGGCCACGGGGCAGAG
>CAYZPW010000100.1:0-12573 GCA_964480475.1 uncultured bacterium | reverse complement strand
CTGCCGGCGTATGAGATCGAGGATTACCTGCTTGATTGGGACGCGCTCGCAGGCTGCGCGGCGAAGCGGTTGCGTAGAAATGCAGCTCAGATAGAACGTCGGGTGAAGAAAAGGGCTGAAGCGCTGACATGGTGGGCTGCGTGCAAGAGGTCTCTTTCAGACCTCCATGTCGAACTGACAGGAAGCTTTCCCCCCGACCCTGCTCAAGACGAGATACCGGACCGGACAAGCGCCCTGGACTACATATTGAAAACCAAGGATTGGCATAGTCATGTCTGCGGTCTCCCGAGAACAGACTTAGCGAAGAATAGCATCGCTAACAACCTCTCCAAGTACCACAACGAGATCAAGCAGGCCATCGATGCCGGCCAGTGGGTGCAGCACTTCCCCGGTAAGCCGCTCTTCCGAGAGGCCCGATCCTATGCACGGGGACAGAAAGGGGATCTTTCGCCGGGAGAGGCAGACATCGACCTGGCCAAGGCCGTCGCCGATTGGCAGGTCAAGAACAAGCAACAGCCGTCGGACCTTACATTGCTGCATAACTGCGTGCTCAAAAGAGCGGGCATCGCGGCTGGCGTGAGCTAACCGGCTGCATCGTCTGTGCGACTCAGGTCGTACAACCTCGGCTCAGATTGGTCTCGCGCGACGGGTCGCAACTTGAGACCTGAAACTTGAAACCTGGAACTCGGAACTTGACAGCGGCCCCGGCAGCTAGAAGCTGACGTCGTCCACGAGGACTTCGCGGGGCTTGCTGCCTCTAAAGGGGCCGACTACGCCCTGCTGCTCCATCATGTCGATGTAGCGGGCCGCACGACTGTGGCCGATCTTGAGCTTCCGCTGAAGCAGCGAGATCGAGGCGTATTTGGAGCGGACAACTATCTCGACGGCATTTCTGTAATGCGGATCGTCCGCGCCCTCGATATCGAGCGTCTCCTGCTGCTCGACCTCGTCGAAGATCGAGCTCTCGCGAACCGGCACCGGCTGCTTTCTCAGATGCCTGACGATCCTCTCGATCTCCCGCTCCGAAATGAATGCGCCGTGCAGACGAGTGAGACCTGCGACGCCAGGTGTCAGAAAAAGCATATCGCCCCTGCCGAGCAGTTTCTCGGCGCCGTTTTGATCGAGTATCGTCCTCGAATCGACCTTCTGCGCGACCCTAAACGCGAGCCTCGATGGGAAGTTTGTCTTGATGAGCCCAGTTACCACATCAACAGATGGCCGCTGCGTCGCAAGCACGAGGTAGATGCCAGCGGCGCGGGCCTTGGCGGCGAGCTTGATTATCGGGACCTCGATGGCCTGCCTCGCCGAGAGGATGAGGTCGGCAAGTTCATCGACGACTATGACGAGGTTGGGGATGGTCTTGAGCTCGGGCGGCATCTCCTGGGGCCCAAGTCCCTTGAGCTCGCGCGCGCGAGCCTTCCGTTCCTCGAGAACGCGCTCGTTGTATTCGTTTAGGTGGCGGACCCTCCGTTCGGCCAGGAGTTGGTATCTATGGTCCATCTCGGAGACCGCCCATCTGAACGCGAGTTCCGCGCTCTGCACGTCGCTGATAACCGGCTCCCGCAGGTGCGGGATGCCGTTGTATGGCGACAGCTCCAGCATCTTGGGGTCGATGAGGATGAGTTCGAGCTCCTCCGGGCTGGTCGAGTAAAGCAGGCTGCAAAGCATCGAGTTGATGCAGACTGACTTGCCCGTCCCAGTCGCCCCAGCGATGAGGATATGCGTGATGCTCCCGAGGGAGATGACGTGCGGCTGGCCCGCGATATCAGTTCCGACGGCGAGCTTCAGCTTCGTTGCATTATCAACGAATTGGCCCGACGACAGAACCTCGCGGAACGTTATTATGCGACGGTTCTCGTTGGCGATCTCGATCCCGACCACCGACCTCCCCGGGATAGGCGCTATACGAGGCACGAATTTCGCCTTCATCGCCAGCGCAAGGTCGTCCGCGAGGGAGACTATTCTGCTGAGCTTCACTCCCCGCGCGGGACGGAACTCGAACCTCGTGATGATCGGCCCCGTGAGGATGCCCGCTATCTTGCCCTCGATGTTGTGGTCGGCCAGCTTCTCGACGATCAGTTCGCCCTTTCTTATTAGATTGCTCTGCCGCTCAGCGCTGTCCATGCGCCCGGTCGGGTCGAGAAGGTCCACCGCCGGGGCCTGGTAACCCTCGCTCGCGATAGCGGGGCGCCCTATGCCAGCAGGGCCCGAGGCGGGCATTTCGGGTGGCTTTCTGAGTTCTCGCCTTCTACTCGCCCTGGAAGTGCCCAAGACTGGCCCGGCCAGCATGTCCGCCCGTCGCTTAGCCGTTCTGCCGAAGATGCGTAGCATAAAGCTGAATAGCTGACCGATGCCGACCCCGGCCACAAGCATTGCCGAGGCGAGCAAAAGAGCTATGATGAGGACGATGGCCCCAAACGCACTGAAATAGTCAATCAGGAACCTGGCGAGCTCGCGTGCGAAAAAAGCCTCCTGCATCGACGCGTGCCCCTTGATGAGCGCGTAGATCGTCCCCAGCGCTACTGTGAACACGAAAGTGGCGCCGATCTTCAGCGGCAGAAGCCTCGGTTTCCTCCTGATTAGCGTGGCAAAAGCGAATGCAAACAGAACCACGAGGAGCGGATAGGACGGGACTTCTCCGAAAACAAGAGCGAACGCGCCGGATAGAAAGCTGCCGACAAGGCCGACCGGATTGGTCTCCGAATCCCCGCCCCAGAGGCTGACGAGCGAGATCGCCGCGACTGCGATCATTAAGACCGAGAGCGCCTCCTTAAAGACCCGTTCCCGAAACAGATCGTAGATCGTCACGCGCCTGGTCAGCTCGAAGCTGCGACGTTTGCCTGGTTTTCTGCGCTCAGCCACGTGTTCGTTCCATCTGAGGTCTCACTCTTGCAGCAACTCACCGTAGAGCTCAACACGTCTGTCCGAGCGAAGATCGTTCCTGCTCGTCAACCTCTTATCTGATGACGCCTCAGGATCGATATCAACAACCTCAAACTCCTCGCCGTCTATCGACGCGCTGGCCAGAACGTTTCCCAATGGATCGACGATGACGCTGCCGCCCGTGAAAGTCAACTCCTGCATCCCAACGGTCTCGGTCCCGGTGCGATTCGCCGTGATGGCAAACACCCGATTCTCCAGGCACCGCGTCGGCATCGACTTCTGGCAATACGGCAGGATGAGGTTGGCGGGGTGGCAGATAATCTGCGCCCCTTTCAGCATCAGTATCCGCGCCGTCTCGGGGAAATACCAATCGAAGCAGATCATCATCCCGACCTTGACGCCGAGAACCTCGAAGACTTCAGGCTCGCGGTCTCCGGGCTCGAATACCTCCTTCTCATAGCCGAAAAGATGAAGCTTGCGGTAGCAGAACACCTCGCCGCCAGGGCTGACAAGCACCGACGAGTTGAACAGCAAATCGCCGTCGCGCTCAGCCAGCCCGCCAACGATCGCGACGCGATTCTCGGAGGCGAGCTGAAGCAGCGCCTGTGTGGTTTGCCCCGACGGGACCTCCTCGGCCAAATCCCGCGCCTCATCCATGCCCGAAAACAGGTATCCGGTGTTGAACAGCTCAGGCAAAACCCAAAGATCACATGCCGCGCTTGTGACCAGTCTGCGCACCCTATCGGTGTTTCTGTTTGTCTCACCACGTTCGGGGCAAAACTGGAAGAATCCGACCCTCATTTGGCTTTCCTGTTATGCAGTACACGCAGCCAGCAAGCCACACTATGATTCTGTATCAGGTGTTATCACGTGTTGTGGATTATCGCAGACCTAGTGCCAAAAAAGCAACGATCAGCCGCGCTCGCAACAATCAAATGACTCAAGCTCATAAATACGATGGCGTATTATTGCTTGACATTGCGAGGTTCAGTGGTGTATTGGATTCCAGAGGCTGGAAGTGCAATATGCCAAGACAAAGTCCATACGGGATTCTTCTTACGCCGGCAGAGCGAGAGGCTCTTTCGAGAAGCACTCGAAAATATACGTCACCTTACTATGAAGTCATGCGGGCCAAGATCATCCTCCTTGCTGCCGAAGGGCTTGAGAATAAGGAGATCGGCCGGCGGCTTGAGCTGCCCCGTCAGATTGTCTCTAAATGGCGGAAGCGTTTCTTTGAGGAGCGCCTGGCCGGTCTTCGGGATCAAGAAAGACGCGGTCGTCCCCGCGTATTTCCCCCCTGAAGTTGTAATGGAAGTGAAAGCTTTGGCCTGCGAGCTTCCAAAAGACAGGGGCATTCCGTTGTCCCGTTTCAGTCAGCGCGACATCGCGCGTGAGGTCATCGGGCAGGGGATTGTCGGCTCCATCAGTGGGATTACTGTCTGGCGGTGGCTGAGTGCCGATGCTATCAGACCCTGGTCGTATCGGAGTTGGATTTCGATAAGGGACCCGGATTTCAGTAACAGGGCGGGGCGTGTGATCGACCTTTACCATCGCAACTTTTGAGGGCAAGAAGCTCGGACCAAGCGACCATGTGGTCTGTGCGGACGAGAAGACCAGTGTGCAAGCCAGAAAGCCTCTGACGTCTGGCTCGCCACCCGGGCCAAAGCGTAGGCGACGGGTAGAGTCCGACTACGAACGTCGGGGCGCGCTTGCGTATCTCGCTACTTGGGATGTGCAAAGCTCGGGTTCTCGGCGTGTACAGAACCAGGACTGGTATCGAATCGTTTTGTGAACTTGGTCGATCTTGTCATGCGGCAGGAGCCGTACTGCTCAGCCAAACGCGTTTTCTGCGTAGTTGACAACGGCTCGTCTCATCGGGGACGGCCGTCGATTGACCGGATGAGCCAGTGGTATCCGAACGCTTTGGTTGTGCATACTCCAATTCACGCCAGCTGGCTAAACCAAGTTGAGATATACTTCTCACTCGTTCAGCGCAAGGTGCTTTCGCCCAACGAGTTCAACGATCTGGCCGAGCTCGAGAATTCGCTTCTTGGCTTCCAGAAATACTACGAGCGGATAGCCAAGCCTTTCGAATGGAAGTTCACCAGGGACGACCTGAAACGGCTCCTCGCCAAAGCTGCCGATGCCAAGGTCGCGCCCTCGAGTCGCGCGGCCTAACAAAAAATACGTCACCGAACTTATGAGCCAGAGCACTAAGTTGAGAATGCCATCGCGATCGCACCGGTGCACGCCAAGAACATCCGCGGGCACCACGATCGCAATATATAGGCGTCACATAGGCAATTCTTAGATTCGCGAGAGCGAAGTGCATAACCCAGCAGAAGAAGAAAGGGGAAGTGAGGTGCTGGTCAGGCTGTTCTTGAATAACCTGTGCGCACCCCTGCGGGCAGACAGGTGAAGAGGCAGGGCTCTAGACAGCGTTATGGCAGCGCAACGCATCGAGCTATATCTTTGACTAGAAAGAATATGGGCACCTGGGTTAGAGGGAGCCTAGGATAGCGAACTATCGTTGGAGATGGTCCATCCGGCAGCAATCGCAGCGGTGTCTCGCTAATTCGCCCCTTTGTCTGGACGAGTCTTGCCTCGCTAATAAGCAAATTGGCCGGCCGGTATAGAAATACAACCGAAATGCGCACTTGGCTGACGTGCCCGGCCAACATCCATAGCGGCTCGCGGTCAAGAAACACGGTAGCTTTTGTCCCTTCGATGTGAGCCGGCAGCTCGAGTGAGGCGGGGCCGCCGTTTGAGGTGAACTCCAACCTCACCTGTAAGGACTGCATTGGCATGGTGGTGTATAGCTGCGCCTTGTCGATAAGCATCGAATCGACCTCTGGATTGAGGCGCAGCTCAGCGCTGGCACCCGTTGAGGCGACAGCCCGGGCGTGTGTCACGTCAGATTGTAGTGCCAGGTATGACTGCTGGCGCTTGAGGATGCGTCTGGCGAGTTGTGGGTCTGGAAACGCCTTTTTCCCGTCATACCGAAACAACAGAAGCGTTCCCTCCGGTGCTATCGCGTTGTACTGGAAACTGTTGAGCCAAGCGTTAAAGCTCGTCGCACCCAGCGTCTCCCTGTCCTTCCCATACTCGCTCCTAAGCCGACACCGGAGGCTTGTGCAGAGATCCTCCCGGTCCTTGATGGCGACGCTGTTGTCGAAGATCACTAGTATCAGAGTATTATCTGGAACCTCCCCTCTTACCGTAGCAATCGCCTCGGGAAGCTTGGCGGCATCATCCGATTCGGTCACAGACATTGCCATCAGTCTCAAGAAGCCGCTAGCGTACCAGCCGACTATCAGCACGATGAGGCCAGCTGATAACGCCTTGAGCGGCACTCTCGAGATCTTAGGCAAAAGGCTTTTGGAGACAGCGCACCTGAGCACAAGGGCGATCGCGGTGATCGAGGCGGCCCAGAATCTCGGATGGTTGATCAGGGCTTCCCCAGAGAAGAACTCGACCCAGCTTGCTCTGAACAGCTCAAACACCCAATAGCTGGTTGAAATCATCACGACCCAGTCGAGGAATGAGATCAGGACTGATGCCCGGCTCGAGTGCCTCTTGGTGTCCAACGCTGCGCCCAAGCAGGAGACCGTCAGGTAGCCCAGCAAACCAGCGGTCCCAAACGAGGCAAGGTAAACACGATGACACCACACCAGTTCCTGCGGATAGCTGAGCCCCGGTGCGACTATAACCCAAATGAGAAGAAACAGGCCAAGTCGCCAGTCCGCCTTAAGACTGAGGCACAGCAGAAGCAAGGCCGCAACACCCAGGGCTGGGGAGAGCTGAAGGGGACACGTGGTCCCGTAAAAAAGAGGGATGAATCTCTTTATTACTGCCACTGCTGTAAGGCTGCTGAGATCGCCGTAGCCCCACGAGGTTTGCCCGGCTAGCTTACTCAGCTGGTAAGTTTTGAGGCAGCCGAAGACCATTGTAATAGCCCACAGCCAGAGATGCGATTTGACAATCCGTTCCTTAACCGCGGCCCAGCCGTCCTTCCACCCCCAGAACAGCTCGAAGACAATCAGGAACAGAGGCGTGAACACCGAGAATTCGTATGAGAGAAGTCCTGCGACGTACGCGAAGCACGCCAGAACAACCTTGAGCCGCGATGGCTTCCTGTGATACGCCGGACCAGCGAGCCAGAAGGTCAACAACGAGAAGAAGACGGCAGCGAGAGTCACAGTCTGTCCTATCTGAAACGCTGATGGGACGTGGCTTGGCATAACCGTGAAGATGAGGCCACCGATGGCACCTATCAGGAAGCTTTGCGAGAGCGCCTCCAGTATTAGGAACGCAAGCAGGCAGGTCGCAGCGTATGTGGTGAACCTGACTGCCCTGGGGACCACTGGGTTGGTTCCGAACAACCTGTATTCAGCCATTATGGTTAGGTCTCCCAGCGGTCTGTAAATCCCCATGGCTGTCCTCTCAGTGGTCAGATGTCCCTTCACTGAGTCCCAGGTTTGTGGGCTGGCAAACAGCCAGGCGTCGGCGACATAGTCCGCGTTAATCCCGGATACGCTCATCAGCAGCGGCAGCAAAACCAAGCCAGCAATGAACCAGCGCCTCGCCCTATGACCTAGGGAGTGGATACTATCAGACCAAAGTTGCATATCGGTTCCCAGATCGGCAGAACTGACAGATTAAGCAGCCTTTCGAGCTTCTGCCGCGACAGAGTATTCATTCAGCAAATGTTGTCAAGCTGGCGCTATTGGAGGCAGCTGTCCTGTAGGAGTGGTCTTGCAGGGCGCGGAACGCTCAACCGGTTGTACGTTTTGGTGGATGAGTAGCGAGATGCTGGGGATAGCAGAGTCGCAATGGCGGTTTCAGCCGGGTCTTGACGCTATGCTACGCTGGGGCCGGACTGGCCGTTCCGCGCTGGAAAGTTTGATTCAACTGCCCAGCAGCGGTTTTTTCGTCAATCTGCGTCTTGTCCCGGGCTCGGGGTCCCGAAGGTAAAAGGATTGACCAGCAGGAGCGCTATTGCCAAGGTTAGGACTGTGACAAGTATCGCTCTTGGGAGGTCAACCACATTTTTAAGGTCCGCATTGCAAATCTCAGAAGGGACTGACGTGAACGCCCAAGGTGTCAGCCCAGGGACCAGGGAGCGTCCAAAAGAGCCCCGTGGCCATGAAGGGATAGCACATTACATGCAAGTACCTGTTTGGCCCTTTCAGGGCCGTGTTGTCGCTTTCAGAACGGAATCCGTTGCGTCGGACGCAGGCTTTCGATGGTATTCCCCTTGAGGGAACAAGCGGCAGAAGGGAAATCACCTGCGATTCAGATATAACCCCTGCCCTTTGCGGGTTTGACTCAGTGTCAGTCCCCACTTACCATAATGATTAACATTGTGGAGAATCTATGAAACCTGGGAGGGTTACACCGATGTCGATACTCTTCGAGAAAAGATGGCGAAGGCTGTCTATTCCAATTCTGATAATCATCATTGGCGCTGCGCTCACTGGACTGTTGTTTCCCGGATACTCGCCGCCCGAATCTGAGCCAAATTATAGGCTCGAACTTGACCAATGCTCGGATGTATCAGTCGCCTTTGAGCCCTTAACTGAAGCGCCGTACTGGCAGCAGTTCGGATACGATGGAGCGCACAGCGCGCGCTCGGGCCTGCGAGGCGCACAGAGCGCGAGGCTGCGCTGGACCTACGACGCGGGCGATGGCCCGGTGGACAGTATCGCCATTTCTGGCGACGACAAGGTCGCGCTCTGCACTGCCCCAAGCGCTTACCCAGGCCTCCTCTATTGGCTCGACATCGACGACGGGACCAAGGATTGGAGCTATGGGTTCAACGATGCGCCGACGTTCCCGGCGCTCTCCGACGACAGCGAAGTAGCCTACACTGTTGCGGAAGGTTACCTTTATGCAATCGATTCAGGCGGCTCCCGCGATTGGTTCTATTATATGGGCACCGGCGGCAACTTCACGGGCCCGACGGTCGGCGATGATGGCACGGTCTATGCGAGCTTCGAGAAAAAGCTCTTTGCCATCGACTCTTCCGGGGGGCTGGATTGGTCCTACGCGCTCTCATCTCGGACATGGCTCACCCAGACGCCTGCCCTAACATCCGACGGCTTCGTCTATTTCGCGACCAACGAGGACAAGATATATGCGCTCAACTCGTCCGGCGGCTATCGCTGGACCTATGACACAGGCAACGACGTCGATGGTGTCTTAACCCTCAGCGAGGATGGCGGCAATATCTATGCTGGGACCTACAACAACAAGCTTCTGGCCCTTGACTCGAGCGGCTCGCTTGACTGGAGCTTCAACACAAGGTCCACCAGTAATGTTGTCGGCTCCGTGGCCGTTGACTCCGACGGCGCCATCGTCTTGGGAGCGTCCAACGGCCAAAACGTAACGGACCTGTGCGTCCTGCGGTCGGACGGAACGCTGAGGTGGTCTCTCGCCCTAAGTTACCCCATAGATACGTCTCCGGCGATTGACGTCGATGGCTCGATCTACTTCGACTACAACTACGGCTGGATTTACGCCATCAACTCGTTCGGCCTCACAAAATGGTCCTACCAGACAGGAGACGACATCTGTGCGTGCCCAGCGATCGGCCCGTATGAGACGCTGGTCTTTGGCTCCAGCGACAACAAGGTCTATTGCCTCGAGTCCCTGCCGAGGCTGTCCGATGGCCGCGTAACTCCGAGCGTCGGCACCAGTTCGGGCTCCTACACGTATTGGGTCCACTACTTTAGTCCGGCTGAGAGATCACCAAATCTCATACAGGTTATTGTCTATGCGCCTACAGCAACCGCTTATAGTATGACTCTCTACGCTGGCGACGCCCACAACGGGTTATATCGAAAAACTGGCGTTTCGCTCCCTGAGCGAAGCGACCTGGCGTTCAGGTTCAGAGCTCGGGACGCGGCAAGCGCTCAGATGGTCTATCTTCCGCCTTCCGGGACCTACGACGGCCCGATTGTGGACAACGACGGCGACAACTACGAGTCGGACGACAGCTGCGCGGAGGCGCAAAGCAACGGGCGCACTATCCAGACAAACGGCACACCCCAACACAGGACGCTCCTCCCAGGCGACGTGGATTGGGTCCAGTTCGACGCGGAGAAATACATCTCATACTTCGCCAGGACGGTCTTGGCCTCCTCAGACTGCGATACAGACCTTTTCATCTACGATCCGAGCTGCACTGAGGAGCTCGCTTTCGACGATAGCTCTGGTCCGGACGGCGGCTCTGCAATAGGTTGGACCTGTCAGTCCGATGGGACCTATTTCCTGGGCATAGAGCACAGCGACGGGGCAGGCGCAGCGGGTGAATACTACCTAAGCATCGAGGTCGCGCACTGGCCGGCGTTCAAGTGCGGACCCACCAGACGGTCGCGGTCCCCGGCATTGGGCTGCCCCGGCGACAACGTCGATTGGTCGAAGAACGGCTTGGCGGATGACCGTATGCCGGTCGTCGATATGGGCGGGAATCTCTATTGCGAGAACTCAACGGGCTGGCTCTATTGCCTCAACTCGGCCGGCGCAACTCAGTGGAGCTACGACGCGAATCTGGCCGACTACACCAACGTCTCGATCGCGCCAAGCGGCAATGTCTATTTGAAGTCGCAATATTGTTGTATTTACGCGCTTGCGTCGGACGGCGGCTTCCGCTGGTCCTACGGCGTGGATGACGATTCCGGGGGGCTGGTTGCGCTCAGTGCCGATGAGCACGTCTATTTCGGGAGAGGTGACTGCCTCATTGCGCTTGAGAGCGATGGCTCCCTCGAGTGGACCTTCGATTCCAGGCACGACATAGTCGCTCCGCCGGCGATAGGCATTGGAGGACGGCTCTATTTCGGCAACACGTTCGGCTTCTTCTTCAGCCTCCAAGGCGATGGTTCATTCGTGTGGTATAAGGACCTTGAGCAGGGCATTTCAACTACGCCTCTCGTGAACTCGACGGGCGATGTAGTAACCCTGACCGATGACGGCGTTGTGTGCTGCTTTAACCCAGCCGGGACTCTGAACTGGACCTACGATTGCGATAGCGGCGACGTTACAGCGTCTCCGGCTCTGGGCTTGGACGACAGAATCCTCGTCCGTATCGGGAATAATAAGCTGTTCTGTCTCGCCTCGGACGGCTCCCTCGACTGGACGTACCTCAGCATGATGGACCTCCATAGCACTCCTGCTGTCGATCGAGACGGCTACATCTACATTGGTCGCGAGGGCATGAAGTCCCTGAATCCGGACGGGACCCTCCGGTGGACTTACAGCGTGGCCGGCCTGGATGCTGACTCATCCCCGGCAATTGCCCCTGATGGCGCCGTTTACCTCGAAGTGGGCACGAGGCTCTACAAGTTCGCCGAGGAGGATGTGAACCTCTCTGGCGGCAGTGTGGACCCGGGCCAGGGACGAGGCGACGCCAACTATCGGTTCGACGTGAGCTACCAGTCAACAGCCGCCCCGGGCGAGATACAGGTTCACATCGACGGCGACGCCTGTGACATGTCGCTCGAGGAAGGCAACGCGAACAACGGCCTCTATCGATATGAGAGTAGTAGTTTCGACGAAGGCGCCCATGACTTCTACTTCTACGCTCAGAGCCCGACGGGCAGGTGGGACCGCGACCCGGAGAGCGGGACCTACGACGGGCCTCTGGTTGACGATACACCTCCCCAATCAGAGACGGACTCGCCGGCATACCGCTCGTCTGGGGACATTCCGGTGGACTTCGAGGCCTCTGACGACGCGACCGGCATAGACACTGTATCTCTCTATTACGCGTTCCAGGACGGAGCCTGGACGCTGTTCGATTCCACAAACGCCACGACCGGCACAGCCTGGTGCGACCCGGTTCAAGGGGACGGCGAGTATCACTTCTGCTCTCGAGCGACCGACGGCGCGGGGAACCAGGAGAACTACCCGCCCGAACCGGATAGCACAACGATCTACGACTCCACGAAGCCGACCTCGAACTGCACCTCAGCCCAATTCACAAACGCCTCGCCCTTCGGTGTTGATTTTAGCGCCGACGACGAAACGAGCGGCATCGCTGAAGTTGAGCTCTGGTTCAACAGGGACGACGGTGGGTGGACCGACTCCGGTATGACGATATCAGACGCAACACAGGGCACGTTCGACTTCACGCCTTCTGGCGAGGCCGAATACGAGTTCTACACCCGTGCTGAGGACCGCGCCGCCAACGTAGAGGACCCACCGGCATCCCCGGACAGCAACACGATTTACGATACGACGAATCCTACTTCTGAATGCTCATCGGCCCCCTTCGCGTCGACTTCCCCGTTTGACGTGGGTTTTGTGGCCGATGACGAGGCGAGCGGCGTGGCCGAAGTATCGCTTTGGTTCAACAGGGACGACGGTGGGTGGACCGACTCCGGTATGACGATATCGGACGCAACGCAGGGCACGTTCGACTTCACGCCTTCCGGCGAGGGCGAATACGAGTTCTATACCCATGCCGCAGACCGCGCCGGCAACGTAGAGGACCCACCCGGGGCGCCAGACAGCAATACCGTTTATGAGACGACCGACCCCACCTCGCAGTGTTCGTCCGCTCCTTTCGCCTCAACCTCCCCCTTCGACGTCAATTTCGTGGCCGACGACGATGCGAGCGGCATCGCTGAAGTCCGGCTTTGGTTCAACAGGGACGACGGTGGGTGGACCGACTCCGGTATGACGATATCG
>CAYZPW010000099.1:11737-12862 GCA_964480475.1 uncultured bacterium | reverse complement strand
GTTTTTGGGATTATACCACAAGAGACATGGCAATCATCCGCACACGCTTGGACTGTTTAGACGCACTCGGCCACGAACGGCCTAACTGCACAGTGGTCGATGAGGCGCGACTTGAATCCCTTTATGGGTTTGGACGTCAGGATAGCCTTCTCCGTAAGGTATTTGGCTCTTCTGGCAGCCTCGCTGATAGGCGTGCCTGAGATCAGGAGACAGAGAAGGGATGCGGAGTGGAAGCAGCCGGTCCCGTGAACTGATGGCGTCGGACCCGAGGCGGCCAGCTCTGTCTGCCCGGGTATGAAGTGCCCCTCGGCGCCATCGAGAAGATAATCCTCGCCGCCGAAGCGCCCGCCGCCCTTGATAAGGACCGCACTTGGGCCAAATGAAAGCAGCTTCTTCGCACACTGTTCGAGGTCTTGCCGGGTCTTGATCTGGACGCCGGAAAGGAGCTCGGCCTCGTCGATATTTGGCGCGATGACGTCGGCCAATGGGAAGAGCTTCTTGGCGATGGCCAGTCTTCCTTGAGCGTTCAGGAGTTGCTTGCCGCCTGAGGCGAACAGGATGGGATCGACGACGACGATGCCCTTAAAGCGTAGCTTCATCACATTGCAGAGCACGTCGATAGCGACTTCGTCGCATAACAGCCCGGATTTCATGCCGAAGACCTTGAAGGCTTGCAGTGTGGTCTCAAGCGACCTGCGCATCTGCCTGGGGTTCGTGCGCGATACCTCAAGCACGGAATCTGGGGTCTGGACGGTTATGGCAGTTGCGATGCCGAGGCCGTAGAGGCCGAAAAGGTCAAAAGTCTTGATGTCCGCAAGCACGCCGGCGCCGCCGGTGTTGTCAAGGCCTGCTATCGTCAGCAGGCAAGGCTTGTCTTCCCCTGCGGCCTCAGATTCAACGGAGTCGGGCGACCTTGCCTCGGGGGCATTCACGTCTATCATCTCTTCGTTTGGCCATCTACTTCAGGAGCTTCGTCTGTCTTCGCTGGTTGCACACCGGCCTCGCCACGCTGATAGTATCGTATCGTGGGGTAGGCCAAGTTGATGTCATCGTGTTCGCTGAATCTCAGAAGAATCTCTTCCCAGAGATGGTGTTCGGTAGTCCTTCGCTCCCTTGGATGCGTCA
>CAYZPW010000099.1:0-11727 GCA_964480475.1 uncultured bacterium | reverse complement strand
ATCGTCAGTTCAACGCCATTTTCTCGGACTCTCGTATAAACGATTGGCGTTAGGTTCCGGAAGAATATCATATAGCGTTCGGCGGCCTTCTTGAGCTGTTCTCTGGCCTCCGTGGATGTGTCCGCGAGCACGCCGCCGGCGATACCAGAGAGTATCGATTTAGCCTTCTGCCAGTTGCTCTCGAAGGTTATTATGACCGAAAGCTCGTTCCAGATGAAGTTGAAGTCCTTTGTGTAGTTGATGAGCGGGTCGGTGAGGACCTTCCCGTTCGGGACGTGGATTATCCTGCCCGTGCTTTGATCGGCGTGAACCCAGTTGCCGACTTCGAGCAGCGTGAACTCGAAGAGCCTGATGTCGATCACGTCGCCCGCGTGATTTGAAATCTCGATCCTATCTCCGACTCCAAAGAGGCGCCGCGAGTGGATGAAGACCCACCCGGCGACGTTCGCGATGAGGTCTCGCACGGCAAGGACTAGGGCTGCGGCAACCAGACCCAGAAGCGTCGCTATTGACTGAAAGGTGTCCGACCATATCCAGCCGATAAGGAGAATCAGGAGCACTGCGACGGCATAGGTTATTCTGCGCCGCCACGTGTAGCTAAGGGTCGCGTCAGTAACGCGCTTGTGCAGAAGCCGGAGCAGTAAAAGGCGCAAAGCGAGAAAGGCCCCAATCAGAACGATCGAGGCGAGCGCCCTTCCCTGAAACGAGGCAGGTGCGCACCACCATTGATGGATATCTGACAACATTTGACCTAGATGCACTGTCGTAGATGTACCTGTTTAGCGTGGACGAACATGGGATTAACAGGTGCCTTGGGTCTCATTAACACCCGACTTCAGTCGGGTGGCCTAAGGAGCCGAGGCGCCTCACCCTCCCCTCTGGAGAATCCTCATTTGAAGGGGTATAGAGGAGGGTGCCTCGTTACTCCGAATCCCCCATCTGAAGATGGGGGCTAATCTATATCTCATTAGATCAACGCGCGAATTCGTACATATTAACCCACCACGCTAAACACATACGGGACGAACGTGGTTAATGCCCGTCCTTTCTCAGAAGTGGCTTCAGGCCCTTTATCGCGCAGTATTCACCGCACATCGTGCAGACATCCTCCACTCGCGGGTGCGACGAGGTCCTGATTTCGTCAAAGCGACTTGGATCGAGTGAAGTCTCCATCTGTTTCTTCCAGTCGAGGTCGTACCTGGCCCTGGCCATTGTGTGGTCCCGCTCGATTGCGGCGGGTATGCCTTTCGCAATGTCCCCCGCATGGGCGGCTATCTTAGTGGCTATCACTCCCGCCCGAACGTCCTCCAGCGTGGGCAACGCCAGATGCTCCGAAGGTGTTACGTAGCACAAATAGTCGGCGCCGGCGGCGGCTGCGATTGCTCCGCCAATCGCACACGTTATGTGGTCCCAGCCTGGCGCAATATCAGTAACCAGAGGTCCCAGAACGTAGAAGGGCGCACCGTTGCACAGCTTCTTCTGGAGGACCACGTTCGCCTCGATCTCCGAAATTGGCACATGGCCTGGGCCCTCAATCATGCATTGAACCTCGGCCTCAAGCGCCCTCTTCTGGAGCTCACCGATCTTCAATAGCTCTGCAATCTGGCCCCGGTCTGTTGCATCTGCAATCGAGCCTGGTCTTAGTCCGTCGCCCAAGCTCAGCGTCACATCGTGCTCTCGCGCAATTGCAAGAAGTCGGTCGAACTGGTCATAAAGCGGGTTTTCCTGCTCATTGGAGAGCATCCAGACCGCCAAGAACGATCCGCCTCGGCTGACGATGTCGGTGAGGCGCCCTTGCCGACCCATTGTGTTAACAACATCCCACGTAACGCCACAGTGGACGGTGATGAAATCAACGCCGTCCTGACACTGTCTCTTGATTGCGTCGAACATGTCATCAGGCGTCATGCTGACTATGCCCTTTTTGTTGCGCGCCGCAGAGACGGCAGCCTCATAGATGGGCACGGTCCCAACGATAACGTCACTGGCCGAAAGAACAGCCCCTCTGACTTTGGAGAGGTCGCCGCCGGTGCTCAGGTCCATCACGGTGTCGGCGCCCGCTTTCACTGCCACCTTAGTTTTCTCTATTTCGAGAGCAGGGTCAATAAGGTCTGTCGAGGTCCCGAGGTTGGCGTTCACCTTGGTTGTCAAGCCCTTGCCGATGCCGCAGAGTCGTCTGTGTTCGCGGACAGTGTTGCAGGGGATGACAATGTGCCCGGATGCAACGTGGCCCCTGATGACCTCGGGCTCCAGGCCCTCATCCTTGGCCACCTGCAATACTTCAGGAGTTGTGTGGCCCTTGCGCGCTTCAGAGATCTGCGTCATTCTACTCTTGTCAGCCCTTTCAGTTTACGATTCATGTGCGCCGTCCAAATCGGTGCTCGGTGCAATGCCCGAAAAGCAAAAAAAGAAGGGCGAGGCGCAGAATCCTACCTCGCCCTTCGTTGAGCTCAAGTGTTACTCGTGCTTATCTGTGGACTGAAGGCTGGACAAACGCCAGCGGGTAGCTTGTCCTATTTGTCAGGTCTGTTATCGCACCGTATAGCAGGTATTCGCCCTCGTCCCAGATGACAGTTCCTCGGCCGTTCATCTTGGTCGGGTTGACAAACAGTACGTCTCTGACGTCAACCAGCCAGGTGTTGTTCGGTGAAATCTCGCGATCGGCTATGCCTACGAGGTCACCCGTGTTATCGAAGAGGTTGATGATAACGACGCCGTCATCTTCGCCTCGACTCGCGACCGAAATCCAAGTGTCAACGCCATACTCATCGTTTATTGACCAGTATGGGATGTACATCGACTGGCCGTGTCTCGACTCGAAGTTAAGAGTGAAACCAGTATCGAATGTGTCGCTGTGGATGATACCCCAGACGTTCAGGACTGGATTGGCGATACCCATGGAGATTGTTCCGCTGCCGTAGCCCTCTGGAACAAACGTCTCACTCAGCTTTATCATCGTCGAGCTGTGGAGGCCTCCGAGGTCTGCCTGGACCATCCCCATAACATCTCCGCTTGGGCTGAATAGACTGACTACCCCGGCGCCGGCGGTGTCCGTCAAGTTGGTCACCACGAGCCAAGTATCCAATTGCTGGGCGGCTTCTGTCACGGTGATTGTGTAATGCGATCCCGCTGGAACCTGCACAACGGTTTCGCCATCAGAGAATAAGAAATAGAACTGGTGTCCGCCCGCCGTCAGGAATGTACGGTGCGAGTAGCGGCCATCGTATGGCTCCCCCTCTTCCAGCGTCATCGCTCGGCCATCGCCGTCGATGAGGATTGCCGCAAAGAACGGCGGGTCCATGTCCTCATCATAGTAATCAATCATAAACGTGATCTGGTCCAACGTCGTTGGGGCTTCTGGGGATATCGAGAAGCCAGTGAGCACGGGCGGCGCCTTATGCCCGGACCGCGAGATTGCGGATTGTCCGCCAGCTGGCGGACGGATTGCGGATTGTGCGCCTTCGACGTTCGAGTTTTGACTTGTTACCTGTGACTTGCGCAGCGCCTCGAAATCAACGCGACTGCTCTCATCGGCGGGCAGCGGACGAGCGAAGTCGAGGGCGTTTGTGCTCGGCCCTTTAGTGAATTGAAGCATATCTGGCTCAAACTGGGCAACCACGCCGCGACGCAAGGCCGCTCTCTGATATATCCAGTAGGGAAGGTCCGCTGACAAGGCAAACGGCTGGTTGAAGGCAACCTCGTATGCTTTGCCGGTGTCGTCAGATACAACCATACCCCAAAGCGCAAGAATCCCGCGTTCCCAGGTTAGCACGGCAGACCCGACCGCCTCAGCATCATCAATGATCTGGCTTAACCAGAGTGGAAATAGGACCCGAGGCTCGATCGTAAACGTGGTGGCCCCGAGCGAGTTGCCGTCAAAATCGTAGAACTCAACGTCGAGGTCAACGAACGTGCCGCCTATGTTACTCACCGCAAGGAGAGTGTCGATAGTCGATTCACTCGAGACTTGCCAATAGGGCAGATAGGAGCTTCTGATCTGTGGGTCTTTCAGCGTCATTGAGACTGCTTGTGATTCAGCGTTTCTGATCATCGCCCAGACAGCGATAGAGCCGCGGTCCCAGGTGATCTTCGCACATCCGAAGTGCCCAAAGTCGTCGTCAAAACGCTCTGAGAAGTCGATTTTGACCTGTTCACCAGGCGCTATTGTGTGCGAAATCGTGTCAAACTCCATGCCCAAAGGCCCTGAATACAGATGCACGTTCACGTCAACCGATGACGAAAGATGACTAGTTCCCGCATTGCCGATGACAAGGGTCGTATCCTGCCCCGCAGCATTGTTGACTTGCCAATAGGGGATGTAGATGCCAGGCTCGACGATTGCCGGCCCGCTTATCGCCTCGCTCGTATCCATAGGGAATCTGGCGGAGGAACCGCTGTCGTCAGTCGCCTCGAAGTAGAACGAGTGATCGTCGCCGAGACCGATGTTGGTCCCGTTAATGGTTCTCTCGTAGAGACCATCGGTGATTATGCCCTCCTCCAACGTTAGCGCATAACGAACGCTGTCAAGAACCATCGCCACTTCGCTTGGCCTAATGCCATCGGGGTCGGCGAAGTGCACGGAGAAAGTGAAATCGACATCGGCATCGCCTGAGATGGGCGAAACTTGTCCTCCGGACAGCGTCGGGATTGCATTGATTGACGGGCCTCGATACGGCTCGAGCGGGGGCGCAGGAAGCATCGTTGTTCCGCCCTCGGTGTCCTCAAAGTCGAAGTAGTAGATGTGTTGGCCGTAACCTATGAGATCACCCGAAATCGTGTATCGATAGGTGCCGTCCGAGTCGAAATCGCTGTAGAGCGACATCTGGTGGGAGATGCCATCCACGACGACGTTAGCCTTCACCGGCGGGTGATTATCTACGTCCTTATAGTGGACGGAGTAGGTGTAGTCGGCGGCGGTGTCTCCGGTCGTGGGCATAACCGTCCCAGTTTCGAGGACCGGCGCGTTGTTGACGGTCAGGTCCGTCGATTCGCCAACGACCGGGATTCTGACCCATTCGTTGACCGAATACTCAAACTCGAAGTGGTAAGTATGATCTCCGACGCCTAGCTCCGAGCCTAATGTTGTGTAAGTGTATATGCCATCAGACGGTGTCTCCCCTTCTCCCGCAGGCTCAGAAAGTGCGTGACCGTGCCCGTCAATGAAAACGAGCCCAGACACCGGTGGGTCTTCGTCGGGATCGGAGAAATAGACCGAGAAGACGAACGCCTGGTCATAGTTCCCGTATGCTGGCTCCACCTTTGCGTCGGAAAGGTCAGGCTTGTTGTCAATGATCGGTCCCGAATACTGGTCCTCAGGCGCGTTGCCTGGCAGATAGACGGGCTCGTTACCCACCCAGTTGCCGTCGGTGAACTCGAAGTAATACGAATGCGTGCCTTTGCTGAGCGTGAAGTCCGTGTACAGCTCGTATTCGCCGTTTGACGGGGCGCCAATCCCGGTGAACACCATGTCGTAAGCGACATTGTCGATAAAGACGTTCTTGACGAGCGGCTCGTCGCCGTCTGCGTCGAAGAAGCGGACGCCGAACCGGAACGACTGAGCGCTGTCGCCGATCGATGGCGAGATTGAGGGATCGGTCAAGACTGGTGGGATGTTGAGGCCCCTATCGGATATCTTGTAGAGGTTGCCGTCCCAGCAGCCAAAGAATATCTCGCCATAGCCGCCATTTCGGACTCCATATCCGTCGGTGCCCTCGCCATTAAGCGGCGATATCGACACGCCAGATATCCACATCTTGCCCCCGACATTCTGCCACCAGACGAGCTCGCCTTCCTTGCGGGCCACGAAATCAGGATCGGTGGGCGCGCGAACCGCATACATCTTCGCGTCGTTCGCGCCAAAATAGACCACGCCATCGGCGTCCACGGCGATCGTCCCGAATATGGAGCCGCCCGGGACAAACGACCAGCCGAGCTGGCCTGTGTCCTTGTCGATTGCATACAGCGCATCCGAGGCGACATAGACGAACTGGCCGTCAATGCCAGGCGACGAATACTGGATAGGTGCGCCCGTGTCATATTTCCAAATCATCATCGGTTCTGGCCCAGCCACCGTAAAGTCGTAGTCCAGCCTATACAGGCAGTGATCGATTGAGCCGATATAGACGGTATCGACATTGCCATTGGTCTCAACCGAGGGGGAGCTATTGACCATGCCGCTGGTCTCGTAGGTCCAGAGCAACAGGCCCGCGGAGTTGAGCGCATAGACGTAGTTGTCGTAGGAGCCGAAATAGACCGTGGAGTCGGTCCCCTCGGCTGCGCAGCACTGCACAGCGCCACGGGCCGGGAGGTCATAGGACCAATTAAGCGTGCCCCTTCGGCCGTCGATTGAGTAGAAGGTTCCCGAGTAGGAGCCTATATAGATATCCCCGCTCACGCCTATGCACGGGGAGCTGTCAGCGATGTTGGCGGCGCTGAATATCCACCTGAGCTCTCCCGTCCAGGAGTCGAGCGCGAAGACCGTCCCGGACCTTGACGCGACGACGAGGCTGCCCTCTTGGCCAAGAGCCGTAGTGCAATCGACGAAATCACCCGTGTCATACTCCCACATGATTTGGGAGAAATCGCTCGTCACAGCATAGACCTTGCCGTCTCTAGACCCAGCGAAGATCGTGGATTCAGAGCCTCCGATTACGGGAGTGCCCTTGATCGGCTCACCTATGTAAAGCGTATCCATTATGGGCATGGAGGGGCCAAACACCTGGTTTTCGTGTGAGTTGTTATCTTGATAGCGATTGAACGACGGCCATTGGGCGATTGTCGGCCCAACGTATTCAAACTCCGGAGCAGAAGTTCTAGCGATCGCCGGGGGCGGCTCCCTCTCAACGGTCTCGTTGTCCTCATCAGAGGTCAGAACACCGTTGCCACGAGGCTGCGCGTAGCGCGGCATCTGGCCTTCGTAGTAGAAGTCGAACTGGAACGTGTGCTCGCCATACTCGGGGTAGAACGTCTCATAGGTGTAAAGGCCGTCGAACTGCGAGCCGTTCCCTGGCAGAAGCTCCATGTCATATTGGACATCATCAATGTGAACGTGAGCATTCAGGCAGCCCACTTGACCGGTGTTGATGCCGGAAGTTCGGCCCTTTGGGTCGAAGAAGCGAACGCTATAGGTGTAGATGCCTGGCGGCCCGACGGCCGGTGTAACTTTGCCGTCCCGTAACAGGAGAGTGAATAACTGGCCGTATTCAGGATGCCTCGTCGTACAAGGCTCAGCTGCGTCTCTCGGCCAATCAGGATGAACCGCAGTCGGATTGTCCGTGAACTCGAAGTGGAAGCTCGGCGTGTCGCTGGTTGTCGTCATGTGGAAGGAATATCTGTCCTCCCACGCCACGGACGCGTTGCCGATGACCGCGTTGCCGTTCATTGAATACGCGATATTGTCCAGATACACCTCTTGCACGCTCGGCGAGTCCTCGTCCGAATCATAATACCAGACGGCGATGTCAACGACGCTTTTTTTCGGCCTTGAAATCGTGCCATCGAAGATGACGGCGGTTTTGACGAAGTAGAGCTCCGGACACATATTTGGCCCGGTATTGATCTCGGAGACTATCGGCGCATTCAGTCCAAAGCCATCCTCCGTCTCGAAGAAGTAGTTGTAGCAGCCGTTCTGGTTGTAATAGATGTATTCCCGCAAAGCCGGATTCGAGAGAGTGCCGTCAGAGATATACTCGTAAATGCCCAGGCGACGCTCGTCATCACCAGTCTCAAGCTGATACACCATCCCCTCCCAGATACCCCAGGGCGGGTCGGGGTAACTTGATGGAGCGCTGCTGGGGTCGGGATCCGTCGGCCAGATGTGGAACGGCGGATAGCCCATAAAGGGGTCGTCATACCGCCAGAAGGTATTGAAGCCGTCAACATAGAGGATGATGGGGTTCTCCTTGTGCGGCACACCGTCGCCATCTGTTCCCGTATATATCCCAACCGAGCCGCAGTCCGGGTCGTAGTAATCGACGTTGTAGGTAAACACCGTGGGCAAGCGGTTCATGCGGTTTTCTTCTGTGTAGCCGACCTTGGGGTTCACGTCCATGAACCTGAACCGGCCTACGACGTTTTCCTTGATCTTCATAACCCAGCCGGTGTCGTAAGTGTCCCCTGTCTCCGGGTCTTCGCCCAGGCCCTGGCCGGAAACATAGACGTATCCATTTGAAATGATCGGCGAGCGGATCATCTCTAGTGGGTCATGGGGCGAGGCTGGTGAGTAGAACGGTGGACCCTCCGTGCCCCGGTGGTGGTCTTCGCTGGGTGTGAAATAGGAGAATACGGCCTCGCCAGCTTCCCAGCCCAGGGTGTCGTTGGCCACGGACGAGACGACGTGCAGCCACCCATCCCTCGTTACCAGCCAGATTAGCCCGTTGCCGTCAAGCGCCGGGGACGGCGCGACGCCCAGGTCAGGGTGCGCGGAGAAATCCCACTGGGCATCAGGGTCGTCGTCGCCTGCGCTTGTGGTCCAAAGCGGCTGACCCTCCGTCAGACCGAGGTAGTCGGTCAACGGGTCCGTGCCCGTCGTGATATCGATAGCGTGCAGCGATGTTTCATCCGCCACGAAAATAAGTGTGTCCATCAGAATTGGCGTCGTCGCAACCGGGCCCAGGAAGTCGTACGACCATCTCAAGTGAGTCGTATAACGCCGAGGGAAGGCCCCCACCATAATAGGAAGGCCCTCTGCGGTATAATATACTTCATCATTGTTGTCAATCCATATTGGTATTGGGGGTTCGCCCGGGAACCAATCTGTCTGTTCCCAGTCGTGGTCTTCATACCACGAGTCTTCGATGCAGAGAAGGCTCCCCGCTGGATCGCAGATGTAGATCGTGGACGTCGTGACGCCAACGTAGTTATACCTCATTGACGGTGCTGCTCCCTCTGGAGGGGGCAGACCCATGACGGGCTCCTTCTGGAAGTTCCAACTTCTCGGCAGAACGACAGGAGAGCTCACCAGGGCCGAGCCGTCGCTGCTTACCGTGTATGACCACTTCAGATGAACAGGCGGCGCGCTCGGCGGGCGGGGCGGAGAGGGAACTAAAGTGGGAGGCGGAGACCAGATGGTGTCCGTAATCGTGTGCATCGCGTAGAGGTTGCCATCCCCACCCGGTGCGTATATCGTCCGTGGCTGACCCATGCCCTGCCAGTATGTGCCTTGCCCTGGCAAATCTCCTGGTTCATATTCGTAATATGTGTATTGCGTAGTGCACAGGACCGGCGAGGCGCATATATCAGCGTCAATGCTGTCGTAGTCCGTCGGGAGGTCGATGCCATACCACCAGACTAACTGGCCTTCGAGTTGTCCTCCCATGGCGAACCCGTAGGCAGTTGATGTGCCGGCGGAGTTACCGAATACATAGAGACGGTAGTCATTTGTGTCAATGAGGATGTCTGAGGCGTCCGCACCGCCGTTTGTGAACGGTGTGGAGAAAACATGCAGAGGGGCCCCGGGGTTATTTGGGTCGCCCGCAGGGTCCCAGCCGTCGAGGGCCAGAATACCAGAGTTGAGCCCCGCAAAATAAAGCCTGTCTCCGCTCGGACTAAGTGCCCCAGTATTCCACGTGCTTGATGGGTAGGTATTCACAGGCGTCATCCAAAGCTGCTCGGCGACGATGCAGCCGGCCTCGTCAGGTTCCGCCTCTTGAACGCAATAGAGCATAGTAGCGGGGCCCAAAACGGTGACTCTTGTGCCGAATGCGAAGATCCGCCCAAGAGAATCAATAAGGGGGTTCGATCGGCCGGCGCCCGAATCCCCGCCGCCGCACTCAAAGCTCCAGTGGATGGTGAGATTCTGCCCAGAGATGTCAGGGCCGGTGTCAATCGTGCCTCGCCTATTCTCGTAGTCAAAGTGAAGTGAAGGCCACGGGGTCCCGCCAACGACCTGTCCCAAAGCAACAGGCGCGAACATAAGAACGCACGCCCCTGCCATCAAAAACAAACCGATCGTAGAAGCCCTTTTCATAATTCCTCCTCAGGTTCCTCAATCAAAAAACCATAACCCCAAAACATAGATATGCCTAAAACACACGGCAATTATTGCTACTTAGCTATGACGTGCTTCCCACAATAAAGGAGAATAATACATGTCAACAGCAAGCGCACTTCCAGCGCTTACATCCACTCGCACAATAATATGCCTTATTGTAATGTGTGAAGTCAAGGCTTATCGTGTCGTGCAAGTAGTCTTTCTAGCCCAAACTCTCAGCGGCTCATAAGAGGGGAGGAATTGAGCGGCAGAACGTATTTGATTCGGACGTTTGGCTGTCAGATGAACAAGCTGGACAGCGAGCTGGCGGCGGGCGAGCTCGAGGCGGCGGGATTCACGCCTGCTGAAAGCGATGAGTCCGCGGACCTGGTCCTTTTGAATACTTGCTCTGTCAGGGCGAGAGCGCAGGATAGGGCGACGTCGATTCTCTGCAATTACACTAGAGACGAGAGGGGAAAGAACGGGCAGAGAGTGGTCGGCGTCATGGGCTGCGTCGCTCAGCAGATGAAGCAAAGGCTGCTCGAGGCGCCATTTCATGCTGATTTTGTTCTGGGCACGGGCGCCATATCTCAGCTGGGCGAGACCATCGACAGATTGCTGGCTGGCGAGCGGGGCATTCTTGCCTCTGAGGCCGCGTGTTCAGGCTGGGACTACGACCCCTCAAGCGTGCGGCGGCTGAGCAGGAGGAGCGCATTTGTCGCGATTTCAAGGGGGTGCAGCAACTTCTGCAGCTATTGTATCGTGCCATACGTCAGGGGGCCGATCGGGCACCGAAAACCGGAGAGCATAATTGATGAGGTGAAGCTGCTAGCCGAGGCGGGCTACATCGATGTCTGTCTGCTCGGTCAAAACGTTAATGCCTATCGGCACGGCGAGCTCAAGTTTGTGAGCCTTCTGGAGCGGCTGGCGCGCATCGACGGCCTGATGCGCCTTCGGTTCATAACGACGCATTCCAAAGACCTGTGCCTGGATACGGTGAGGATGATGGCGCACCCGCCCTTTGCGCCCTACATCTCCCTGCCGCTTCAATCTGGCTCGGACCGCATTCTCCGTCTGATGAATCGAGGCTATACGAGGAAAGAATACCTCGAGAAGGTCTCCTGGCTGCGACAACATGTCGAGGGATGCTTCATCTCAACGGACATAATGGTCGGATTCCCCGGCGAGTCCGACGCTGACTTTGAGGACACGCTCCAGGTCGTGCGCCTCGCCCAGTTCGACAATGTCTATAGCTTCATTTATTCGCCTCGGCCATTCACGAAGGCGGCCAGTTTCCGGAATGATGTCCCTAAGGAAGCGATCAAGGCGCGTTTTGAGAGGCTGCTCGCGTTGCAGCGCCAAAACCACGTTCAGCGACTGCGGCCCTTCGTGGGGAAGACCGTCGAGGTGCTGGTGGACGGCTTGAGCAGGAAAGACCCAGGCGCGTGCTGCGGTCGGTCTCCGCAGAACATCATTGTGAACTTGCCGCACGACGCGTGCGAAATTGGCGAACTCCTGCTGGCCAAGATAACAAAGTCCGGCATACACAGCCTGGTCGGAAAGGTAACGAAGCGCCTCATGCCCGCGCCTGTGTCCTGACGCCTCGATCCGCATTCCTATACCGGCCTTTGAGACCATTGCGCATCATCATTCGGCCAAACTCGTCCGCCAGAGCCTGGCGACGGCGGAACAGTCAACTGCTAACGGCAAAGCTTGCGAATGCGATGTCGCCGATGGGGCGGAACGGCTCGCGGGCG
>CAYZPW010000098.1:0-12917 GCA_964480475.1 uncultured bacterium | reverse complement strand
GTGGTTGACAGAACCCCTCCATTTTGCGAACTCATCCTCGCCATAGATCAGGATGTCCTTCGCGATTCTGAATCCGGACAGCACCTTGCGAACAAGCGACATCTCTTTCCGCCGGCTGCGTTTCTGACCGAAAGGCTCTCGCTCCACAATCAGAAGGTCCAAATCAGACTCCTCTCTTGCGTGGCCTGACGCATGCGATCCAAACAGGATTATCATCACCGGATCGACCTGCCTCACGATGGCCTGAACGATCTCTGCCAGCACTTTGTCAGTGATCTTCATCATCTTAACCGTTCCCTACCACTATGATTATCCCAGTTTAGCCTATCCAAAGGGCGGTCAAGTGTCAAGAATGAGCAGTATTCCGGAAGGAGATCGCAAAAGGTTGGGATGTCGGGGGGAGGCGGTCCTGAAAGGAGCTTTTCCTGTCAGAACGGATAGCAGGCCTTCATCATCGTGATGTGCACGGTCAGAACCTCGATGACGATCAGTATGACGACGACGACCAACACGCCAAATCGCCGTATCTTCAAAGGCAGGAGGTTCTCGATGCTGAATGCGAAGAAGGCGGCCATGCCTATGCCGACTGGCAGAAGGTATCTTCCACTGAATGCCCTGAACATGCCGACGCTCATGGTCCCCTTGGCCACTTGTGTGAAGATAATAAACGTATGGATAATCACGGCATACGCCAGAATCTTGAGCCGTCTTGCGGTTTGCGGCGTCAGCAGTCGCCTCCCCCTGAATATCCTGAGGAATGCGGCCCGAACCAGACCGAGAGCGGCGATGTCAATGAGCAGATACGTCAATTGATAGCTTGTTTTTGATGGCGAGAAGCCTGTGTGGCTTGCAATCTTAAGGAACCAACCTATCGAGACCCAGGCCCAGAGGCTATCGGAGCGCAGGATGTCAATGAGGCCGATAGCGACCGGGAGCTTTTTGTCCGGCGTGAACATCGTCGCCGTTATTACTGGCATACCGTAAAGCACGCAGTTCCTGACGAACCACCAGCCCGAGACGCCGAGAACCACCAGCATGAATAGCCCCCACTTGGCGGAGGCGCGCTTGAGGCTGCCTGAGCCATTCCCTCTCTCATTTTGCCAAACGAACAAGAACACAATTGGAATCGCGGTCAGAAAGAGCAGCTTCGACATGAGCCCGAGTCCGACGATGATGGCCAGCACGAGCGTTTTTTTGCGGTCAAGGGGCGTCTCGGACCACTTGAGCATGAGATAGAGCAGCAAAGAGTAGAGCAAGATCAACAGGTGATCGTTGTTTATGCAGGCCTCATCGAACGTGAAGACAGGTGAGAAGAGCAGAAGCCCTGGCACGAGCAGCCAAATGAGGGATTTGGTCCCGAAGAGGAGTTTGCCCGAAAGCGCCGCGATTGCTATCGTGATAGTTGACAGGATAACGGAGAATAACCTCAGGGCGAACACTCTCGTGAAAACAGGCTTCTTGCTTAAAGCGGCCTCGATCGGGAGCATCAACAGATAGTTAAGCGGCGGGTGATGAGCGCACCAGTTTCGACAATCGGAAGCCATCAGGGGAAGTTCATCATCCTCGAAGCCGGTCAGATGAACGGCCTGGCCTTGTCTCGAAAGCCAGATATCGTCGATGAGTATTGTGCCGGAGAGCGTTTTCTGGGACACATAGTCGTCTGCAACGTATATCTTCAGGGTGGCGGAGGGGCAAAGATCGCTCGTGAGACTGGCTGAGAAGAGCGAGAAGGGCGCATCGATTCGTCTCCAGCCGCGCCAGTCCACGGGAGTCTGGAAGCTGTGCTCCTTTCGTCCAATGGTCTCCACCGAGAGCTGAAGCAGCACATTTGAGCTATCGCCGCGAACCCACATGCCCAGCCCGTCGGCTTCGGACACATCTACGTGGGGTTTGTATGCACAAAGGGATTCGCTTTCTTGCGCCGTGAAATGGTAGTTGAGCGCCAGTGAAGACTCACCGGTGTGAGAGGCGACATTGGTCCTCTGGCCGCTTCCACCTTCGCCGAAGGCCGCGAATCCGTGCGTGTAGAACGCTTCGGGCCCGGGTCCGACCTTCCCCGTGCGGCGCTTGAGGCCCCACCAATCGGCCTCGTAAGATGAGCCCTTCACCTCCTCGGAGAGATAACAAGTCCTCTGGTCTGGGAGCGAGCCATGAAGGCGAAGGTGCTGTATATAGCTATAGTGCGCGAGTTCGTCCGGCCCAGCCCACATCGGGACAATGACCGATAGCAGGGCGCCGTTGACGAGATTGATCGCGATAATCAACGCGAATAGGACCCAGAAATCCCGGCCGGCACAGGTCGTATCCCGATTATCGGTCATGGCGCTCAGAACGGATACCAGTGTGCTATCGCTGTCATATAGACGTTTGATATTTCGAGCGCAATGAGAATGGCTACCACGGCCGCCAGAAGTTGATTTTTGGCTTTGTGGGGGAGCAATTCGCAGACTCCGAGCGCCCAAATGGCCGCAATCCCCGCGATAACCGGGAAGAAATACCTCCCGTGAAGAGCCCTGAACCGGCCAACCTTGATCGAGCCCGTTGACACGGCGTAGAAGACGGCAAAGACGTGGATAATAACAGTGTAGAAAAGCAATGCCAATCTCTTGAACAGGCGAGCGCCGAATATCTCTCGCTTCCTCCAAAACGAAAGAAGCAGCGCCTTGACAAAACCCGCTCCGGAAATCCCTAACACCAGAATAACCAGTATCAGGTCTGTGCGGGAGGCCGTGAGCATGAGCCAGCCAACTCCTACCCAACCGATGAACTTCTCCGAGAGAAAGAAATCCAGAAAAGTCATCTCAACCGGGAACGTCCTTGACGGCAGATATGTCGTCGCGGTGATATACAATTTGCCATAGACCACCAGATTCCTGACGAACCACCAGCCGCAGACCACGAGAGCTGAGGCCAGGAAGATGGCATACTTGCCTACCGCTCTTCGCACCGTGCGACAGTGCTCCCTCGCGCTGAGCGCAAAGTATATCGCGACAACCACAAACGCGGTTACAAATAGCATCTTGGTTAGCATCCCGAGGCCGCATATCACGCCGAGCGCGATCGCCCTTTTGGGCACAATCTCCTCATCTTGCCATTTGAGCAGGAGATATAGAAGGAGCGTGTAAAGAAGGATCAGCAGGTGGTCGTTGTTGATGCAAGACTGGTGCAGCGAATAGGCCGGTGAGAACACCATGAGGCACGGTAGAAGCAGCCATTCAGGACAATCGTCTTGGAACAGCAGTCGGCCGATAAGCGCCGCGATCACAATCGTGATGGTGGAGAGCACGAGCGAATAGAGCCTGAGAGCGAACCCCCTGGTGAATATGGCCTCGTCCCTTAGGGCCCTCTCGATCGGAACGCCAAGCAGGTAATAAAGCGGTGGATGGTGCGCGGCCCAATTCAGCCGGCTGGCCTCACGGTTCGGCAGCTCCTCCTGCTCAAATCCGGTCAAAAGAACCTCGCGACCGTTATCCTGAAACCATATATCATCAACGAGCACAGTTCCTGAGAGTTGCTCATCCTGTGCCGACGCGTCAGTTATGCTGAGCTTCAACATCGCGCCGGCGCTCCGGTGCGCCATCAGACCGCCAGAGAATCTGTCAAACGGCGCGACGATTTTTCTGAAACCGTCAGAATCGAGCGGGACAACGATCTTGTGACTCCGGTCTCCGGGCGTGTCGATAGCGAGTTCAAACTGTTGGCCCGAGCCGTCGCCGCAGAGCCAGAAGCCAATTGCGTCGAATCCCCTTATGTCCAACAGTGGGAGATAAACGCCCAGCGCCTCGGCCTCTTTGCGTCGGAATTGATAGCTAAGGGCGAGCGAACACGAGCCGGAGTGCGCCTTGTTGCATTCCAGTCCACACTTGCCGGCGGCCGCGAACTGGAGAAAACCGTGGGCATAGAACCGTTCTGGGCCGGGTCCGACCTTGCCCACGTTCCCCGACAACCGCCACCAGTCCGCCTCGTGGATGGACGTCTCGAGTTCTTGAGAGAAGCGGCAGCTCCGCTGGTCAGGGAATGAGCCATGTGCTTCCAGGTGCTTTATGTAGCCGTAATGCGTATATTCGTCGGCGCCGAGCCACATCGGCGTCAAAATCGCCAAAAGCGTGCCGTTCACGAGATTGACGCCAACAAGAAGCAGAAGCAGCAGCCAACCGGTGCTATTGTTGATCATCCCGCACCAGAACAAGCCATTGAGAACCGACCGAGGCGCATCCCAACCTCACCAACATCCTCTGATTGATGACCTTGGACTTTCGACTTCCTCATCCCCGCGCCCTAATCCGTTTCAGTTTGTCAACGGCAAGCCGCAGAAACGCGACCGGGCCTTCGTGCAGCAGTACCTCCTGGGCTGCAATAAGTGCGAACCTGAAATTGCCCGTCGGGCGAGAACGGGTATCACCTGTGCCCGAGTCAAACGCCGCACGCACCTCCTCAATGAGTGATTGCGTTTTGTCAACATTCGCGTCCCACAGGAATCGCTGGCTGTTGGTCCTCGCCCGCTGCGACATCCTGGAAAGCGAATCCCGGTCGTTGACGAGCTTCCTAACGGCCTGTTCAAATCCCGCTTCGTCCTCGGCCAGAACGCCGGCCCCCGTCCCGTCGATCAGATCCGGATGCGCCCCGCAGCGCATCGCAACGCAGGGCGTGCCCTGGAACTGCGCCTCACATAAGGGCAAGTCAAACCCCTCCCAGCGCGACATTGAGACGAAGAGGTCAGCGGCAGCGAGCGCCAGTGCGACTTTCTCTTCAGGGACGTTCAGCAAAGGTATAACGCCCATATCAGCAAGTTGTTTCTCGCAAGCGGCGTCGGCCCGACCAGCCAGGAGAAGCCTGACGTGGGGCATATCGGCGTGAATGCGATTGAAGACCTCGACAAGCTTGCCGACCGACTTGTATGGCTGTTTCTGCTCGTCGAAATCGATCCTACCGACGAACGCAAGGAGAACGTCAGTATCCGATAGCCCGATCTCCCGGCGGAACCCTTCTGCCGCGCTTGCCTGAACAAATGGGTAGTGATCGCAGCCGTTATAAATGATTTCTGTCCTGTCCGCGGTCGATTTTGGAAGCTCAGACGCGATGAACTGAGAGATCGCAACGATGCGGTCGTATGGTCCGATTGCGCTGAAGACCCGCTCTCGCTTGGTCAAGCGCGCCAGTCGGACGGAAAGCGAGACGTCTCGCGGGAAGAGCTCAGGAAAAGGGGTCCCGTGCTCCACGAATATCACCGGCCCGGGGAGGCTGTCTCGCCAGTAATAGAAGGGAAGCGACTCAACAATCCAGACGTTGACGCGAGAGTCCTGTAGACAGAGAATCGCCCGCTGAAAGAACTCCTGCGAGAAGATGTCCGCCAATCGCTCGCCCTCCCCGAGCCGAACGATGTCGTAATCGACCGAGGCGTAGATTGGATCGACAGAACCCGTGAACACCGTGACCTTGTAGCCGCGGCTCGTCAGCCGTTTCGCTGTCTCGTGCACGACCAGGTCAACGCCGTAGCCCAGCTTCATCCGCTCGGTCAAAATGCCTATCCTGGGCCTTTTAAGCTCCGCCTCCTTCGCTTCACGTGGATCGGCGCCTATATCCTCAACCACAAGCCTTGTCTTGATTATCGTTGAGACTATCGCCTCTGCCTCGGACTCGGTCGTGGAGAACCGTTCGCCGAGCCTGCGCTTGAGGTTCTCGCGATTGATGTTCTCGAGAGCGAACAGGAAAGCTGGATCAAGAAAGAACGAAGATGAGTCCGAACGCTGAACCTCCCTGTGCACCTTGCCCGAAATCGCCTGAACGTGACTCGTGATCGTGCAGTTGAGCCTGAAGAGCACGGTTTGTTACTCGCCGCGACCGGATAGGCGCAGGAGCCTCGCCACCTTCTTCAGAGCGGTGTAAATGCGGTAGGCAAAAGAGCTCTCGATCCGGACCAGGCGCGCCTTGAGGTGCTCCGCTTGCGCCCGGACCCTCTCGAGCTCCTGCTGCAAAGCCTGATGCTCCTTTATCTGCTTTTGGAGGGCGATTACTTCCTCTTTGCGAGACTCTGCGAGCTCCTCAAATCGCATTACGAGCTCGTCTTTCTCTGACATCGCCGCATCGGCCCTCTCGAGTCGCTCGTCCCGCTCCCCAACCGCGGCCGAGGCGTTCCTAAGCTCCTCATCGCGCTCGGCAATCGAGGCCAGCGCGTCCCGTATGACGTCCTCTTTTGCCCTCGCCGCAGCGACGGCGTCGGCAGTCTCCTTCTGTCTCTCGGCGAGCGCCTCGTGAAGCCTTGCCACCTCCGCAGCTCGGTCCTTCAACGTCGCCTCGAGCCCCTGCGTGTGCTCTTGGTCAGCAGCCCGGGCAACGTGAAGCCTGTCGAGCTCCTCATAGAGCCGAGCCTGGAGCGACTTCATCTGCTCATCCACCAGCGGGCCGGGACTCTCCTCGCCCAAGACCTTGCTGAGCCCGAGCGATTCCAAAAGCGTCCTCTCGACCTCGAAGTAACTGCTGTTGAAGAATGACGGGAAGAAAAAGCCGGGGAAGCGATTCAGTATCTCATCGTCGCCTCGCTGCCTGAGTTTTTGACATTCCAGTCGCTTTGCAAGGATGCTGTTGAGGTTTGAGGCAACGTATAGCGTCGCCAGAGAACCTGATAGCGCGCTCGACGGCAGCGAGACGTCATCGCCCAAGGCGTTCAGCAAGTCAAGCATCTCTCGAACGTCTGACCTCGCCGCGTCATAGAGAACGTTCTCCGGCGGCAGCGCATCCTTCGCCCGAGGGACCAGGCGGGCGGCATTCATGAAGAGCGACGCAGGAAGCAGGCGCGAGAGGTTCTTTTCCTCGAAGTTCTTGAGGACAAACGTGAGGGCGTTCTTCTCAGCCAGAAAGGCCATCGAGGCGTCCGACAAAAACTCGGCCGAGGTTCCGTGATGGACGTGATAGCCAACCGCCTCCCTCGCTATCAGCACACGGTAGCCAGAAAGCCAGAAGCGATAGCCCAGGTCCACGTCTTCAAAATAGGCAAAGAACGACTCGTCGAAACCGCCAACGCGCAAAAACGCCTCGCGGTCCACGACCATTGCACCCGCGCACGCAAAGCTCGTCTCCTCAATCGGCTTGAGGGCCTTTTCCGCCTCGGGGTCCAAGGGGCTCCCAAACCGGACCTGCTGGCCAAAGCCGCAGAAATTGATCGTGCCCCCGTCGAAATCGATCTTGTCGCCATCCTTGCTCAGAAGCCGACTTCCGACGCACGCCACGTCATTCTCTCCGGCGAAAACCGACAGTATCGTCTTGAGCCAGCCCGACGATAGCATCACGTCGGTGTTCACGAACGCCACATATGGAGACTGAGCCGCCTCGGCGCCCTGATTCGCCGCGCCGGCAAAGCCCAGGTTCTCCGTGTTCTCGATCAGTCGGACATCGGGGGAATGATCCTTGATGACTGCCTTAGAGTCGTCAGTGGAGCCGTTATCAACGACAATGACGCTTATCTCGCCCTGCGCCTCGATCGCCGAGAGGCAGCCTTCCAAATATCGACTGCCGTTGAAGTTGACGACTACAAACGTTGTGTCCGTTTCCAAAGCCCGCTCGCAACGCAATTGATGACCAGTCAAACTGCTCGCCAGCCTCGCCCACAACCGAGCAAGCAACCGACGCTAATTGCCCCAATCTGAACCTAGAATAGTTGCTGGGTCGCTCTCAAGTCAAGAACGGACGGCAGGTGTTTCCCCGCCGGGGAAACGGGCGAAAAGGCGAAAAGGGGAAAGGGCGAAGGGGGAAGGAAGGCAATGTCGCCCGGCTTCAGCCGAGGCGAGGCAGAAAGCTCTCATGATCATAGCCCCCATCTTCAGATGGGGGATCTGGGCAGGCCCGACACATCCTCTTCATCCTCTTCAAAAGAGGATTCTAAGGAGGAGGAGGGGGCCCTCTTTCACATCAAATCACCCGAATGAATTCGGGTGTTAATGTAATCATAGCCATCTATACGACCGCGTTGAAACGCGGTCGCGATGATAACCCTCACCTACAGCGCGTACTCCCTTGCGTGGAGTGCGGCAAGCTCGTTTACCTCTTGGCTCGGGACTTGCGCCGTTTGAGAAACCTATCGACCAGCGTGTTGAGATTGATGCCGAGGCCCATGAAATTTGGCTGCAGCATCATGATGCCATTGGCCTTTTCAACTATGGCCTTCTCCTGATCGGAGTCCTTCACCAGCTGTTGGAGCATCCTGAAGAAGGCGTCGGCTGTCGGTTTGCGTTCGATGTAAATCGTTCCAAGGAGTTCCTTTACTCGGTAACGCCTCTTGGCGCCCTCCGGACGGAACTCCTCGACACCATCCTGTTCGAGCTGTAACAGATACTGAAAGCCCACCGTAACTTGGGGATCGTCTGGCAGCGGGATTCTCTCCGTGTACTCCAATTTCTCGAAGCCCTTGTTGATCTCCAGGAATATGGATCGCAGGACGGTGAGGTAGTCCCTTCTCTGTGGGCCGGCGACAAAAATGTATATCTTCTTCGCTGCCACGTCGGCCCTGACGACTGCCGTCGCCTTAAATACCTTGCTTTCCAGGGCGACGCCAGTGCGCCAGCGAAGTCCTCCCCTTATCTCGGCATGCTTTTTCACGATCAAGCGCGGAATAACCGATTTAGGCAGGAAGTCGTAGTCGATCCGGAAACGCAGTGAAGAATCGTAATTGAAGTCCATTTCTGGCTCCTGGACCTTAAGGAGGTCGGGGATGAGGATCCTGTTCCTATCAATGCGAAAGCAGAGCTCGAACTTCTCCATGATGTTAACTATGTAAGGATGTTGCACTGCGGGATAGGCGAAGTCATCGCCCTTGGCGCTCAGTATGTCAGCGAGACACGATAGCTTCAGGATGCCTTTGTTCTTCGCTAGAATCTCGGAGTTTATGATCCGATAGACAGCGGTCGTCAGCCATCGAGGATTAAGCACATGCATGTGCCGTAAACCGAAATCGTGGAAATGGACTATGACGCCTAGATCATGCAGAAATCTGACAAGCGTGTCTTGGTCAGCCTCGTCCGGGATTCTCTCCTTCTTGCGTATCTCGGCGTAGTCGTCTTCACTGATGAAGCTGCAGGTCATCTTCTCGAGGCGCTCCTTGGCCCTGAACCACCTCTCCGGCCAGGCGGTGCTGGTGATCTCTACTTCGGCGAGCGAGTTGATGATTGCCTTCTTGAGAGGACCAATCCCCGTGCTACTTTTGCAGGAAACCCTAAAATAGCCCTGAATCCCCTTGTATTTCGCCTGGAGAAAGCGTCGGTTCACGTCGAAGCCGGGGTTCTCGTCCATCTTGTTCAGGACGACGAGTATCGGTGAGTCGCCGCCGAAGCTCTCGATGTGCTTTAGCCAGTATTCCGCGTCCTCCTCCTTCCTCCCATCAAGCACCAGTATGTACAGGCTGCGCCTGGAGAGGAAGAACTGACGGGTCGAGTGCATGATGACCTGCCCACCGAAATCCCAGAGATGCGCGCATATCTTGGTACCTGATATAGTCACTGTCCAATCGTCGATGTTGACGCCGTGTGTCTGAGGCTCTTTGTCGTCGAATTCATCTCTCAGCAGTCGTTTGACCAGCGAGGTTTTGCCGGCACCACCATCCCCGACGAGGATGACCTTTACCTCATTAAGCACCCGTGCCTTCTCTCTGAGCGAGGCGAAATAGCGCCGCACTGCCTCTCTGCCCTGTTCGATGATCTCCAATGGAGGGCGCTCAAGGGGATTGCCAGCCACGCTTATTCCGCTGGGAGTCCCAGGCACATCCTGTAGCTCCTTCGTATTGAAGTCGAGACTCAGTTCGAGGAAGCTCTCTGGAAGCTGGCGCAGCTGGTTGCCCCTAAGATCTAATCCCTTTAAATTCGTCAGGTGACCAATCTCAGCCGGGAGAGAAGTAAGTGCGTTATTCGCAACAATCAACTCCCTCAGTTTCGTAAGGCGACCAATCTCAGGGGGCAGATATGTGAGTTGGTTATCCCAAAGATTCAAAATCCGCAGGCTCGTCAATTCGCCGACCTCGGGCGGCAGAGATGTGAGTTGGTTCCACTCAAGTTCCAACGTCCCCAGGTTCGTCAATTGGCAAATTTCTGGCGCGAGAGATGTGAGTCGGTTATCCGCAAGATCCAATGTCCCCAGGTTCGTGAGTGCACGAATCTCAGGCGGCAGAGATGTCAGTTGGTTGCTATAGAGATGCAACTCCTGCAGGTTCGCGAGTGCACCGATCTCAGGCGGCAGAGATGTCAGTTGGTTCTGCCAAAGTTGCAACGTCCGCAGGTTCGTCAGCGCGCGAATCTCAGGCGGCAGAGCCTTGAGTTGGTTGTCCTCAAGGTTCAACTCCTGCACGTTCTTCAGTTTGCCAATCTCCGGGGGGAGCTCGGCTATGTCCTTCCGTGAGAGGTCGAGAAGTGCACTTCGCGTATCAGAAGCTTTCTTGATTATTCTGAGCAGCTCTTCCCGGTCCATCCTTATGCCTCAGCTAAGCGAGGATTCAATTGCTCCCCTATCCCACTCAACTGTCCCATCGGAGAGGATCGCACCTGAACCCGATCGAGCAAACGTGCCATGAGGACATAATACCGGGTTTCTCAGCATCCTGTGAAAGAGTTTGGGCTGAGGAGTTTCCCCATCGGGGAAACGGGAAAATGGAGAAAGGGAAAAAAGGGGAGGGGTGCCGCCAAGACGGCGGCAGGTCGCCCGGCTTCAGCCGAGGCGCCAAGCTGGCTCTCACTGTCCTAGCCCCCATCTTCAGATGGGGGATCTGGGGAAGGCCGACACCCTCCTCTCTATTCTTTTCAAGAGAGGATTCTAGGGAGGAGGAGGGGGCGCCTCGGCATGTCAAGTCACCCAAATGAATTCGGGTGTTAGTATAATGATAGCCATCTATACAACCGCATTGAAATGCGGTCGCAAGGGGCTGCCGCTTGACATCGAAAAGGCGGGATCACAGTATTGCCTCAGCCATTCACGATAATCACGGAGCGAGGGAGTTGAACGGAAAGCCGGCGTCAGGTTTGAGGTGTGGATATGTCCTCGCCGTCGGTCTGGTCCTGCTAGCGCTTACATCCGCAGCGTTCGCGCAGCAGGAGTATCCGCATCGTCGGTTCCCGATACTTTTTTCAGAGAACAAAGGCCCGTCGAAGTTGGGGATAAACGTTGGTCCGTGGTCGATGCCCGATGCGGTAAAGAACGACGTTCGTATCGCGTGGGACTATACGTATTGGGCTGGCCTGAAGTGGGTGAAGCTCTCGCATTGGGCCAACAAAGGCTGCTGGGACTGGGTCGAGCTAATGCCGGGCGAATATCATTTCCACGACGACGTTATCGGGGCGAACATAGACGACGCCGTCGCGCATGGGATGCAGGTCGTCTTCAACCTGGCTTACGGCAATTCGCTCTACGGCAAGCACCCTGAGTGGGAGGACAGCATCTGCGTCGAGGACCCCTCCCATCGGGACTTCGGGCCTTGCACGAGGCTTTACGTGCCCACCGACGACGCGATGTTCAAGAGCTTCTCGCACGCCTTCGCAAGATACTGCCAGGAGATGGTCCTACACTTTGGGGACCGGGTCAAACACTGGGAGGTCTGGTGCGAGCCGGACTTCGGGAGCTGCGATCGCACGGACGTCAACTTCTGGTCGCCTCACCCGAACCCCGCACAGTATGCCTACCTTCTGTTCGAGGCGGCAAGCGCGATCAAGTCAGTCGATGAAAGCGCAAGAATATCTTTCGCGGGCCTTGTCGGAATGGACAAGGGCTTTTTGGCGAGGTGTTTTGACATGCTGAACTCCATGGGCGAGGCCGTCGGCGAGTCGGACTGGGTCTGCGGGAACATAGACATCATCGGGATTGACCCTTTTCGGCACGACAAACACGGCGGGTTGAGCGCCCATAACCGTCCCGAGAGCCCGACAGCCGTCGTCAACGACGACAGCATGGAGAACGCCTGGTGCGAGCGCCGCCTTTCCGAGTTTGCGACATACGAGGAGCAGATGGCTGATTTCCGTGAGTTCCTCCAGCCATTCTTTGAGTGCAGAGGAGGCGCGGAGGTCTGGGTTTTGCAGGACTGCTGGATATACAACGTTTGGGGCCCTGAGATACAGGCCAAATACTTGGCCAGGACATACGCCATCAACTTCGCGCTGGGGGTTCCGGTCTTCTGGTGGCAGCTGAAGGAAGGCTCGGAGCTCTACGCGCACGACTGGGGCATACTTCACAACCAAACGTGTGAGCCCAGGCCGGCCTATTTCACGCTCCAGGCCATTTGCGCCGCGTTTGACAGCAGCATGAGCCCGCGTCCTGTGTGGTTCAGGTTTCCCGACCGGGACCCGGGGCCGGTGCGTTTCTACTCATTCTTCTCTCCGACCGACGTTACTATCGCGGTCTATAAGGACATCAAGGCCGACAAATCCACGCCCGAGACGGAGCCGCCAGAGACGTTCGACCTGGAGATCGAGAACCCCTACGATGAGCTGCCGTTTCAGGTCTGGCCCGTCCAGATGCAGACGTACCCCAACTTCCAGGTCCCCGAGGGAAAGCACCCCTGCGTCGAATCCTACGTTACCTATGAATATAGCCCGTCGCTTAGAACGATAATCCTTCACGACGTGATCGTCGCCGACTACCCGGTTGTAATAAGCCTGGGCCGAGCGCCAGCCAGCTTAATGAGATAGAATACGCGCCCGGTCATCCCGTCGCGGGTGTGACTCTAGATTGTAGGTAGAGTTGACATGGCCATGTCGCCGTGTTTCAACACGGCGCGATGGATGGCTCTAATCATACTAGCACCCGACTTCGAGTCGGGTGATCTGGAAGCCCATATGCCTCCCTCCTCCTCGCCCAAAATGCTCATCTGAGGAGGATGGAGAGGAGGGTGCCAAGTTCTGGGGTCTCCCGATTGAAATCGGGAGTTAACACAATGATAGCCAATCTGT
>CAYZPW010000097.1:3340-13341 GCA_964480475.1 uncultured bacterium | reverse complement strand
GTCATCTCGACCGCGTTTCAACGCGGTCATATAGATGGCTCTCATTGTATTAACACCCGACTTCGAGTCGGGTGGTATGGAAGCCGAGTCACCTCCCTCCTCCTCTCTGAAATCTTGATCTGAGAAGGATGGAGAGTAGGGTGTCGAGTTCTGGGGTCTCCCGATTGAAATCGGGAGTTAACGCAATGATAGCCAACCTGTCGCCTCGGCTGAAGCCGGGCGACCTGGCCGCGCCTCGGTGGAATGGGCAATAACGCAGCCAAGTTACCTACAATCCAGGGGCACACCCTCATGAGACGGCTTTATATCGGCGTTGACGCGGGCTCGATAACGGCCAAGGCTGTTGCAATTGACGAGGCCGGAGCTCTCATAGCTCATGCCTATCTTCGCAATTCAGGCCGTCCGATCGAGGCAATCTTGGCCGCCGTCCGCGAGGTGGGGCAACGGCTCAGCGGCGACGTTCGGGTCCTGGGCGTGGGGACGACCGGAAGCGCACGAGAGCTCGCCGCGGCGCTCGTCGGGGCGGACATCGTTAAGAACGAGATCACCGCCCACGCTTTGGCGACGCTGAAGATTGTGCCCGAGGCGCGGACAATTATTGAGATTGGGGGGCAGGAGTCGAAGCTCATCATCCTTGAGGACGGCGCCGTCGTCGATTTCCGGCTGAACACGATCTGCGCGGCGGGAACTGGCTCGTTTCTGGACCATCAGGCCGAGAGGATGGGCATCACCGTCTCGGAACTGGGAGAGCTAGCCGCAAACGCAACGTCCCGCGCGCGGATTTCGGGCCTCTGCACGGTCTTCGCGGAGACCGACATGATCCAGAAGCAGCAGATGGGCTGCACCCGGGATGAAATCTGCGCCGGCCTCTGCGACGCGCTGGCGGAGGGCTACCTGAGCAACGTTGCGAGGGGCAAATCGCTCGAGCAGCCGATGGTGTTTCAGGGCGGCGTCGCGGCCAACGCAGGGATGCGGCGAGCGTTCGAGAGAAAGCTCAAGACCGAGGTCATCGTCCCGAAACACTTCGCGCTGATGGGCGCAATCGGCGTCGCCACGCTCGCAAAGCGCCTCAAAGACTGGGATGCCTCGCGCTTCAGGGGCTTTGACCTCTCCACTGACGTGAGAAGGGGCGATAGCTTCATCTGTGACGGCTGCGAAAACCGCTGCGAGATAGTGAAGCTGCTCGCTGACAGGGAGCTATTGGCCTATCTTGGCAGCCGCTGCGGGAAGTGGTGATAGCTGGGTAAGAACTAGAGGAGCAGTCAGATTAGTGGGTGATATTCTAGAAGCTAAAGCAATCTCAAGAGCTTGCGAGCTTCTTTGATTGCCTTCTTGGCTAGTAACTTAGGGTCAGAGACTCGGTCTCTATAATCGCACCGATTGCGCCATTTCCTCAGATCATCTAACTTGTCTGCGATATCCGCTTTCTTTGTTTTATTGAAATGTACTTGCAGGTTCTTGTGATCGTCTGGTATATTCTGGATAATGAAGCCGTTGTTCGCCGCCCAATTTCGTGCATGGCAGTACGCGGCGTAGTAGGCCCTGCTTGTAGCGGAACGGAAACAGGACTCCAGCCGGAACGCCTCTCCCTGTGCCTTTAGGACCGTAGCGAGCTCAAGATAGTCTTTCCATGCAAACACCGTGGGAGTCAAATGGGGGGCTCAAAGTCTGTGGTGATATGAATCCGGCTTGAGGAGCTAGCGCGCTCCTCCTCGAACTTCAATCTAACGTCGTCAATAACATCGAGAATGTTATCGTCATAATGATATTGACGAACGTAAACTGTGAGATGTTCGTCCTCAATCTCCGGGTCCTTATAGAGTTCCAGCGCAACCTGAGAAGGCTTGGGGAATCTGTCCAGCGCGTCATCACAAATTCGCTTGACCAGGTCAGTCATGTCAGCATGGCAGAGCAGGTTCCTCCTAATATCCTCTGGATTGGGCAGCGCGATCCCTTTTCCTAGTAGATTGGTCATCATCACATCGCAATACACCAGGGCAATAGTAAGGTCGGTGTCTTTCGAATCAGCATTCTCAGAATCGCGACTCGTCAATTGACTTGGCGTGGGAACCTCCACAAAATAGCTACCGGCATAAGCCTGCTCCCACTCGCCAAAGTACTGCCGAGACACGGGTTGGACAGTGCTCATCTACTCAATCTCCTCAAAAAGGACCCTTAGTGGCCCCTTTATGCACCTCTCAAAAAAGGCCTCATCGACCTTCTCGTGAGCGTTCTCAATCCATCCTAGCGCTCTGTCTCTCGATATGTCTCTGTCCTCTGCCAGAGAGTAATCAATCACTAACAAGAAAGCATGATTACCATTATGGTCCGGCACCGCGCTCTGCAGCTCAACCTTGGCTCTGTTATCGCCATCGGCAAATTTGGTCCCGCCGATGAAGCTTGTAATACTCATACCCTCGTTGTCGTGAAGCAACGGCTGGAAGTTGAAGTACTTCCGCATAACTCCCGATTCAGCAGGTACCTCAATTCGGTTGATATAGCGCAGATTGATCCCGCGCAATCTCTCGGCGTTTGAAACCTCCATTAGGGCCTTGAATCCCGCCTCAACTCTCGGCCTGAAGTGGTCCCAGCCGGGATAGGGCGTCACCTGCGAATGCACCCCCAGCAAACGAGGGCCCACCTCCAAAAACACTCTCCTATCTTCGTTTGCGTGGAACAAGACCCGCTGTTCTGAGCGGAACTTCTGTCCTATGCCCTCTTGGCCAGCAGCCAGCTCGAACTGATGAAGAAGATGTGGCTCTCTGTCTGGAAACTCGCCCTTCACCTTCTCATAGATGAGGCCCGGCATAGTGAGGTCCCAAGCGCAGTCGGGAGGCAGTCGAAACTCACAGACAAGCTCAACTAAAGGTGGATTCTTATATTTCCTTTGCACCATGTGTCTCCCAACCATTGAGGCTCGTATCGACAGATCTTCCTTGGCAAGTGGTCCCTTAATCCGCCAATGCCCCTCTGTCATTCCCGGAAAAAGGAATGTGAGTCTATCATATCCGAATTCTCAACGCGGTAATAGTATGTCCGGAACTTGGATAGATCAAATGCTGGATTCGGGGACCCTATGAAGCGCAGGCCACACACCTCAATCCCGCTTGACCTCATCGACGATGGCGATGATGGCGGCGTCGAGGGGGGTTTCTTTGCTTTCTTTGGCCATGCGGGCCGAGGAGCCCTGCACCACGATCACCGTCTCGCCCGAGCCAGCGCCGACGGTGTCCTTCGCGATCAGGATGCCGCCCTTGGGCTTCCCGTCCAGGTCAAGCGGCTGCACCACGAGCAGCTTTGAGCCGACGAGCTTCTCGTCCTTGCGCGTCGCGACAACGTTGCCAATAACCTTGGCGAGTATCATCTTCTCTCCTTCTCAATCATGTCAAGGATTGTGCAGCGACGGGCCACAGTCAAGCTGAAAGCACGTCCTCATAGACCTCGACCGTCTCTTTGGCACACCTCGCCCAACTGAACTGCCTGTGCCGCATCTTCCCCGCCTCAACCAACTTCCTGGCGAGGACGGGCGAGGTAAGAATCTGGCGCAGCGCCTCGGCCATCGCCTCAACGTCATGCGGGTCAAACAGAAGCCCAGCATCTCCCACAACTTCAGGAATGGCGCCGGCATTCGAGGCGGCGATCGGCGTTGAACAAGCCATCGCGGTTACGAGCGGCAGACCGAAACCCTCATAGAGTGACGGCATGACGAATACGCTCGCGTTCTGCATCAGGCCCATGACTACGCTGTCAGGCAAAAAACCCGTAAAGACCACATCCCGCTCGACGCCCTTCGCCGCGAGCTCCCGCTGGATTCCACCGGTCAACCACCCCTTTCGTCCAACTATAACCAGTTTGCACTCAGGCTCGTATCTCTTCCGAAGCCAGGAGAACGCGGCCAGAAGCCTCTTAAGATTCTTTCTTGGCTCCATCGTCCCGATGAAGAGAATGTAATCGCCTTCCCATCCAAGCAGGTGCGAAAGATAGCGGGATTTCAGCCGAGGCGCAAGCCCGGCGGACTCGAATCCGCCCTCATAGGTCACCGCGACGTTCTCAGACTGGACAGAAAGGTGTCGGACAATGTCCGATCTGACAGCGTGAGAGACCGCGATGACGCGGTCGGCGCTGCGAACCGAGCGCTGAGTGGCCCTGCCGAGATACAATCGCCTCAGCCCGGCGAGCGTTTCGGGATGGAGCTTGAACGCGACGTCGTGGACTGTCACGACGCTCTTTTGACGAAGGAACGGGGGCGCCACGAAGGCGAGCGAGTGGAGTAGGTCAACCTTCGCCTTAGAGAGCAGACGAGGCAAAACCAGCTGCTCGAATAGGATTCTCTGGACCTGCGTGTCTATGGAGACGAACTTCAGCCGGACGTTCGCCGCCTCGCCCAGCCTGTCGCAGAGAGGATTGGCTCGGAAAGAGCTCGGCAGTAATATCAGGTATCGGAGTTCGGGATTGGCCCCTGGGACGAGCTCGATTATCCTCCGGGTGTAGTAGCCGGTACCGCTCCGATTAAGAGCCTGGAGCGCGTTTATCGCTACGAGTGGCATCGGTCAACTCGGCCCGGTAGCCAACGCGACCTAATGACCATTCAGGCCTTGCGTCGTTTCCCTCAGATACTGCGAGGCGATACGGAGTTGGCAGGCTGGAAAACCCAGCCTACGCCGGGTCTTATCCACGTTGGCGAGCCTCGCAGGACGCACTGACGCGACGCAGCACTAGTAGCCGGTCCGCTTCTTGGCCGACATGTATTTGTCTTCCCAGTCGTAGTGCATTGGGATGCTGCACCAGCTGCCTTCTGTGGAGTAAACAACTGTTATGTGGTTTATTCCGCCCAGAGTCCGGTATGTTATGCCGCCTTTGGCCATTGTCAGCCCTTGCTTCTCCCAATCGTTGGCTGCCGTGCGGATCTCGGCCACTATGGGATTGAAGTCAAGATTACGGTCCATGAGCCTCTTCTCATCGCATATATTATCCACCGAGTGCTTAAACAGATACATAATGACGAGCGGCTTCAAAATTGCATACGCGGAATAAAGAACAAAAATCAGGACTATCGTCCAGACAATCTTGCGGGTAGCTGCTTTCTCCTGGTATTTCTTCGACTGCGGCACTCCCATCGGTCTCATGTTTATTCCCTCCTAAGTCACCTTACACCATTGATTCACGCTAATTGCGTTCCCTGTCCTTTCTCCGGAAGCCACTGCTTCTGCTGCGATCGGGGGGCCTTCTATCATTTGCCCCGTCGCGCGACCGACGGCCGTTATATGGCCTGCGAGCCTCAGGTCGTCTTCGGCTCTCCCTTGGGAGGTCGGCCTTGCTCACGATCTCACCAGGTTCCCGACCAAATGCGGCTTTCCTGCTCAAACGCAAACGGCCCTTCTCATCAGAAGGCAATACAATCACGGTGATATCATCGCCCTCCTTCATGACGTCACTGACCTCGCCGATGCGTTCGTCAGCCATCTGAGAGATGTGCAGCAACCCCTCGACCCCGGGCAGAATCTCCACAAACGCACCGTAAGCCTCGACCCGCTTCACCTTGCCTACATAGACCTTGCCCTCCTCGGCCTCCGCGGTGAGGTCCTCAATGATCTTCAGCGCCTTGGCGACTGCCTCCTCGCTGGTCGAGGCAACCCTCACCTCGCCAGAATCATCCACGTCGATCTTGACGCCCGTCTGCTCAATAATCGACCGTATCATCTTTCCGCCCGGCCCAATCACGTCCCTGATCTTGTCTTTGTTGATCATAATCGTGGTGATTCTTGGGGCGTGAACAGAAAGCGTCTCCCTGGGCGCAGACAGCGTCTCAAGCATCTTGTCCAGAATGTGAAGCCGCCCCAGTCTGGCCTGCTCAAGTGCGATCTTGAGGAGCTCTGCGCTGATGCTCCCAGCCTTCACATCGAGTTGAAGCGCGGTTACGCCGCCTCTGGTTCCAGTGACCTTGAAATCCATGTCGCCAAGATGGTCCTCAAGGCCCAGAATATCGGAGAGCACACAATACCTATCGCCCTCCGTAATCAAGCCCATGGCGATCCCGCTGACAACATCCTTAATCGGCGCCCCTGCATCCATCAACGCGAGTGTCCCGCCGCAGACCGTGGCCATTGAGCTCGACCCGTTCGACTCCAGAATCTCGGAAACCACGCGAAGCGTGTATGGAAACTCGGTCTCGTCAGGCAGAATTGGCGTGAGAGCCTTTGCTGCCAGCGCCCCGTGCCCGACCTCGCGCCTGCCTGGTCCCCTGAGGAACGAGGCCTCGCCCACGCTGAACGGCGGGAAGTTGTAGTGGAGCAAGAAGCGCTTGTAGCTCTCGCCCTCGAGCGCGTCTATCTTCTGCTCATCGACAGATGTCCCAAGCGTCAGAACCACAAGGGCCTGGGTCTCACCTCTGGTGAACACGGCCGAACCGTGAGCCCTCGGCAGAACTCCAACCTCGCAGGTAATCGGTCTAATCTCGTCAGGACGCCGGCCGTCCGCCCGAACGCCCTCGTCAAGGATCATTCTCCTGACGTAGCGCTTCTCAAGGTCCTCGAACGCCGAGCGCAGAAGCCAAGTCCTATCGTCCTCCTCATCCTCATACTTGACCAAAAGCTCGTCCCGAAGCTCTTTTATCGCCGCCTCCCGTTCAAGTTTGCCCTTGATCCTGGTGCGCCTGTCGAGCTCCTCTTTCACAGTCTCCTCAACCTCTGCTCGGAGCTCATCAGGAACCAGATAGGCGCTGTCGTCAAACTCGCGCTTAGTTTTGCCTGCCGCCTGCTGTAATTGAAGCTGGCATTCGATGATCGCCCCGATCGGCTCCTTGGCGAACTCAAGAGCCGCCACAAGGACCGACTCGTCCAGCATACTCGCAGCAGCTTCGACCATCACGATAGCGTCCCGTGTCCCCACGCAGACCAGATTGAGCTCGCTCTCATCCATCTCAGGAATCGTAGGGTTAACCACAAACTCACCATTCATCCGACCAATTCGAACCGCGCCGACCGGGCCATCGAACAGGATGTCGGATACTGTGAGGGCCGCCGATGCTGCATTAAGGGCTATCACGTCCGTGTCGCTCTCGATATCTGCCGATAACACGAACGCTATCACCTGAGTCTCAAAATAGTAGTGGTCCGGGAACAGGGGCCGAATCGACCTGTCGATGAGGCGCGATGTTAATACTTCCTTCTCGCGGGGCCGTCCCTCACGCTTGTAAAAACCGCCCGGTATCTTCCCCGCCGCGTATGTCTTCTCGATATAGTCAACAACCAGTGGGAGAAAATCTGCGCCCTCTCTCGGCTTCTTCTCGGATACCGCCGTCGAAAGAACGACCGATTCACCATACGTGGCTAATACCGCGCCATCCGCCTGCCTGGCATGCTTGCCTGTCTCAAAAGATAATACTCTTCCGCCTATTTCAACCTGTGTCTTATGGAACATATCCCTTTCCAATTTTGGGGCCTGGAAGCCCCGTGGAGCACCAAAAACCTACTTGCGAAGACCGAGCCTCTCAATGAGGTCTCGATACCTCACGACATCCTGAGCCTTCATGTAGTTGAGATGTCGCCGCCTAGCGCCGACCAGCTTCAAGAGGCCGCGCCTGGAGTGATGGTCCTTCTTGTGCTCCCCGAAGTGCCGAGTTAAGTCCTCTATTCGACGTGTGAGAATCGCTACCTGAACCTCCGGGGAACCGGTATCCCTATCATGAAGCCTAAACTCTCGAATTACTGCTCGTTTTGCTTCCCTGTCTAGAACCATGCCGTGTTGCTCTTACCTCTCTTCCTTTTTTTATTTACTCTTCCTCTTTTCTTTCACGGTTACTTTGGGTCAATGCTACACCTTTGTCAAGACGCTTTGAAATGAACCCCGGCATCGGCCTGCATCCGGGGCCGAGGTCAAGTGCTTTTGAAAACGCTGCGAGCATGCTCCTCGCCGTTGCATCCCAGTTGTAAACCTCCTTCGCCCGGCGACGGCCCAAGAGCGAGAGACGGGCCCGGAGCTTGTCATCGCCAAGAAGACGAGATACGCCCTCGGCGATGGCGCCCGGATCGTCTGGCCTGACCACAATCCCAGCATCGCCGACCATCTTGCGAACCTCGCCCACGTCGCTCGCCACGATCGGCCTACCCGCCGCCAGATACTCGACTATCTTGAGCGGACTCTTACAGACTGTGCTCTCATTCCGCGCGAACGTCGCAACCCCTATGTCGGCCGCGGCCAGAAACATAGGAATCTGCTCATGAGGCACGTAATCTGTGAACGTGAGCCTGGAACCTAAGCCCAACGCCTCTGAAGCGGACCTCAGCATCGCAAGCCGCTCGCCGCCGCCAACAACCATGAAATACGCTCCCGGCCACTCCTTCGCGACAATCCCCACTGCGCGCAGGAACAGCTCGCCGTAGCTCGCGCCCTGCAACTGACCCATATAGACAACCAACGGGCCGTCGATATCATACCGCTTTCTAATCTCAACGCCGCGGTCCTCAGGGTCAAAACGTTCTGGCGCCGCGCCAACCGGGGCCTCAAAAATGCAGTCTTCACTTACGCCCAATGACCTTGCCTTGTCCTTCAGCGCCTGGCTTGAGACGCAGAGCGTTGTCGTGAACCTGGGCAGGAGCCGCTCCAAAGCATAAACGCAGCCCCCGAACCTTGCCGATGGCTGCCATTCCTGCACTATCGCGCTCTCGTTGTCATCCCAGTCATAACAGACCGGTTTGCCCAAAAGCCTCGCGCAAAGAAGCGACGGCACCGAACAGTAAGGCAGGCACTTCTGGAACTCGACGACATCCACATCCCTGGCGAGGTGAACGAGCCGCCGAAGGTTCGCGTAATACTTAGAATGAAGCCCAACCGCCGCAACCGTCCGCACCCCATGCGGCGCCTCAATCCGCGTCCTGGGAAACCTGGGCGGAACGTCCGGCACAGGCCAGTAATAAAGCGTGACGTCGTGTCCCATACGCACGAACGCCTCAGCCAGCTCAACAGGCCGAGTAGTCCACGGCTCGTAATAGATGTCGTGCGGTATCGCCATCAGAATCTTCATTTGAGCGATTCCAGGACCCGCTCGATCATCTGCTCGGCCATCTCGGCCCAAGATCGCTTGCGGGCAACTTCAATGTAAGGTTCTGGGTTGAACTGCCCACCGCTCTTCATCCGCAGCACCGTCTCGGCCTTCGTGATGAACTCGTTGGCATCGTCCGCCACCCAGACGAGACTCTCGTAGAAACGGAGCACGTCCGGAATTCGCGCGGTGATAACCGGTTTGCCCGCCGCAAAATACTCCAACAGCTTCACCGGGCTGATCTTCCTCGTCGCCTCAGTAATCTTGTACGGCATTATGCAGACGTCGAAATACGCTAGATACGCCGGCAGCGACCGATACGGCTTCAACCCCAGATAGTGAACGTTCCGCAGGTCGCGGCGACCCGAATAGCTCCGCTGAAAAGGCCCAAGCATAACGAATGTCCAACCCGGCCTGCGCCTCGCCACGTCCTCTAACAGTTCAGCGTCAATCCGCTCGTTCAGGCTCCCAAAATAACCGAACACAGGCCCCCTGACCTTCGGCAAATCGCGCGGCCGGTGTGGCCTACGCATCACGACGGCGTTGAAGAGCTCGAAATCGACCCCGCAAGGGATGAACTCGACGTTCTTATGAAGGTCTTTCTTCCTCTCATAGAGCGCGTATGTCCCGGTCGAGACGAAAGACGCCGCCTGAAGCACCTTCGCCTCCCGCTCAGCCGCATCCTTCGGCGCCATCGAAAACTCGACGAACTCATCCATCACGTCATAGACGACCGACCGGAAGGGCATGGCCTGCACGAGGCGCTCGTTGAACGGGAAGTTGAGCCACAGCACGGGATTTGGCATCCGCAGCTTGATCGCCGCCTCCCTCAGGTAGGACACCCAAAGGAGCCGATTGATCGCCCGTATCAGCCCAATCTTGTTCTCGCCAGGCAACACAAGCGGCACAAAGACACAGAGATTGTCCGTGATGTGCTTCATCCGACGCCCAAGCCAAAGCC
>CAYZPW010000097.1:0-3240 GCA_964480475.1 uncultured bacterium | reverse complement strand
CGACAGGATGCAAGTCATAAGTGCCGCGCCGATACTGAGCTCGTTTTCTGTGCCGCCTCGGTGCAATTGTGTTACCTCCGACACTCGTGATCCATCAGAAGTCCTTAGCCATCGGCCGCAAGTATCGTGTCCGGCGGCGTATCTGTCAACCACTGTCCCGCCGAGATGATTTCATTTGATATCATCTATCCTGGTCTGGTATCATGTTCCCTTCTACGAGATACCGCGGTACACATACGCATGGCTAGGCTACAAATATGGCGCGACGATTCGCGATGATTACGCCCTTAATTATACGGGTGAGCAAATGCTGACGGCCTGGCAGATGGCGACCCAACGGATCGAGGGTCCTAAGGGCGGAACATGTGCTAAGCTGGAGATCGGCGAGAAGTACGATGTTGACCCAGGTTACTGCAGCGGCTCTTAGTGGGCTGCGCTATCGGCCTTCATTCTACGGATGATCTCACTGCACCAAAACCGAAAGGAGACCTAAGGGATGAGAATATCATGGATCGTTTTCGTGGGCATCTCGATCGTGTGGCTATCAATTACTCCATCTGAGGGCGCGGAGTATCACGTCAAGCAGGATGGGACGGGTGATTTTTTCTCAATACAGCTGGCGGTTGATAATGTTCTGTCCGATGGCGATACGATAATCGTTCATCCTGGGATATATTATGAGAACGTAGAGTTCTGGGGCCCGACGATTGTGCTGCGGTCCTCGGACCCGGAGGACCCCGCCGTTGTGGAATCAACCGTAATTGATGGTGGTTGGAATGGTTCGGTCGTTACCTTTACCGGCGCTGAGCATGAAAGCTGCCTGGTCTCTGGCTTTACGATAACGAATGGTCACGCTTATCACGGCGGAGGGATACGCGGCGGAGATTCGGTCTTTCCTCATACAAAAGCGACCATCACAAACTGCAGGATAATCAACAACTCAGCGTACAATGGCGGCGGCATAGCGCATTGCGACGGCACGATTGCCAACTGCGTGGTTGCAGCCAATTGGATCCGCGCGGAGTATCCAGCCGGGCGTGGAGGAGGCATGTATGACTGCCGGGCGAGCATCATTTCTTGCACGATTAACGACAACAACGCATTCGGAGGTGGAGGGCTGTACGATTGCGACGGAGCCATTAGCCTGTGCACAATCAGCAATAATTACTGCAGCTTTACTCCTAGCCACGGAGGGGGCCTGTCCTATTGCGATGGCGTTATCGACGGGTGCATCATCAACAGCAACACGACCATGAATGACGGCGGTGGGCTATATTCCTGTGATGCCAGGATCATCAACTGCACAGTCTACGACAACTCGGCAACCTCTAATGGCGGCGGCCTGTATCAATGCCTGGGCAAGATCTCCAACTGCATCATCTGGGCAAACAGGGCGACGAAGGGAAACGATCTTGACGCGTGTTCGCAACCCTCTTACTCCTGTATTCTGGATTGGGCTGGGGGTGGCCAGGGGAATACCTCTGAAGACCCACTATTCGCGAGGCGAGAAGACGGTGACTATCACCTGTTGTCCGGGTCGCCCTGCATTGATAACGGAGACAATTGGGCGACCACAGGCGAGCCCGACCTAGACGGTCAGCCCCGTATAATCAACGGGACCGTCGATATGGGTGCATACGAACATCTGAATGGATGCTACGTTAGCATACGAGCAGACGAAAGGGTATACTTTGGAGAATGTGCTATGGTTTTGCATCTTGCAGCCGGCAACTTTGGTCCTACGCAGGTTGTTGACCTTTACGCGGCCATCAGAGTCCCTCGCGGCCCGCTGTTGTTTCTGCCGTCCCTTTCGACTGATTGCACGCCATGGGCTCGTGGGGTGGAACTCCCCTCGGGATATGTATTGGACCCGCTTGAGGCGTTCTTGCATCCCTTTTCAGGAGTCGAGCCAGTGGGTACGTATGTTTTGTACTGGCTCCTGGTGCCTCACGGCACAACTGACATTACGGACATGGGCAGCATGATAGTCACATCGTCATTCAAATACCGCAGGCAGTTTCGTACTGAATTCAATCTTAAGGCAGACGGAACGGGTGATTTCAGCTCGATTCAGGGCGCAATTGATGAGGCAATCGACGGTGAGACGATTATCCTGCATGCTGGGACCTATTACGAGAATATCCGATTTAGGGGGAGGAACATTGTGCTATGCTCTCTGGACCCGGATGCGCCAAGAATCGTCGAGTCCACAATCATTGACGGCCGCAAACAAGATTCAGTAGTCACGTTCACCGGGGCCGAAGACGATACTTGCGTGCTCTCTGGACTGACGATCAGAAATGGGAGAGGGGATGTTGGGGGAGGGATATATGGAGCGGGTAGTAGAGCTGCCATCACCAACTGCACGTTTATGGACAACGAGGCAAGTAGAGGCGGCGCCTTGTACTCTTGCCACGGAGATATCACGCACTGCGTCATAGTGAAGAACTCGGCCTATGGTGGCGCAGGCCTGGCGCGCTGCGACGGCAGCGTATCTGACTGCCTCATCATCGACAACGTTGCCAGTATAGAGGGAGGTGGCCTTTACGGGTGCACAGCCGCGGTCAAAAACTGCACGATCAGCAGCAATACTGCCGGGTACGATGGCGGCGGCCTAACGGGTTGCTTTGGGGCCATCTGCAACTGCATTATATGGGGTAATCATGCGTCGTACGGGCCCGACCTCGCAGACAACGGATCACCAACATACTCCCTAATCGGGATCTGGTTTCCCGGTGGCTCGAATATCGTAGGGCGAAGCCCGAGGTTCACTACGGGCCCGCTTGGCGATTACTACCTCAGCCGGGGAAGTCCGTGCATAGATGCTGGGTACGGCTCAGCCGAAGACGCAGGCCTTTCTGACCGGACGACACAGGCGGATGGAACCCGTGACACCCGAACCGTGGACATGGGGTACCATTATCCAATATCCAGCGGGGGATAGCTCGACCAATGTACATAGCTGTCGCCAGCGTAGTCGAAACGACCGTCGCAGACCTTGTGCAAAGCTGGCACACCCAATACGTTTGTTGCCACAGACGAGGAGGAGGTAACGACGACGTTTGAGTATAACGACTTTGGCCTGCTTACGGTGTGCGACACCGAGGAGGTCGGCAGCACAACGTTCGAGTATGATCTCAACGGCAACCTCATCGAGAAGGATGACGGCAGCGTGGTGACGGAGTATGAGTACAACGACAAGAACGGGCTGATTGGCGTGGCGGTTGACGAGAGCACGGT
>CAYZPW010000096.1:0-13407 GCA_964480475.1 uncultured bacterium | reverse complement strand
CTCTTGACCATCATCTTACCCATTTCGCCAGTCCGCGACGCTGTCCCAGTGGTTGGGGGCCAGAAAGCGTAGGCTCTCGTCTGCGACTATCCCATCCTTCCAATTGTCCCAATTCGTCCGGAGTGAAATGTTATCAGCACTTCCGAGCGGGAATCTATGTTCTGCCGCGGCTCGGGCAAGCAGGCTTATCTTGGCTGGGTCAAAACCCATCACTCTCGCCGCTGTGAAGTCCACGGCAACGGGGTCCATACCGGCCACCAAGACTCCCTCTGGCCGCGGCCGCGGCGCCATCGGGCCGTTGCCATCTCCTCCAATAATCCCGTCAATAAGCACGAAGAGCCGCCGCTTTCGAGCAGTCCGCATTTCGCCCTCAATCTCCGAGTAGAAAAAGGCGCGCGCTATGTCAAGAACCATTCGCCACGTCGTGTCGTTCCCCTCCCAGTTCCCCATACGGACAGATTTGTGAAGGAACTTCTCATAAAAGGCGTCGATCTGCGGCTCCTCAGAGCAATGTTGGCCCTTCTTCTTCACCGGAAACAGCACCGGCAACAGAGCGGACGCGGTCCTGGCAAAAACTCGCCCCCTTCTGGCAAGCAGGCCATCTATCCCTTTTCGAACCAGCATCGACTTCATTCTCAGGAACTTGCGTCTTTCAACCGGGAACTCGTCGCCGCCCTCAGATGCGTCCCCGACGCGGTAGTGAGGCAGATAGTCCTTGTCAGTGTTTATGCCGACCAGGTTCTTCAGACTGAGCGTTACCCCTGTCTTCTTGTGCGTCTTGAGCTTTGGCACGCTGACGAGAACGTCGCTCTCGAGCACCCTTTTGGACAGGCAATACCTGTTCGTCGTCACGTTGTGATGCGCGCAGGTTTCGCGACGGTCATAGTCCGACCCAAAGAGATTGCGCAGCGTCTCGCCCAGCTCCAAAAACACGCTGTCCTGCCCAAGATCGACGACCACACTCTCGGTCGCGTAAGTATCGACGGTCTGCCTATCGACAACCAGCCCGTGCCGCATTCTGCTTCTAACCCGCCGCAAGTCCATTAGCGCGGTTTCGACGCTCGAGTTCTCCTTGTAGAACTCCGCTACGCCCAAAAGGCCGGTCAGCTCCACAAGCCTATCGAAATTCGCGTTGAACTGGGGCGCGTCGGCGAACAGGATACGGCCCTCGCCGCGAAGCGCTATCTCGACGTAATCCGCAATCGCCCTCACCACAGCGCCGTGCGTCGCTATTGAAAAGACCGTTTCTGAATTGACGTGGTAGTCCATGATCAAGTTGGGGCTGATAACGACCCGGTCGCCGGCTGATATGACCTCACCCAGCGGGTTCCAGTCTGCTGTCCCGAAGTGCGCCTCGTCCAGCCCAAGCAGCTGTAATGTCTCCCGTACTGCGCCATAGACGCGATTGGTCCTATCCAGGGCGCCCCTGCCCTTGAAGGGATACTCAGGATACTCGACCGGTGGGCCAAAAGGAGCGGCCGAGGGATACGCGACCTCGGGGTCCCTGAAAACCGCCACCTGCGGAGCTTGCTCTATGGACATCGCAAAAATCGCTGCGCAAATCTCAAGAAGGGACTATATTGAGCGCCCACCAAAAATGCCTCGCAATACTACTCTACCTTGACTACTCTACCTTGAAGATCTCTTCAAAGGCAAGGTCGAGCTGCTCGTCCCTGCCGGGGATACACATTACGCCGTAGCCCGCCTTTAGGCCCAACGTCAGATTCACGGCGTCAATCCTCATCGTGTCCGGTTCCCTTTCGAAGACAAGGCAAAGCCCCGACAACTCATCTGCAAGGAACCACTCCCGCGACCGGCTGAGCTTGAAATCGAGCCTCCTGACTACGCCGTCGTAAGCAAAATCGAACTCATGGCCAAACCACCGGTCCCCGTCCAGCTGCCACAGAAGCCAGGCCTTGTGAAGCCCACGATCCTGCGCCTCCACCCCGAAGATCAGCTCCGCCTCATTCACGGCAAGCGTTGTGACCGCGAGGTCGGAGTAGCAGAGCGCCATTTCCCCGTCCGGCTCGCAGCCCGAAAGCCCCTGAACGTCAGATCCTCCCGAAGAGAAACGCCGCACCTCCCATCTGTTGTCAATCTCGCCAAGGTCCGGCCCGCGAGGCGCCGTGAACCGGCCCAATGTTACCTCGGAATCCGCATACTCTGGCCGCCAGCGCGTCCTGAGCTTTTCTCTGAGCGCCATCTCGTCAGATTCCATCCGCACGAGCTTGCCGTCTTTGAAGACGAAGCAGCGCATTCGTTCAGCGTCAGGCGGGTCATCGCCTATTGCCACATCGCTGAAAAAGTCCGAATAAACCTTGGGGATAACGTCTTTCAGATCGTAGTAGAACCGGAATCGACCGAACAGCCGCATCGCGTCGTCGTCCGACACATAGGCAACGGTCTTGTCCGGTAGGTCTGGGTAGTTCTTCTTCATTTCGATCATCGCAAGGTCTGTCTTCCACCCATCGAGTCTCCAATCCTTGCCAGTCGTCGAATAGGTCGTTGCCGAGAATACGACGAGGAATACGAGCAGGACGCCAGCTCTTACCACCTTCCATGCGGCTTGATTCAACGGCCCTCTCCATCGAGTGACCCGCAGTATGAGAAGGCCTGCAATCGCAGTCAGGTTCACAAGACTCGCGAGCATCAGAAAAGCTCGTTTGCCGGACAGCCCGCCAAATCCGGACGAGTCGTTCGTTGTGAGCCTCTTGATGAGACTTCCCATTGATCGCCAATACGCCGGATCAACCTGTGAGTGCCAGCTTACGGTTCCATTCCCGTCAAAGATTGTGGGGTCCGGAGCGCGGTATGGTATTAGGAAGAAGCCGATTATCGCGCAAATCAGGAGAAGGTCCACAACCATTGGCGCCGTTGCACGCGGCCGGTCTGCCCGGTTGGCTTCCGATTTCTCGGCCTTCGCCTGGTCGGGACTAGCGCGGACTGCCTCGGCGCCAAATCTGATAAACGCCGCAAGCGCAAGCGCTAGTCCGACGGCCGGCAGATACGCATGCCGGTCGGCGGCGAGCGAGTAGAATGGGAAGGGCAAGAGCGCTGTTGCGAGGAGCGAGAACCGGGCCAGCTTGCCGCCCTTGAAAAGCGGTGCGGCGACCATGACCAGAAGTCCCGGCAGAAACCACGGCTTCGCGGCCTTGACGAGCATAGAAACAAGAAAGAAAGGCAGTCTGTAGCTCAACGAAATCGATAGGACGATGCGCGCGCCCTCGTCGCCTGGCTTGGCTATGAGATTCAGCGCCGCTGCGAGAGCGATCGCGCCTACGAAAGGAAGCCAGTATTTGGCGCGGTTCTTGACGTAGCCCCATAACTTCCGGCCTTTTCTGTGGAAGAGAAGCTCCCACGCAAGCAGGATAAGCAGCATCGAGGCGGTGCTCTGTTTGGTCATGAGAGCGACGAAGTAGACGACGGCCGAGAGCCACGGGAGGCGCGGTCGCTCACCGCCAGTGGTTTTCATGTAGAGGAGCAGCGAGGTGAGTAACAGGCAGGTGCTGATTGGCTCTACCCAGTGATAGACAGTGCTGACAACGTCAAAATGAACCGGCATCGAAACAAATAGCGCCCCGGCAATGACCGCCCACAGCGTGTCATCCTTGAGGCGCCCCGCCAAGAGATAGACCAAGAAGCCGCACAGCGCGTGGGTCACGAAATTGAGAACGTGATACCAGAAAGGGTTACGACCGAAGACTGTGAACAGGACAAGCCAAGAGAAGCGGGAAACGGGTCGATACGTGTATGTTGGCTCGGGCGTGAGGAGCGCCTTGGTCAGGTTCGCCTTACTTAAAGGGCCCAAGAAGTCGAACGTGTCGCTGGCGAAGTAGTATAAGGTGATCTTGTAGTAAAGCAGAGATGAAAAGACGACAAGCCCCAAGAGAACAACGAGGTGCTGCCGGCGTTTTCGATCAAGAAGCTGGCGATTTGCTCCATCCATCAATATCTTCAGCCTATAATGGCGAAATGCGGATTCAAGAGAGACTCCAACCTCAGATTGTGAAAACAGTCATGCGGCAATCTAAAGAGCATTCGAAACGAGGAATACGACCAGCCTCCGAAGATGCCAGTTCGCAGCTCTTTTCGACAAGCAAAAAAGCTACTACAAACAAGGACGTACATTATCTTGAGGCGTGAGGGATTGCAATAGGGGAATCTTCCGCAGTCCTGTCCCGCATTCGGCTTCGTATGGCAGAATCCGAGCGGTCAGTTCTATCATTGCTCGCTGGCAATATGTTATGCGGAGCAAGCTTGCGTGAGCAGGTCATTGCACCGTATCCTAACCCCCTCAGGGAACATGAACACCCAAGTCTGAGAAGCTCAGTGTTATTTCGCCATGGGGCTAGTCTCAGCCACACAGCCTACAACCCTCCGAGTCACGCTCTGCTTTGTGCCGGACCTCCTGAATACACTTACGGAGCGATTAAAGGTGTAAAGTGGCGGTTACGATTAGTGTGAATGGCTGAGTGGCGGAGGGCAACGGATTCAAGGGAGTAGCTATCGTGCCGGACAAGACCAATGGGCGTCTTCTGATAGTCGATGATGATGAACCTTTTCTGGATAATCTGGAGACCGCTCTCTCGTCGGCAGGCTACAAGGTGGACACGGCGCCATCTCCAGAGAAAGCCCTGGCGCTGCTTGTGGCGAGAAGCTACGAGTTGGTCATAACCGACCTGAGGATGCCGGGCACGGATGGCCTTTGTATCTACGAGGCGATAAGGGACGTTGATCGTTTTGTGCCCGTAATAGTCCTGACCGGCTACGGTGGGGCCGATGAGGCCGCCAGGGCGATCAACATGGGGTGTGCCGACTACTTGCGCAAACCCATCACTCTGGACGAACTCAAATTCCGCGTCGATAAGGCCAGGCGGCAGCATCAGATTGAGGCGGAGGTGGCATCGCTCCGCGAGCAGTTGAGCCGCACCTCGGCCGGACCATTCATAGTCGGAGCTTCGGGCCCCATTCGGTCGATTCTGGATAAGATCGCAATGGTCGCTGAGTCAGGAGTTACGGTTCTGATCAGGGGGGAGACTGGTACCGGCAAGGAGCTTGTGGCAAGGGCCGTGCATGAAAGCAGTCCGCGTGCGGGCGGCCCATTTGTGCCGGTGGCCTGTGCGGCAATTCCGCAGCCCTTGCTTGAGGGACAGTTGTTCGGGCACAAAAGAGGAGCCTACACCGGGGCGGACAAGGACCAGAAGGGCCTAATAGACCTGGCAAATAGAGGGACTCTGTTCCTGGACGAGATCGGTGATATCGACACGGCGGCCCAGGTGAAGCTGCTCAGAACGCTCGAGACAGGTGAACTAAGACCGCTGGGGGACAGAAAAGTCCATACAGTGGATGTTCGTCTGATCGCTGCGACCAATCGCGATCTAGAGCAGGCCATCAAGAGCGGACAGTTCAGAGACGACCTGTTTTATAGGCTCAATGTGTTTCCAATCGCGCTGCCAGCGCTGCGCGACCGCAGAGAAGACATCCCACTGCTCGTGAAACATTTCGCAAAGCTCCACGGTCCCGCTCTATGCGGGCGATGTAAGACCTTCTCAAAAGAGGCGATAGAAGTTTTTCTTGGCTACGATTGGCCCGGCAACGTGCGGGAGCTCGAGAACAAGGTCCGACAGGCAATTCTCCTGGCGCCTGGCCAGGTTGTGGCGCCTTCTGCGATTGATCTTCCGGTCGAGGAACCAGCAGCCTCTGCGTGGAGATTCAATGAGGCCAAGAAAGGGGCAATTGACGCATTTGAGACGCGATTTATCCGGGGTGTGCTTAGCAGAACCAGAGGGGTCATATCCAAAGCGGCAAGGCTTGCCGGACTGGACCGTAAGAACCTGTGGCTTCTGATGAAAAAGCATGGGATACAGGCCGAGGAGTTCCGTTGACCCTCCGTCGGGTGAGGCCAGTCGAGTTATGAGCATCACGGAGACGTATAAGGACAAGCTCTTTGACGACAGGTATGAGTTTCTGGATTCCCTGGGTCAGGGCTCCTGGGGCGGGGTCGTCCGCGCATTCGACCGGGTCCGCTCGCACGTTGTGGCATTGAAGCTCTTAAAGGACCCCGCTGGTTACGACGTTCTGGCGGACCGCTTCTTCCACAATGAATTCAGAGCAATGACGCAGATCGAACATCCGAACATTGTTCAGGTGTTCGATTTCGGACAGAGCCCGGAGGGGCTTCGCTACTACACTATGGCTGTGGTGCCCGGTGAACCGCTCTCAAAGCACAAGCGCAAGCTTCAAGGGAAGGTCCTTGAAGGGGTCTTTGAGGACTTGTGCCGTGCGTCGTGCGTGGTTCACGCCAAGGGCTGTCTGCATTGCGATATTAAGCCCGATAACGTCATGCTTTCATCGGACAATGGCCAGCGCAAGGCCGTATTGATGGATTTCGGCCTCAATATCGATCTCTCATCCACATCGGAGACTTCGCCGCGTGGCACCGTTATGTACGCGGCCCCTGAAATGCTGGCCGGGCAACAGATCGACGCGCGAGCGGACATCTACTCACTGGGCATAACCCTCCTGGAGGTGATCACTGGTGAGCTTCCCTTCAGGGGGTGGCGTCTCGCCGATCTTCTTTCGCGCAAGGCTTCAAGCGAGGCGATAGCAAGAGCCTTATCAAAGGTCCCGGACCCTTATCAGGAGATCATCGCGCAGATGACTGCGCATGACCCCCGCGGCCGCTTTCCATCTTGCCGTGCGGTACTTGCCGCGCTATCTGCTGAGGGTGAGGGCGATATCGAGCTGCCTGCGCCTCCCCCAGTCCAGCGGCGCCTGCTTCGTCCGGATTTGATCGGCAGAGGCGAGCAGCTTCGGGTCATTTGCGGCAAAATAGACCGAATGAAGAAGGATGGGGGCGGATTCATTTTAATAGAAGGCCCAAAGACCTCTGGCAAGACACGTCTTCTCAAGGAGGCGCGACATTACGCGCAGCTAGCAGGCGCCTCGGTCCTCGCAACAGCCGATGACATATCTAGTGCTCCTGGGTCGTCAATGATGTCCGCGCTGGAGAAGGCCGTTAACCTGGAGACACATGCTCAAGGGCGTGTCGGCAGGCGTGATCAGCTAGTAGAGCATATCGCGGAGCTGGCCAAGAAGCGCCCGCTTGTGATTCTCATTGATGACCTCCAGAACCTGGAGGCGACTGACACCGGGGCTTGGCGTTCGCTGGCTCACGGGGCAGCCAGCGAGGGATACCTGCTCATATCGTCGATCAACGGTAGTCGCGGTGGTGGGAACACGCGCCTGGGGCGATTTCTTAACGTGGTAGGCGATGACACCGATTTCGTAAGATTTGAGCTCCAACCTCTCGCCGTCGAGGAGGTGTCCGAGCTGTGTCGGTCCATGTTGGGGACAACCGACTGCCTGGGTGGGGTTGCGGACTTCGTTGTTGCCAGGACAGGAGGCAATGTAGGGGCGTGCGTCGGTCTCTTGAGCGAACTTGCGGCGAAGGGGCGCCTCAAACACCGTCTTGGTCAGTGGTCCGTGGCGCCCGATGAGACCGACAAATGTGAGCGAGGGAGACGGGGTCCACATCCCGCCATCAAGTCGCGCAGCGCTCCTAGTAATCTGAAGACAGTCCTGCTGGCCGCGGCCATAAACGGACCCAGGGCGCCTGCCTCACGTGTTCAGCGGGTTGCCGGTCTGGCAGCCAGGGACTTTGCAGAGATGATACGGCAGCTTGAGAACGCGGGCGTTCTTGGTTGGGAAACAAGCCGCAATGAGGCGTTTATCCGCTTCGTTGACCCCTCTCATCCGCGAGTTATCATTGAAAGAGCCGACCCCGAATTGCTTTCACAATTGAGCGAGTCGGCTGCCCAGGCGCTACTTGCGTACCGTGCGGAGGGGAAGGCCTTCGACCCGCTTCAGCTAGTTGAGCACCTTCGCGGGGCAGGGCGCATAAGGGAATTGATAGATGTGGCAACAGCGGAGGGCAAGCGGCACAGGTCGACCGGTAAGCTCTCGCTCGGGGTGAGCCTTCTAACAACAGCCTTGAGGGCTATTGAATCCCTCCCGGGGGTCAACGTTCTCCGTTTGGCGGGTCTGCATCTATCTCTGGCAAAGATGAAAGGCCGACAGAGCGAAGTTCGTGAGGCGCTTGAGCATTGCCAAGCCGCGCTTTTTCAGCTAGAAAAGTCGTGTCTTTCCGGCGACGACGCCAGGCTGTTCTTAGCGATTCAACTGCATGTTCAGGCAGGGCAGCTATGTGAGAACGTTAGCGACTACGAGGCGGCAATAGGTCATTACGAGGGGGCCTTGTCCTTGCTTCGTCCATATAGCGGCGTGCCGCGTTACAGGAGGTCTTGGATGAAGGTGCAGAACTCTCTCGGTTGGGCCCAGATGCTAGCGCATAAGTATGAGGAGAGCGAGAAGACGGTAGGGGAGCTCCTGGCGCAGACTGACGAGAGTGTATTTCCCAACGGGACGATAAGGGCACTGACCACAGCCGGATGGCTATCCCTTTATAGCGGCAATCCTCAGAAATCGCTTGAGTTGTTCCAGCGAGGGATGGCCATTGCTTCTGAATGCAATCTACCTGCCGAGGTCGAGTCTCAGTCGGTCAACGGGGCTGCCAGCGCTTCGTGGCATCTCGGAAACTGGACGGACGCGCTATCATACTATCAGAAGGCATCTTGTCTGGCGGAAAGTCTTCAGGACCCAGCCAAGAGAAGCTCTGCCATCGGCAACCTGGCCGTCGCGGAATATCAGCTCGGCAAATTGAGGCAAGCGGAGACGCACTTCAGAGAGGACCTCGCCCTCGATATTGAGATGGGTGATGTTGAGGGCTACGTCGTCGCTCTCAACAACCTCGGCACATTGCTTACGGCGCAGGGCAGAAACGACGAAGCCCGTAAGCTGCTTCAGAAAGCGCTCCGAATCGCCCGCAGCAGGCGGTATAGCCGTCACACACTATTGATTGAGGGGAACCTGGGAGAGCTGCTAACGAATGAGAACGAGCTCGACCGGGCCGAATCACTTCTTAAAAGGGTCCTTCAAAGAGCGCGCAGGAATAAGGCTATTGATCTCCTCCCAGAGGCGTATCGCAGAATGGCCAGGGTGTCGCTCGAGCGGGGCTCGCCACGGCGCTTCAACTACTACGCCGCTAAGTGTAAGGAATCAGCCCTGGCGGTCGGCGAGAAGCACGAGCTCCGCTACATCGGCCGTCTGAAGGCCCGCTATTTTGCCTCTCGCAATATGTTCGACAAGGCGGAAGAGGCCTACAGAGAGGTTACGAGCTCGTTCGCTTCAGATGGCGCCGCGTTTGAGGAGGCGCATACCAAGCTGGTGTGGGCGGAGCTCTGCTTGAAAGAAGCTCGTTTCTCTGAGGCAGCAGAGCTCGCCCGTGGTCTAGAAGACGCGTTCGAGGAGGCAGGTGTGACTGAGGCGTTGAGCAGGGCGAAAAGCCTGCAAAAACAGATCGCCAGAAGCGGGGAATGGCCGGACAAGATCCGCCGAGTACTCGAAGCGTTCGATGGGCTGCAAGCGGCCGATGACGTGGAGACCGCGCTGCAAAGCGTCGCGAGAGCCATGGTCTTGATATCAGGGGCCGATCGAGGCGTGGTCGTTGGATTAAACCGGCGCGGAATGATCCAGTTTGAGGCTTCGGCCAACTTGAACGGCATACACCAGGACTATCTCAGGGTCTCATCGAGTATTCTACAGTATGTCAAGGAGTCTCAAGAGCCGCTTTTGATCGATTCAGCTGCAACAGACTCCCGATTCTTCGACAGTTCAAGCATCAGGAGCTTCCAGATTGGTTCAGTTATCTGCGTTCCGGTCTTTGTGGGCGGGGACCTCCAGGCAGTTCTCTACATTGATAGCAAAACACCTAACTTATTCGACGAGCACGAGCATATCCCACTGGTGGAGCTCGTAGCGCATCACGTAGGCCTATTCCTTGAGAACGTCCGAATCGCGAACGAGAATGAGCTGGTCGAGGAGCTTGTTGCCTCATTGGCCCACGAGATGAGGACGCCGCTTAACGCTATTCTGTCCTCGGTTGAGCTGATGGCGGTGCGCACAGGCAAGCCTTCCACGCACTACGTGGGTGTCGTTGGTGACCAAGTAGCAAGACTGTCAAGGCTTGCCGATGAGACGATTGACCTAATAAAAGGGAAGAGCTCCTCTAGAATGCTTAGTCCTCAAAGAGTAGATGTGAATGCTCTCATTCGACATGTCGCCGACGCGCTCGAGTCACTCGCACAGAAGAACAAGATATCCCTCAAACTTGAGCTCTCCGAGAAATTGAGCGATATAAAAGGACAAAGGGACGCCCTGGAGCAAGTGCTGATCAACCTATTCACTAACGCAGCCAAATACACTGGCCCCGGCGGCTCAATCAGCATCAGGTCCCGACTGACATCATTCGTGCACGATCCCTCACATCCGGGCTCTTCATATCTATATCTGGGGCGCCATGAGCATCAATGGGAAGGCACATTCGTCACGATCAGTGTGGTTGACGACGGCGAAGGCATGGATGAAGCCGAATGCAGGCGCATATTTGAAAGATATGCCAGGACCCGCAAGACGGAGACGGAACATCGGATAAAGGGGTCCGGCCTTGGCCTTTATATATGTAGAAGCGTAGTTGAGCAGCACGGTGGCCGCATCTGGGCCACAAGCGAGAGAGGCAAGGGAACCAACGTAACCTTTACACTGCCTGTTGCACCGGCGCCTGACGGGAACAGAGAGACTCGATCGACCCAGCCAGCTGAGACATCGTGACCGGCTTTTGCAGAAAGCCGACCTTTCGCCTGCTTCTTGCCTCCGCGACCAGCCACTCCCCGTAACCGCTCCCTGTGATGAAGATAACCGGCACTTCGATGCCCATGGAATTAAGGAAGTCCAGAATCAGAAGGCCATCCTTGTCGCCTGATATGCAGAGGTCCGAGAGCACTAGATCGAATCCGGTTGTTCGCAGTGCTCTCATCGCATCGGACATACTGTTCACTGCTTGCACCCGGTATCCCAGATGGTCGAGCACATCCGTCGTCACCTGCCGGAACGCGTCGTCGTCGTCGATGAATAGTATGTCGATCTGGTCTGATTCCCAACTCATCAGTAGATACCGTCATCTGGCGATCTGAACCAGGGCGTGTAGAGTACGGACGTGCAAGCGCCACCCGTTGACCTCAGGGGCCTCACTATCATCGCGTCGGCTTCAGCGACATCGCTAAGCGCAAGATCCGCGGTCGCTGAGAACTCCTTGCCGCCCTTCACGATGTTTGTGATGACAAACTCAAAATGGGGGTTCTCCTCTGCGGTCTTTTCTGACCTAAACTTGCACTTGCCCTTTTTGTCAGTCTTTTCCGAGTCGGCGCCAACCGCAGAGCCTGCCCAGTAGCCATACACTGTGACTTCTTTCGCAGGTTTGTCACCGGCATCAGTTACTGTAACTTTCGCCTCGCCATGATATTTCCCGCCCTTATCCTTTTTTGTCTTGATAGAGATCGAAACTCGGTATTCTGGGAATCGGGGTATCAGGCCAGTCAAGGCACACTCAAGCGCCTTGTTGACATTGACAAGCCCGTATCCGGTCTCACAGTCAAACTCGTCGGTCGCTGCTGGGTCGCCGTCCTTGGGGTCTAAACATACCTTGGAAGCGGTCCCTTTCAAGACGGCTATGACCTCCTCTCGATCCAGTCCAAGCGAGACCAATAGCCCTGCAATGCCAGAAACCTGGCCGGCCGCGGGGGACGTCCCAGGCGCCCACCAAAGGTCCCAGCACCCAGAGGGTGCGCCGCCGTCAAAGCTCTCGGCAAGAACAGCCTCCGGATAGAGGTCGTCGTCTCTATCCCCGAAATCGCCGCCGGGGGCTATCAAGTCCAACGCGACGCCGTAATTCGAGTACGGCGCCCTATTCACAACGCCGGGATCGTCGTCAAAGAGACTTGCGCCGACGGCCAAGCACTCATTGTAAGCTGCGGGGAACTTGACGTAGGGAAGCTCGTTGTTACCCGACGAACCAACCATCACGACGCCGTTATCTGCAGCATAGGCAACGGCATCGGACAGAATCTCGCTGCGAGAGAAATACCATGAGAAGCCCAGACTGAAGTTGAGAACGTCTGCGCCGTTATCTACCGCATAGTAGATGCCTTCCGTCAATGACGCCGTATCGCCTGTCTGATACTCACCAAGGACTTTGACGGGCATAATCTTGCAGCCAAAAGCGATTGACGCCACGCCCTCAAGGTTGTTTGTCGATTGGGCGATAACGCCGCAGACGAACGTGCCGTGCCCATTATCGTCGTTGGGATGATAGTCGTTATTAACCGCGTCGTAGCCGTCCACAAACTCTATCTGTTCAAAATCCGGCGCCCGCTCATACTGATACTTGGCGTCTGCGTAATCTTCATACGCTATCCCGGTATCCAGAACCGCAATGACCGCGGGGTCAGCAAACGCCGCGTCCTTGAGAAACAGGTCCCAGGCCTCCTCATAGCCTATCTGTTTCAGGTTCCACTGGAGCCAATACCACTCGTCGTTCGGTTCTCCGCACGCACGACACGTAAATGGTATTTCGGAATGACGGACACCAGAAACTCCTTGGGCCTTCGCTACGGCGCCTTTTGAATCATCGCCATAGGGAACCTGAACCTTCAGCACGCTACTTCTGGGATAGTGCCGAATGAATCCGAAACCCAGCTCCGATAACGTTGAGCAGAGGGAATCGAACTCTAAAGCCCCCATGTCTCTCTCATACTGGATGAGGATTTGGCCCGATGTGATCACAGCCCCCTCGGGCTGCTCGGCCGCAAACATCACCGTGGGCGCAAGCAGGACGAGGACAAACACAGAGCCAATCAGGTGTGCGCTTCTCATTCTGTTCTCCTTACCGAGGTGTTGAAGTGAAGAACTCATCGTTGGCAACGCATCATTATAGAGCAGTTCACGTGCCAAAGCGGGGATTAACCGCTAGATCAATTCAGCCCTGTTAGGAGATCGGCCATTGGGGGCCATTCTCAGAGTGTGACTGCCCTAACGGAATGGGTCAGGGAGGCGGCACACAGACAACAAGAATCTGAAGAATCGTGGTATTCTCGCCGCATAACTAGGGCGCAGTTACCACTAGCAGGCTGGCCCGTAAACAGACCATTCATGTGTCAGGGGTCTTACCCCTCCCAATCGGATCAAAAGGCAGGGCAGACATTCGCCGGGTTGTAGACTGTTCGGCTTGGTTTACAGGGAGGGGAGAGTGGGATTAACGTCAGGTTGGAGGGGCAGAAGTCCCCTGAAAGGGGGCCACGTGGGTAGCCCCGTGTGAAACGCGGGGTACTCGTGCGGGAACACGACCCTCACCCCGAAGGCGTCGGACAATCTCTCGCAGATTGTCCGACGCCTTCGGGGTCTATTAGCTTTCTCTTCGCAAAGATCCGTGGGTTGCACCCACGGCTACGCACC
>CAYZPW010000095.1:0-13796 GCA_964480475.1 uncultured bacterium | reverse complement strand
GTTCGGCCAACCCACCGCCACCTATCACTGTGGCCAGGTTGATTGCATGTATAGGTTTACAGGCCGTGTGTACGATGGCGCCATGGGCAACTACTTCTACCGTGCTCGCTACTACAACCAGTCGCTCGGCCGCTTCTTCTCCCGCGACCCCATCTTCTCCCTTTCCTCCCTCTACGCCTACTGCAACAACTCCCCCGCGAACTTCACCGACCCCAGTGGCATGGTCGCCCGCAACTTGACCGGGACCGCCATGGGCATGAGCTTGCGTTCGGCTGTCGGCGTAACTGGTTTGGGGCCCGGTATTCTAGCGGCGGAGAAAAAGGACCCACTTCCTGAGTTGTCGCCCGATCCCCCGCCACCAGTACCGGGGCAAGACCCAAAAGAGCGGTATGGCGAAATAGCCCTTATATTGGGGATTGCTGCCATTGCGTCCTCTGAATGTCCTCTTCTGGCTTTCGGCTTGGGATGCCTTGCACTGGTGTTTGGCGCCATGAGTATGGGGCCCTCGGGTAACTGGCGGCATCAGGGCGCAGACACGGGGCATCGCCCTCTCTCGAGCTTCACTAGCATGGGCGCTTTCATCTTGACATACGTCATTGGATTCGGCCTATTACTTGACCTCAGTATGCAGTTTTGGGACGGACAGTTTGACCCGGACCTCTTGATGGGGGCTTGGCGGACGCCGACGGACCCAACCATAGGCGAGGGAATCGGCTGCGGGCTTCCATCGGGCGGCAAGAAAAAGAGCGATTTCGCGAAACTAATCCCCATTGACGGGAACGGACCATTGATATGGTGACGGCAGAAGCACTAGTATAATGACCTCAGTATCCTTATAGATTGGCTTCATGAATGGCAAGATGACACGACGAGACAGGAACTTGAATATTCGATTATTGAGGGAGGCACTAGTGAACTGGCTAATCAATCCATACAGAAAACCAAGACTGTGGGCCGAACGGTGGATCGGATCTAACGCATCCTATTATTCTATGCTGACGGGGACTCTCGTCATTGGACTGGGGATCATTTGGATGATGACAGCGCTATACATGGGTTCCAGACCGATGACTTGGCAGTCACTACTGATCCTGTCCGTCCTTGTGGCGTTCGGTGCCATCAGAATGCCTCTCCTCTACTTGATGGTAGTTAGGAGATTGGTTCTAGAAGGACGGACAGAAAACGACCGGTCTGATGTGAGCCATCGATAACCTGAAGTCGAACGGGACGACGGTGTCGAGCATCGAATACACGTTCGACGCCTGCGGCCAGGTTACCGCGAAGGACGAGTATGGGATCGGCGGCACGGAATACACTTACGATGCGGAGGGCCAGCTGACGGAGGTGTCGTATCCGTCGGGCCGGGGGGATACGTTCAGCTACGACAATAACGGGAATAGGACCGAGTGGACGCGCAGCGACGCGGCGACAACGTCTTACACGTATAACGCCGCCGACCAGCTGACGCAATCGACCGAGGGCACTGTTGGCACATCGTATTCGCACGACAACAACGGGAACCTCACCGGCGAGACGACCGCCGGCGTCACCAAGACGTTCAACTACGACGCGTTCGACCGGATGACCTCAGTCGTCCAGGGCCAATCGACGCTCCAATCGATGACCTACGGCCCCGACAGCAAGCGCCTCAGCTTGACAGACGCCTCCGGCACGCGCAAGTTCCTCTACGATGGCAACGACGTGATTCAGGAGTATGATTCCGATTGGAGTTCCGTGAGCAAGGAATACACGCACGGCCCGTGGGTTGACGAGCCGTTGTCGATGACTGACAAGACCGTAAAGCAGGCGGGCGACACCTATTACCTCATGAAAGATCGCCTCGGCTCGATAATCGACATCCTCGACGAGAACGAAACCCTCAGAACAACTTACAGCTACGACGCATTCGGCGAACCCACTGCGACCTACCACAGCGGCCAGGTCGATTGCATGTACCGCTTCACCGGCCGAGTGTACGACACTGCGATGGGCAACTATTTCTACCGCGCCCGCTACTACAACCAATCACTGGGGCGCTTCTTCTCCCGCGACCCCATCTTCTCCCTCGGCAGCCTGTATAGCTACTGCCACAACTCCCCCCAAAACTTCACCGACCCAAGTGGGATGCACACGGATGACTGGTCTGCGGAATATAGCACAGAGCAATGCGGCATGGGAATAGATGCAGAAGATAACGACACATCTAAGAGCACTACGGCGAGCGCCAAGATTAATAGCAACAGGAGCAGGGGCAGGCGTCCGTGCTACGCAAAGCCTGACGGGAAGGGAGGCTACATCACTGTTTTTGACAACGGGGATGAGGAGCAGTACGACCCTACGCACGGTGAGCTTTGCATAATAGTTGGTTCGCCCTGGAACCCCAATAACGTGGTAGGATACATCACCCCAGACCCTTCTCAGCCTTGTGGTTACAGCGAGCACCTTGGACCGGTAGGCGCCAAAAGGGGCCTGTTATTATACTGGAGAGACGTCTGGCCAGTCATAACCACCTGGACGTTCAGAGTTGGGAGCCTTTTCGGAAGCTGGCCCAGTACCATAATCTCGTGGATATGGGAGAAGTTGTTAGAGCCAGCGGAACCGTCGGACTCGCTGGAACCTCCCCAATGATCGATAGTCCCGCTTAGAAAGGAAATCCTTGATGGCCGTTATGCCAGGTGAGCAGATTTTCGCTGAATGAATTCGCGCGACCGAATCACAGAGGCTTTGGCGGACAGTGATGTCTTGATTAAATGTTGAGGAGTCAAATGCACCACTTATCGCGTAGAAGATTCTTGGCTAATTGGATGATCCGTATCATGCTTCTAGGGATGTTGCTTGCATCCCTAACGTGTGCTGTTTCTGGGTGCGGATCTCCACCTAACCCGGGCAACCAGCGAGAGCATGTCCCTAGATTGGGGAAGGACTTCGTCACCGGTATCCGCATCTTTCAGGGGCGGGATCTGGTCGTGTATTGCACGCCGAGAAGAATGTGCGCCATCTCGGTTGATTCGGCGGGGCAGTTTATCAAGCACCAAGTGCAAATTGCAGAGCCAGTGTTTTTTGGCTTCCTTTGTTTTCCGGTGTCTTGCGCTTCTGAGTCTGGAGGCGGCGTGCCGATCAGGGCTTGGCTACTTGATTTCGACTGTCCCTGGGTGTTGGGCGGATTCTCGGGACTTGAGCTTTATGACCGGGAGTGGTTATGGTGGTTTGATCCAGATTCACTTAACTGCCGTCGTCTTCTGAAGTGGGGGTTACCGTTTGGCAGTTATGACTCATTCAATACCCTGGGCGGTCATTTTCCGGCAGTCTGGTACGATCAAACCGAGAAGCCAGGGGAGATTGACAAAACGGACAAGCTCATTGTCGTCTCGTCGCGGGACGGCTCATGGCGCACGATGCCCAATGACCGAACTCCTCTGAACGCCTGCTTTCTCCTTGAAAATGCCGATCCCATATTCTCTGATGCAGACAAGGGCGCAACGGGGCCAGAGGGAACCCACCTTTTTCAGGGGAACAAACAACTGGCGGCGAAGGTCCTCAAGGTGTTGGGCGCGACATGGGACGTGGGCCATGTTTTCTTCACGAGAATCGAAGACAGAGAGGGCGAGAGCAAACAGACATTCTGGGCATATAATGTGAAGAGGAAGGTCGCACACAAGCTTATGAACTGGGTCGGCGACGAGTTCCGGGTCGGCAAGGGTTGTGACAAGATAGGTTTCCTGGAGGCAATAGACTCACCCGGTCGACCAGTAGCGTTCGTGTCGGAGAAGCTGATTTCAGGGGCGCGGATATTCGACTTATCCGGCAAGCTGCTTCGGCATTATACGTTCCAGGAGGACATACGATGCCGAGTGTATGACTGGGACCCCCAGTGGGAGATCATCGCGTATTATGATGAGGCCGACGAGCACTTGGTGATTAGATCGCTCGATGGCAGAATCGTTGCCAAGTTCCGTCCCTAGGTGTGATGGATTGTAATGAGATCCGTGTTAGGCACGAAGCTTTGACCGGATGACCTCCGTTGTCCAGGGCCAAACCACGCTGCAATCCATGACCTACGGCCCCGACGGCAAGCGTCTAAGCTTGACGGATTCTTCCGGCACGCGTAAGTTCTTCTACGACGGAAACGACGTCATCCAAGAATACGATAGCAACTGGTCAACGGTTAATAGAGAATATACGCACGGGCCGTGGGTGGACGAGCCACTATCGATGACTGACAAAAGTGCGAAGCAGGCGGGCGACACCTACTACCTGATGAAGGACCGCCTGGGCTCCATAATACACATATTGGACGAAAACGAGACCCTCAAGACCACGTATTCGTACGACGCGTTCGGGGAGCCCACCGCGACGCATCACAGCGGCCAAGTTGACTGTCCATATCGCTTCACAGCCCGCGTCTATGACGGCGCGATGGGCGCCTACTTCTACCGCGCCCGCTACTACAACCAATCCCTCGGTCGCTTCTTCTCCCTCTACGCCTACTGCAACAACTTCCCCGCAAACTTCACCGACCCGTCCGGCATGTGGTCGGATTTTAGCGCGGAGCACAGAGACCCTGTGCCTGATCCCGACATGCGTCCTCTAGGGAGTAGCAAGAGTACGGTGTCGAACTTGGCCGCCTTTATGCATTGCTTCTTGGAAGCCCTACATACCATATGTGCGAATCACACAGAGTTCGGAAAAAGGTGTGCTTGTTGTGTCAGGTATTGTTCGGCGTGTGCTTGGGAGCACCTAAGTGCCGAAGACGCTGCCTGGGTGCAAGATCTTTGGTGTGCGACAACTTGTATCGCCTGGGCCTGGAGCGGGGATGATCCAGAACCGCCGGATCTTGGGACCTCGCCGCCCGTTTCCGGTTCTAACCCGATACGCGCAGACCGCTCTCCTGGAACACCTGGGTCGCAACACCAGCTTGGGATTCCCGGCATGTGAAGTCAACAAACTTCATCGTATTTGAGGGTAGATACCGATGATTCGTCACTGTTTATTGATAGCCTTTTTCTTTCTGTGTCCGATCTCGTCGGCGCAGGGGGAATATTATGGGTCTTTCTTATTCTCCGCCCCGACCAGATCGGGCAATCTGGTGATCTGGGAGACTAAGTACCCTGACCCCGCTTCGTTCGGTCCGACGCGCGCCACGATCGGCGTTGAGGCTCAGCTTTACTTAGTGGAACGTGACACGAGCGTGTCCTTGTTCGACTTGGACAAGATGCAGATCATGCCGAGCGCGGATATCCTGCCGGTAGTGGAGGAGAAAGGAGCAAGCGATATTGGTGTTATGTTCTTCGGTGGGAATTATCCTCCATTCTCTTGGCTTGATGTGCTGAAAGTAGGGGAAACAGGCGCCAAATCAAAGTACCGGATAGTGCTTCCCACCGTAGAGAAGGTGTCTTTCCCCGAAGGTCCATATTACCTTGCCTCTTTAGATGCCTGGGCCTTCGTACTGGAGAAGCGAGATGATGATACACCGAAGCTGCCATGCTTTGAGAATCGCTATTTGTGGGTTGTGCGCTATGATGGAAAGGTGCTCTGTGAAGCACTTTGTCATGTCCCGACCAGTTCAAGCCTGGTTGGCGTGTTAGTCGAGACCTCTGATAGCCACATTGCCCTTCTTATGAGGCAATTCAGCAGCGAGCCGAACGCCGGCCCACGGATTTACGCTGTTACGTTTGACCCGTCAGACCTTTCAAAGCCAGCCACCGGCTACTACCTAACAGACCGTCATCGCCTCGACGCCGACACTCTAACATTCTCCTGCGATGGGAAGTACTTCTCGGCATTCCACAACGGTCCCCGAGGCAGCCGGTCCCTCGTCTCAGTTTGGGCCCTTTCGAGCGGCCAAATAACGCGGATCACCGGGCCAAGATCGGTCCTAATTATGCCAGAGAAATCGCCGGGGGCGCGCATGGGTTGGTCCATTCCCGGCCATCACCTTGTTTTCGCGAGCTGCAATGGACAGACACTGCACCTTACTATAACCGATCGGACCCTGAACGTTGTAGCACGAAGGGCCGTCGTGGCCAACGCCGATCTCTCGCCGTGTAAGGCGCTTGACTGTTGGCACTACTTCGACCGGGAGGATTGCCTGATCTATCACATCCCGCCACCAAGACCATGGAGGATAATCAGGTATGACTTCAAGACGGATAAGGCTAAGGTCTTGAAGAACGCCACCTACGGGGTGGAGAAGATGCTCAAGGACGCAAAGAAGCCATCGCCACCGACGGCTGGCAAATAGGCGCCCGTCGTCTACGCGCATTAGGACGGCTCCATGAAGCGGAGGCAGCCATACGCTGCAAAACTCATTTTCCGGTTCGCCTCAGGCTAGGGACGGCAACCTGGCGTCACAGACGATGAGTAACGTGACCAAGACGTTCAACTACGACTGCCTCGACCGGATGACCTCCGTCGTCCCAGGATTTCGCCGTTACAGCGCGGTTCGAGGATAGGAAAGGAAATGCCGAGAGGGGGACTCGAACCCCCACAGGCTCTCGCCCACTGCCCCCTCAAGGCAGCGTGTTGGGTGTCGAAAGTAGGCTATATGGCTAGTCTCAGAGACCCAGCAAATGGCACTGTGCCCTATTTGTGCCCACAACTCTGCCGGACGGCCTCTTTCTCCTGAGTGGCATCGGAACCCAAATCAAGCGTCGGAGGCGCCGGACAGGCGGCAGAGATCGCATCCTTGATTGCTTTGTCAGAAATATGGACATAAAGCTCGCTCGTTCGTAACTGGCTATGTCCGAGAACTTCCTTGATGATCCAGGGCGAGCAACCACTTTGCGCCAGTCGCGTTGCGTAGCTTCGACGCAGATCGTGTAGCGTGACCCCCTGAATCCCGGCCTCTTTGCACACTTCTTTGAAGCTACCACGGATACAGTGCAGGGGCTTCCCGCTCCGTTTGGCAACGACTGTCTTTCCATTCTTGGGCATGGTTTCAAGAGCGTGTCGAACCCAATCTGCCAGCGGGACCGTCCGAACAGTTTGTGTCTTGCTTGCCTTAACTACGATTGATCCCGCCTCAAGATCAACATCTTGCCAGAGCAACCCGAGCGCTTCGCCTCGACGTAAACCAGCGCCCACCATTAGGGCCAAAGCAGCCAAGACATATCGGCGGCGATTCTTTGCAGCATCAAACAGCGCATCGATTTCTGTATCGCTCAGAACGCGGGTCCTCGGGGTGGTTTTGATTCGAGGCAGCTTCCCCGCTATTGGATTGTACTGCAATTCTCCCACACGGACGCCTCGATTAAGCGCTGCTCTGAGGACACTCAGCTCCTTACGCACAGTGGCAGGTCGGGCCACAGTCAACCTTTTGCATTGATACGCATCAAGACTGCGCACGTCTAGCGACGTAGCGCGCGCATCTGCCGGAAGCAATCGAAGTAGGTGCTTGGATGCGTGTGTTGCCCGCTCTGTCCGCCGGCCCGTTCGATCAAGCCAGTTGATGTAGCGCTCAAGAGTTGTTCTCAGCGTCAATTGCCCACGTAGGACACCGAGGAACTTCCCGCTTGCCACGTCTGCCTTGGTTTTCGTCTCGATCTGTCTAGCAACACGACGGTTGCTGGTTCCTGTCGAGATACGATGCCGACGGCCATCTTGGTCCCTGAAATCAACGTAGAAGATCTCAGAGCCTTTTTTCCTGATCAGTGCCACTGCCGACCCTGAACTTGCGCATCAACCCACCAACGCCCACCTCGCCGAAACAGCCCTTGCTCCTTGCCCGGCTCAGTCATGCTTGCCCTCCCGCTGGCTCTGACGCCAGGCTTTCATGCGGGCCCCGCTCCTGGAGCACGCGCGGCAGAAACGCCCATGCTTACGCAGCGCAAAATAGGCTCTGCAGAACTCGCAAATCCCGACTTCTTTCGCGTTGACCCAGGGATGCAGCCACTCGGGCGACTCCGTCTTTTTGAGCCGTAGCAGTCTCGGCAAAACGACAAAGAACGCGGGCAACCGACATGGCCGCCCCGCAACCTTGGTCCGAATGAACCCTTTTACCAAGAACCCATAGCCAGCCCCTGAGCAACGAGATTTGAACGGCAAGGGTTCCAAAGCCTGTACCACTTGGGCTCCGGTTCTCCTGCGAATCTTCAGCACTCCAGTCCCGACCTCGAACTCATAGTAGTCAGGCCAGATTTGGATTTGGCCCAGCGGTAGTTTGTAGGCAGGAGGCAAATTCGACTGAATCAATCGTTTCAGAGGTCCCCAATCCCCACTTTCAGGGATTGTAACCCTATGGTGTAGAATCCAATCCCCGTCCTTACGAGGCGGAAAGAGGCTGAAGTACGACAAAACCTCCCGGACCCCATCTGAACAGGGCCGAACTTCGGGCCCCTCGACCAAAAGGCAGTCCAGATAATCCTCACCAATACTCTCGACCTTCAGTCGGCCAACAAATATTTTGGCCAGCGCCTACCTCCATAGCTGCCGCTCTAAATCCTGCTACTCCACGGATCGCGTTACGCAAACGCCAAGTCACTAAACTCAGCAATTGTTTCAATAGTAAACGGACTGTCCACATACGTCAAGCTTCGGAAAGGAGACTTTTTCTATGACCACACTCTTGACAGTTGGAGACGTTGCGGAACAAATCGGCGTCTCAAAGGAGTTCGTCTATCTGCAAATCGAGGCGGGACTTCTCGCGCACGTGAGGGTCGGAACCAGGTCCATCAGACTCGAGCAAACTGCAGTCGATGAGTATATCGCCAGGGGCCGGCACGCTATTAGTGAACGAACCACCCGCTTGCTTAAGCGAGGGAGGTGAGCAACGTGCAACGACGAACAAGACCAGCAAATCAGCCCGGCGGCGTGGGCGGAAAGAACAGAGGCTGGCCCTTCAGCTACTACGGGATGCCGACGGCAGAGAATTGAATGCCTTCACGCTGGCCGCCGGACGGGCCAAGTCGAAACGCTCCCGATTTAGGAGATAGCGATGCCGAAGATCGCACGCCTTCCTTCCGACCTCGAGGCGGAGCAGACTTTGCTGGGCGCTTTAATAAAGCAGCCAGAGCAAATCCCAGAGCATCGTGCAATCCTGTCAGGAAATGGCCTCTTTCAAGACCGGCGAAATGAGAGATTATTAGCGGCCGTCTGTGCCATTGCGGATCGCGGCGAGCGGTTTGAGCCTGACCCACTGCGCCAACTCGTTCGGGAGATGAAAGCGGATCGCGAGCTCGGGGATCACATCTCAAATGTTATCCTGTCGGCATCCGCCGTCACCCCCGTCAAGTTCTACGCCGGCATCGTCGTCGAAACACACCGCTTGCGACGACTCTTCGTGGCGGGCGAGGCTTTGATGCGGAAGGCCCAGGATGGCGCAGCGCAAAGCTCAGAGTTGATTGACGCGTTTCAGAAAGATATCGATGCCGTCCGTAGCCAAAGACCAGTCAAACTCTACACAGGACGCTCTCTAGCGGAATGCAGAGCCATAGCAGGATCTCTCACCTGGATCTGGCCGCGCTGGATTCAATCCGAGGGACTGACGATTATCGCAGGCCCGCCGGGGTCCGGCAAGACGACGCTCACCCTATGGCTCATGGTCCGATGCGCCATAATGGGGGGCCAATGGCCGGATAAAACCCCATCCCAACCGCGACCAGGAAAGAAGATATTGCTCCTACTGGCCGAACCCGTCACAACACAAATCGGCAACCTCGTCTCCGATTACCAGTTGCCCGAAGATTCCCTGCTCTTCCTTGAGGGACCAAGACGTGATGTGATTGAGCCGGTTCGGCTCAACCAGCCCACATGGCTCGAAATTGAGGCCCTTTTCGCACGGCAAGACGTCTTTGCCATCGTTCTGGACAGCCTGCACGCCGCACTCGCAGGTCTTGATCGCAATAAGCCCGAATGCGTCGAGCCTACGCTCCAACGGCTGCAGATTTTGTGCGCGAGGTTTCATAAGCCCGCCATTCTCATAGCGCATACGAAGAAGATCGGAGACGCCAAACTCAAGAAGGGCGCATATACTGATCTTGGCATCGATCCTCTTGAACTTGTACTCGGCACCACCGAAATAAGCTATGCCGTCGACTCCGTAATCGGCGTCTTGAAGCTTGGAGACGGCGAGTTCCGCATGGCGCCCTGGAAGGTCCGAAGTGCTGACCCACCACCGACGCTCGCCGGCTCGATACTGCCAGCAGAGCATGAGATCGCCTTCGAGCCTTCTCCCGAAGCTAGGTCCGAGCAAACCAAGCAGACCAAGGCTGCCGACTGGATTCTTAACACCCTGGCGAGCTATGGCGGGCGAATAGGCAAGTCATCCATCCGAGAGCTGGCAGATAAAGAGAGCATATCCCCACGAACACTGAGTAGGGCCGCCTCCACTCTCCAAAAAGACAATAAGATACACCGGGATAGTTCTAACTGGTTTCTTGGCCCGCCTAGCGCGTGAGGACAAAGAAGATGTCCATGTGGCCACCGGAACATCTATCCCTCTCCAGAAGGCCGATTATCTCATGGACAACTCCACACAAGCTATGTCCACCGGTCGGACCTATGGCCTAATCATGGACACTCATGGCCAACACAATTTGCAGCTTGTCCGTCACTGACCAGGCTAATACAGAGAAAATATACTAGCCAGGGCCATGCGGCCAAGAAAACTACTCACGCACGCGCGAACCAACGACAGGCAACAATCAGCGATGCACCACGACATGAACACATCCTCGAAGCAACAGGAGGTACACGAGCACGTGGCGAGCCTTCCATGACTTGACTCGCAGCCCGACGGGGAGTATGATGCTCACGAAGCATGTTAGTGCTGGTGAGCATCTCTCCTTAATTAGCTTCACTTCAGGCCGAGGCCGAGATCGCCGGAGTCGAAGCGCATCAACTGGACGACAAATGACAGAATTGAGATTTGTGGCAATCGTAATCGTGATCGCATTGATGACAGACGACGCCCCGGCAAGCGACGACATCCAGCTCAGCATCATCGAGAACGCATATATCGGCGAGATAGACGGACTTCATCCCAGTGAAATACTCTGCCGCGCAGAGAACGGACACACTCCCTTAATCAGGCTCCAGAAGCACCGAAAGTTGGGGCGCACACTGTAAACTCGCAAGCCAAGAGTCACGCAATCCGCAATCCACAATCCCAAATTCATGAGAGCTTCCCCCACGCTCTTGACGGTGGGCCGGGATCAAGGCGCGTCGCTTCAATGCTCCGCTTCCCTGGCCCTCGAGGGCGGGTGGCGTCAAGGGCGTGATGAAAGAATCGATACAACGGGCCTTCACCTTCATGCTCTCCCAAGAGACTGCCCTGGGAATCGGCAGAGAAGTTGACCTGTCTGATTTCCACGTCGAATCCATCGACCTTCTCGGGAACAAAGTCGAAGCAGAGGCCGGCGTCGAATTCTTCGTTGCTTGCTACCCATATTACGCAGGGCTGCCCCGCACTTCGGATTCTTGGTGATATGGGCAATTCTAGCCGCAAATTCAAACTCGAGGAAACGCGCAGTTCAACACACTCGTTGGTTTCTGTGGGATTGCCCAAATGGTGTGTGGACAGAGACTCAGCCATCATGTTTGTCGGCTGGTTGAGGCCCCTGACCGTTATTGAGTTGGGTCGTTGGGTGTTAGACTGCGGTGTGTTCGTTTCCGGCGTGCTACGGAGACCCGGCTTGTCATTCCGGCGTTTCAGAAAACGTCTGGTGATTGACCAACGTTAGTGTAGAATTGCCGGAAGTTATTTCGACATGCGTAGAACTGTATTTAACACGGAGGTGGAAAGATGCGTTTCACGAGACCTTTTCAAGCGATTGTTCTGTTGGTTGTTTGCATTCTGTTGGTTGCCGTTTCTTATCGGTGTCCGGCGGAGGCACTCTTCTCTCTTGAGGACTGCGAACAGTTTGACCCGCCCAAAGATCTTCCCGGCCAGTGCAAGGGTTGCCCGGACGCAGACTTTGGCGAGGCAGTCGGATGGTTCAACGACGTGTGCGCTTATTCAAACTGCAGGAACCACTGTGAAAGCCAGACGGATCACTATGATTATTATGGTGACAGGTGGCTATGCACCGGGATGAAATGGCAGTGTGTGGAATACGTTAATAGGTTCTGGCTGGCGAACTATGGTCAAGATGTTTACGGCTCGAAGATGTATGGTGATGCGAATGGTTATTTCGGCAAGGCAGCTAGTGCAGGGTACTTCCCATTCCAGAACGGAGGCCCTGTGCCACCTGAAGTCGGTGACATTCTGTGCTCTAACGGTGGTGGCTACGGGCATGTTGCGATTGTCAGAGAAGTGTACATCCCTTCTATAGGTAGTGGCGGATATGTTGTGGTTATTCACCAGAACTTCCTGAATTCGACGGCGGATGACAGTCGTTCTATCGATATGGACGTTCAGGGCGGTCGCTACACTGTTGAGTCGTTCAACAAAGATGGCGAGTACCCCGTTGCCGGCTGGGTGCGACGTCACGGCATCAGGATCATATCGCCCAGAGCCGGTGACGTTCTTTACAAGGGGGCCAAATACTCAATCCGGTGGGATTCAAGGCTGGTTGATGGACGCGTGCAAGTGCACGTTTATGTAGATGGCGTTCACCGCTACACGCTGGGGGCCACCGAGGAGAATGAGGGGGAGCTGCCATTCGTTCCTCCGTACGAGTGGCCGACGACGAATCAATACGAGATACGCATCTCTAATCTGGCCGGGAGCATTTCAGGTCGTTCGGGCAAGTTCACGATTATGGGTGAAGTCGCGAATTCGCTTTGGCATCCCAACGGGACGCTCGTGAAGACAGTGGACAGGTCGACCGTTTGCCTAATCGATAACAACCGGCTTCGACCATTCGTGAACGAGGCTGCGTTCTTTTCACATCGCTATGGATTCGATCAGGTTGTGACGGTCTCAGATGATGAGCTTCGAGCTACGTAGTCGGAACCGACATGCCAGCAATAGACCGAACGGTCTTTTGGACTGACCAGAGCGAAGGCAAGATCTGGATGACTGACGAGGGGGCAGGTGAGTTTGCGGGCAAGAGGAAGCGGGTCCTCGACACGTATGTCTTGGAGTCGTGGGGTTTCACAGTGGGCGACGTTGCAGAAAGGCCGGAGCTCGCAGCGCTGCCGTCCGAGGGTGGCTTACACTTCCGCCCGGGTACACTAATAACAAGCTCGTCTCCGGCTAGCACTGCTGTGTGTGTGGTTGTGGATGAGGGCATGTTGCGGCCAATAAACAGCGAAGAGACGTTCAACCGTCTGGGATACAGATGGAACAAGATAGTGGACTATCCGGATCAGGCGATGCAAGACATTGCGGACACATTCGGCGTCGGAGATATGATCACGCAGGCAGACCTATCGACTCCACCAAGTGATCGCTCCGCTCCGCAAGTGGCGATGAATCGGGAGGACAACCCTTACAAGGCTGGCCAGACGTTGGCGGTGACCTGGCTTGCCTACGACAACATAGGAGTCTCCGACGTCCTTCTCGCTTTCACGGCAGATGGTTGGGAAAGCTCGGCCAGAGTGGATGAGTGGTCGTCGTCATCGTATTCTGCGAACCGCTCCGGTGGCCCGGTTTTCCTGTCGAATGGCGTGGCTTCGGGGACGTTTGAGTTTGAGCTGCCTGACGTTGAGACGGACGAGGCGGAGCTTCGGATTGTGGCCATCGACAGCGCCTCGAATGTGGGCTACGAGTACTCTCATGAGTTCTCGATCGTCGCGGACCTTCCGGTGCCTTCTGAACCGGAGCTCTACGATCTGGGCACAAGGAACGTTTCCGGATGCTTGGGCGTCTATTGGTCGAGCGCCCAGTATGCCGAGAGCTACGTGCTGCAGGAGTG
>CAYZPW010000094.1:12390-13873 GCA_964480475.1 uncultured bacterium | reverse complement strand
GTTATTGTGTGAATGGATAACGAAATCCTCGCCAATCGACTTATGACCCAGCCTCGGAAAGCCCGCCCCACACCGATGAGAGTCATGACCCTGAATCATTCGGGCAAGGCCTCTGTGAAATGGGGCATAGCTGGCCTCTGCCTTCGCGCCGGGGCGACTTGCGCTATGCCTATCGCCCCTCAGTCGCTCTCCTCGCACGGCAGCACGCCAAGTGATTCAAGTTGCTTGGCTATCCCCTTGGCAATCAACGAATGCCCGTATGCTAAAGGATGACTCACGCCAGGAAGAAGCTTCTTGACTCGGTTTGGCCATTCATCTTCCTCTCCCAACTGAATGAACTCAAGGAAGGCCGGAAACAGATCAACCACAGCAACCTGGTGTTCCTTGCAGACGGAAACCATCAACTGGTGGTAGGTTGGTCTTCTTATGTATGGTGGGTTCACCGATACCTGCGGGATACTGATCATGAGCGGTACAATCCCACGCCTTTTGCAGAATTCGATTGCCTTGAGCACCAGCTTCGCGTATTCAGCCTTGTCCACCCTGCGATTCCTAATCACTATTTCGCCGCCGAGCTGGACGATGCCAACGTCCTCGATCATTTCCTTCTCACCCCTAAGGATACGAGGCTCGTGCTTTCCGGTGAACTCTCTCTTAACTCTGAGCACTAGCCTCTCATAAATGACAAATAGCTTGCTCTTGCGCAGGAACTGCTTAAGCCTTCCTAGCCAACCGTGGCCGTTCTCGTAAAAAACCGAATCCGGGTGTTTGGCCGGCAGCATATCATTGAAACCAAAGGCGAACGTGATCACATCCGGCTGCATCTGTGGTGCATGTATGTTGAGAGATATCCAGCCTTGAAACATGCTATAGCCCATTATCCCCAGATTCAACACCTGAATATCATCCTCCCGGCATCGCGCGCGGAGAACCCGTTGAAGCTGCCTTGGATAGGTCTCCTCCCCCAAACTCCCAATCCAAATGTCCTGGAATCACCCAAACACGCTATCCGAAAAGTGGAGGCAGGCTTGGCCATGGAGACCTCCCGCTGTCGGAAACCATGAGAGTTCATCTCAACGGGGATGTCACGCCCAACGGCGCCTTTCCACTTCGTGTTCGGCCGCCCCTTCCAGAAGAGGTCATTGTCCCGCGTGTATATGTACCTGAAAGCGCCCTCGTGGCCCACATTGCTAGCGACGAAAGTCTCGTAGTCCAGCCGCAAGGCAGGTTCAATCTCCCAAGGACCAAGCCGTAAGACTATCTCCGCGCCGAGAACCAAAACGCCAGCAAGGCAAGGGCCAGACCCCCAAGCAACCAACGACTCATGATATACCCCCAACTCTGCTCCTGCTGAGAGTTCTGTGTAGCCCATGTGCCGCAAGGACCATGACCGACGGGATTAGCTTCATACTATGTCGGCCTGCCGCCTCCAGGAACGTCTCCGCAAGCGCGTCGTCAAGAAGCCCCGTGCTCCCGATCATCA
>CAYZPW010000094.1:0-12380 GCA_964480475.1 uncultured bacterium | reverse complement strand
CCGCAAGCGTCAGAACGATTATTGCCACAAATATCGGGACAGCTTTTCTGAGCCAGCCACCCTTGTGGCGGAATATCGCAAGAAAAGCGAAAATCAGCAAGAACAGATTCGGCAGCAACAGGCTATAGTTGATGTTGTGATTGCGCCGGGTCGTAGGATAGTAAAGGAAATAGCGTGCAGACCAATCACTGGCATTGAGCCACATCTTGTTGATCTTCCTGGGTGCGCCGCTCAGCCAGACAAGAGGATGTCTGAAAAGATACTTGATCGACTCTCGCATCAGGACCTCGTTCTTCTCTACATCGTCAAGGTCTTTAACCCTCTCATCGACCTCAGAAGGCATTAGCGGCGCGAGGCCCAAGCTGGGATCAACTGTGGACATGTGAAGGCCCGTAAGCATCACGCGCCCGGTAAGCGTGGTACCCGGAATGAATCGCCCAAACAGAATCGCGTTTCTTATCACCCAGGGCGACATCACAAGCCAGAAGCAAATGAACATCGTCACAAGCAGCAAAACCGCTCGGCGCCAAGTCAACTTATTAGCCCTAAGAACGAACATGAGTGCCAGCGGAATGGCCACACTCAGGGCGATTGCGTCCGGCCGAACCAATGCCGATGCGCCGAGCAGAAGCCCAGCCACGGCGAACATGCCGAGTCGCTGCTTGGCGAGAGCCGCTAAGAGCGAAAGAAAGCAAAGCGTCATCAGAACCGTCCCGAGGCTCTCGGTCATCAAGACGACGTTTTGCTGGAAGAATGGTGGATAGCAGGCCACAAAGCCAGCGGCCACCAGGCCGACGCTGACCTGTCCGAATAACCGCCTCGCCATCAGGAAGACGGCAAGCGTCGTAACAACATCAAAGAGGCAGTGCAAGAGAAACACTACTCTGTATCGCTCTCCGAATAACCAGTAAACGGTCGCGAGAACCAAGGGATAGAGCGGTGGCCTTCTTGCTGTAGGCGCCTTGAGGCGCTCGGCCAGATGGGTCGCAGGATGCCCTTTGATCCCCCAAAGACGATACCCGTTGCCGGAGACAATGTTCTTCGCCAGCTGGTTATACTCCGAGGGGTCCGCCTGCTCATTTACAGGAACAAAATAGGGCATGGCAAATATCCAGGCCACCCTTGCGACGAAACCAACCACCACTATTCCCGCGAGCCACATTCGGTGCTTTCTAGAAAGGTCTGAGAACGCTTTCATATCATCACTAGCTCTTATCGGATTGGGCGTGCAATACAATGAAGCAACATAATACGAGGCACGAGAGCCCAAACGCAAGGTCACAAAGCCACCCGAAGAATCGGATTGAGCAATCTACATATCAGGAAGCACGCATCAATCGGGATGATGGCAGGTTCATTTCCCAATGGAGCTTCCGCATCGGGGAGACTGCACCTGCTAACTCAGGAGTTTCCCCAAATCCGAGGTTCAAATCCTTGAGTGAGTTCCTGCACAACCATGTTCAGGACCCTCGCGACCTGGAATACGTCTGTCTGCCACAAGGCCCGCTCGACAGGCCGCCCCGCGTTCGTGAGGTGGGATTTGGAGCCTTTACAGTGGGGCAGACCAGTCCCTCTTCTCCTTTTTTCGCCCTTTCCCCTTCTCCCGTTTGCCCATCGGGGAAACCGCGCCTGCTAAGTTGCTTGACAATGCAGCGGCGAAGAGGGTAGGTTGCTGCCGGGTCTAATTCGACGTGAGCCCGCTCAAGAGGCTAGGTCGAGGATGTAGATCCAGAATAGGCCCGTAGTATTCAAAAGCAGTATGGTGGGAAGAAGATGCGTTTACTATTAGTAACTCCTTCGACAGGCGGCGAGTATTTCACGATAAACATCGGCCTGGTCTCGATAGCAACGTTCCTTGTGAAGCGCACCCATCATCAGGCAAGGATCCTGGACTTTGCGTTTTGCCGCAACAGATGGCGGCAGCGGCTCAGGCGAGAGATGTTCCGCTTCAGGCCCGATGTGATCGGCATCACGCTGCTGAGCACGCACGGCTTTTCTGCACAGGAGATCATTAGCGAGGTGCGCAAGATCGATCCCTCGGTCAAGGTCATCGGCGGCGGACATCACGCTACGATCACGCAGCGGAAGGTTTTCGAGGAGCTTGACGTGGATGCGATATGTATAGGCGACGGGGAATACGTTGCCGAGGAGTATCTTGATAGGCTCGAGTCCGGGATGAGCCTCGAGGGCTTGAAAGGCATCTGGTTTAGGGACGGCGACACTGTGGTGGAAAACCCCATCAGGCCAGCCATCAAGGACCTCGCTGAGCTTCCGGCGCCGGATTGGAAGTTCTGGTGCGATTTTGACAAACATCTTCAGACTTTCCAGATGTTCCCGTTTATTGGGCAGCGGAACTGCCCCCACGGATGCACGTATTGCTCCGCGACGATTGTTAGGAAGAGGGTGGGGGTTGGGATGAGGTTCCTGGACCCCGTGGTCTATGCCAGGCAGGTGCGCGAGGCATGGGACCGCTGGCGAGGGCCTTATTTCAAGATAGCCTGGATGTGGGACCCTGTGTTTACCATCAACCGCACGTGGATGCGCAAGTTCCTGGAGGAATACGACCGGCTCGACCTTGTTGGCAGGCTGCCCTACTCGATCTACTTGCGTATCGATGAGTTGGACGAGGAGAGAGCGAGGTTACTTCACGAGACTGGCTGTGTGAAGGTCAGGACCGGCATCGAGAGCGGGGACGAGTTTATCCGCAACAAGGTCTATGAGAAGGAGCTATCGGACGAGCAGATTGATCATGCGGTCGATCTGTGCGACAAATACGACCTATCCCCTACGACGTATTTCTGCGTTGGCGGCCCTGGGGAAACGCGCAAGAGCTTGAGAAAAACCAAGCAGCTCGCGCGCCGGATCAAGTCAGAGACGACCGTCTTCCACGTGTGGAAACCACTGCCGAGCACGAAGGCGGTTGATAAGCTCAGGGAGCTAGGGGGCCGGATAGGCAATCGATGGGACAAGGAGGTCGTCGATATAACGCGAATCTCGTTCATCACGACTCCCTACATAGGCCCGTGGACGATCGGCTGGTTCCAGACCCGGGTCCTCACGGGCGTTACCCTCAGAAAGGTCTTCTCGCAGTTCTGGTATCAGAAGCACCGGTTTATTGTCAATTTTTTCAGATATCTTGCCCTCTGCCGCAGGAATGGCTTCAAGTTGTTTGATACCCTCAAGAACTTCACGTATGTTAACGGGGTGGACATTCTGATCGAACAGGCTCGTGATAGAGGCATGTTGGGCGCGCGTCCCGGCGAAATTGCCGCCGACGTTCCCTACGAAGAGGATGGCAGTCAGCAAACGGTCTATCACTAGTCTTGAGCAGCAAGTTGGCAATTCATTCGTGTTTTCAGCGCTGATGTTAGAGGTTGAGCGTGGCTGAACTGGTCCTTGTAAATCCACCCCTTACGTCCTGGGAGCAATACTGCTACCTCCAGCAGACGAGCAATAATGTCGCGCCTCTAGGCCTATTGAACCTGGCAGCCGTCACGAGGCAGGCCGGTATTGAGACGGCGATCGTCGATGCCGAGGCACAGGGGCTATCTTACGAGCAGGCGATAGCGAAGGCCCTATCGCACAAACCGAGCGTGGTTGGCGTTACGGCCGTCACCCTCTCGATCAGCAACGCGGCGAGGTTTGCGGCCGGCGTCAAGGCGGCGGACAGCACTGTGAAGGTCGCAGTCGGAGGCCCGCATCTTTCCGCGGTCCCCGAAGAGACGATGCGGCGCTACCCCGAGTTTGACGTGGGCTCGATCGGCGAGGGCGAGGTTACAGTGCTCGAGTTGATGGAGGCGTTCCGTGGCGAGCGGGCATTTGATAGCGTAAACGGCCTGATTCTGCGCGGCGAGAACGGCGCTTATCGCACACCTCCTCGTGAGTATCTCAAAAGCCTCGATCATCTCCCGTTTCAGGCGTGGGACCTTCTAGAGCACTTCCCTGAGATATACACGCCGCCGGCGCACTCGTTCGGGAGGCTTCCGGTGGCGGCGCTTTACACGACGCGAGGCTGTCCCGCCCGATGCACCTTCTGCTCCAAGAACGTCTTCGGCAGCAAGATCAGGTTCTTCAGCGCGGACTACGTTCTGGAGGCGATACGGCACTTGATCAGGGAATATGGGATACGCGAGCTCAAGTTCTACGACGACAACATGACGTTCTCCAAGGAACGTTTCCACGCTATATGCGAGGGCATGATCCGGGAGAAGATGGACGTGACCTGGACCTGCGTCTCCCGGGTCGATTTGGTCAACGAGGAGATGCTGAAGCTCGCCAAGAGAGCGGGCTGCTGGCAGATCTCTTATGGACTTGAGGCTGCCTCCATGAGGCTTCTCGACTTCGTCAAGAAGGGGACAAACCTCGACAAGGTGCGGCAGGCGCTTCACGCGACCCACAAAGCCGGGATCAGGACAAGAGGTTACTACATGGCGGGCCTACCGACGCAGACCAAGGACGAACTGGAGGAGACTGTTCGGTTTGCGCTCAAGGAATACGTAGATGACTTTCAGATGCACCTGTTCGTGCCGTTCCCGGGCGCACCGATCACAGAGGGCATCGAGCAATATGGCGAGGTGATCGGCGACTGGCACGACATGAATAAGCACAAGGTGGTTTTTGTCCCGCATGGATGGACCGCTGAGGAGCTGGACAAGGCATACACCAACGCGCTGAGGCGATTCTACATGAGGCCCAAGACCGTCATCTCGTATCTGGGACAGATTCGAAGTTGGGACGCGCTCGTCAAGTTCCTCAAGAGCGGCATTACAATTGGCTGGCACTGGGTATTCGGCGGGAAGTCCGATGCGAAGCACGAGGCGCAGGCCCAGGCGAAGCTGTGTGCGAGCGAAAATACGAGGCATTTATCAGAGCACGGTTCTGTCCCGGTGCCTAGTCGGAACACATCAACGAACAAGGAGGCTCGAACGTAGATGGCTGCAACATGCGGATACAGACCGATTCTGAATCTGATTGGCGCCTCCCTGGGCGTCTTGGTCTTCGCTTCGATGGCGCTTGCGGCGAGCGTGGACATCATGCCCGTGTCCGAGGTGAAGCCAGGCATGACCGGGTATTGCCTCACGACGCTGAAGGGCTTTGAACCGGAGCGACTCGAGATCGAGGTCCTTGGTGTCGTATGGGGGGAGGTTCCGGGAGGTAGCCGCATCGTGTTCACAGGAACGGATGATAGATTCAAGAGATTCGGGATACTTGCCGGGATGAGCGGCAGTCCCTGCTATATAGACGGCAAACTGATCGGCGCGTTGTCGTATGGGTGGCTTGCCGAGAAGGAGCCGATTGGTGGGATCACACCGATTGAGGAGATGCTGACGGTGCTTGACGCACCGGTCAGGAGTGCGAGGCGAGTCACGGGCGGCTTGCTCGCAGCGCAGGCGGCGGGGCTCGAACCTCATCTGGACGAGCGAGGCCGCTTCCGGCTGCCGCTCAAGTTGCCTTCGGCGAGGGATATGTTTTGCAGAGATGCGGAATTCGAGGTTTCCGAGACCGTCTCCGCCGGCAATCCCCTGCTCTCACGGTTCACTGGAGCCAAGCTCACGCCAATACCGCTGTCATACGTATCAAGCTTTAGCGGCCTCAATCTCCTGGCAAATGAGATGGGGATTGCTTCAGTTCAATCTGACCCCACGAAACCCGTGCATATTGATCCGGACCGGCTTCGCCCCGGCTGCCCGCTTGGCGAGGCACTTATCACAGGGGACCTCGACTGGTCCGGGATGGGAACGCTGACTTATAGAGATGGGGATACGATACTCGCTTACGGCCACTCTAGTTTCGGCGCGGGAAGCGTGAGCTACCCGATGTGCAGCGGCATTGTTCACACGGGCTTCCCAAGCTACTTCTACAGCCACAAGATCAGCTCCGGGTCGCAGCCTCTTGGAGTGATTACTCAGGACAGGTATCCGGCGGTAGCGGGCAAGATAGGCGCAGAACCCGACATGCTGCCCGCTGATGTGTGGCTTACGGATGCTGATTCAGACAAGATGCACAAGTTTCATTTTGAGGTCATCAGAGATAAGTTCTTCACACCCTATTTGTTGGCCCTCGTAGCCGACTATTGCGTTTTCTCGCAGCAACACGACTGGGGTGCACTGACGCTTGACTGGGAGACACTAATCGCACTCAAGGATCGGACTTCCATAAAGCTGACCGATTCGTATTCTGACTTCAAACACGGATTTGGATGAAGCAGGGCGAGCTGCCTCAGGAGTTACCTGAGAGAATCACTCGCGGCGATAATGGACAATGGCTTCGAGGACGTGCGGGTCGATAGCGTCGAGATGAGGCTCAAGGTGAGCCAGTCGGTGGACCTGGCGAATATCGCCTCTATCGACGTTGACAAAAAGCGGGTGCGTCAGGGCGAGAGCATCCGGTTGAACGTCGGCGTCCAGCCTTTCGAGGGCAAGAAAGAGACGCTGACGTTCGATGTCCCGATTCCGAAGTCCTGCGAGCCTGGGCAAGCCGAGTTGATGGTCTTTGGCGCGGACGCATACCAGATGTGGGAACACATCCGGGCACGGACGAGATTCAAGGCCAACCGCTTCGACGACGTGGTCGATATGCTGGTTGAGGCGCCCAGCCACCGGGAGCTCCTGGTCGTTCTTGCCAGAAGGGGCCGCCTCACCCTGCGCGGTCGGGAGGCCCTGCCGGAGCTACCAGCCTCGGCCAGGGCTATATTGTCGTCGGCGGCCTCCAGTGAGACTCTGGACAAGGCGAACTTCGAGGTCCTGGCAAAGCTGACATTTGACACCGATTTCAACCTAAGCGGCAAAGAGAAGCTCACAATACAGATCAAACCGAGGAAATACTGAACAGCCAACCGGCTGCATCTTGTTTCAACCTGGGAGACAAAACGATGGCTTTTATGAGTTGTAGATACATTGGCCCCGTTGTCTTGATATGCTGGCTGCTGCTTACAGCTGCTCCAGCACACGCAACCTCTTCGGACGAGTTCGTAACGGAGGGTAAAGGGCAATTTGACGGCTGCGAGCTCGACCGCGTTACGCTGACTGACGAGGGCAAGATAATCCTCTCGGCGGAGCTCGAAAAAACCGCTGACCTTAAGGAATCGCAAGTGTGGGCGGTCGCCGCCGACAAGTCCGGCGCCATATACGCTGGCACGGGCGACGAGGGCAAGCTCTACGTATTGAGCCCCGGAGCAGAGCCGAAGGTTCTTTACGATTCCGAAGAGCAGCAGATACATTCAGTTCTCGTCGATTCCCTGGACAGGCTCTACATCGGAACTGGGCCTTCTGGCATCGTTTTGAGAATTGACCGCACAAGTGGCATCGCAACGAAACTCTTCGAGACCGGCGAGAAATACGTCTGGGCGCTTGCGTCCGGTCCCAAGGGCGAGATATACGCCGGGACCGGGCCGAATGGCAAGGTCTTCAGAATAACTGGCCCCGGCAAGGGCGACGCAGTCCTCGAGCTTGGCGCACCCAACGTCACCTCGCTCACGTTCGATTCGGTCAGAAAGCGGCTCCTGATAGGCACCTCGTCAGGCGTCGTCTATTCGTTCTCGGGTTCAGGCAAACCGAAGGCGCACCTGGAGGCGAGCGGGGCGGAGATCAGGTCTATACTCATTGACGGCAGTGAGCTCTTCGTTCTTGCGCTGGGCAGCGTTGGCGCCGCCGCCGCCCCGGTCCCCGAGGCTCCGAGTCCTCCCGAGACTCCGGACATGAGTTCGATGCCTGAGGCGCTTCAGGCCGCAATGAGTGCCGTGATAAGCAAACGCACCAGCAGCGTGCCGAAATCAAAACCCCAGGTAAAGCCTCCCAAACCATCGAGGGGCAAATCCGCCGTCTACCGGATATACGCGGACGAACGCACCGAGCGGATATTCACCAGCGAGAACGGCTCGCTTTATTGCATGGATTGGCACGAGGGGCGATTGCTGGTCTTCGGATACCGCAACGACGAGGGCGTCGTGGTGCGCATGAACAAGGACGGGGACGCGGACCTATTGCGAGCGGTTGAGGATGCCAAGTTCATCTCAGCGTGCAGGACGTCGGGTGGCGGGTTTGCGCTCGGCACGTCGGAGGTCGCGCACGTGTTCCAGCTCTTTCCCGCCAAGATGGAACTGGAGGGCAAGCTCGTGTCCACTGTTCTGGACGCCTCGTCCCGTGCCAAGTGGGGCAAAGTCAGTTGGGAGGCGTCAGTCCCGAGTGGCGCGAAGGTTCAGCTGTTCACGAGGTCGGGAGATGTCTCTGAGGTTGACGAGTCCTGGACCGATTGGGAAGGACCATTGAAGGACGCAAGCGGCAGCGAGTGCCCAAGTCCCGAAGCTCGATACATTCAGTACAAGGCAGTCCTATCGAAGAGTAAAAGCGCCTCATCCCCCGCTTTGGACAGGGCGGTTATTTCATACATCCAGGTCAATCTCCCGCCGAAGGTTGACAAGATAGCCATTCACGAGGCGGGCGAGGACCTATCCAGCGTCATCCGCTCTGCCAAGGCGCACGGGGTTGCCGCCAAGTATGAGAACCTCAAGCTGCTCGACAAGTTCTCGGACATAAACGACACAGAGACGTTGAGAGCGGTAACCTGGCAGGCCAGCGATCCTAACGGCGACGACCTTGTGTACTCGGTGTTTTTGAAGGTCAAGGACGGCGATTGGCAACCGCTGACCGACGAGACGCGGCTGACTTTCAGCGTGATTGACACGAGCGTGCTCTCGGACGGCGAATACCTCATCAAGGTCGTGGCCTGCGATGGTCTGAGCAATCCTGCCTCGGATAAGTTGTGCTCGGAGGAGGAAAGCGACGAGTTTGTGGTCGATAACACCGCCCCAGTCATCAAGTTCAATCGCGTCAAGCGACTTTCGGACGGCGCGTTCTTGGTGTCCGGCACGATCACGGACGAGGTGAGCAACGTGGCGGCTGGGGCGTTCGCTATCGACCTGGGTCAATTCAGAGTATTGCGGCCCAAAGACGGAATACTGGACAGCAAGGTGGAGAAGTTCGAGATAAAGACGCCGGTGCTTGAAGGTGCGGGGCATTTCTTGTCGATTCGGGTAGAGGACGCGTGCGGCAACATAGAAGTTGCACGAAAAGAACTTTCAAGGTAGTATAGTATTATTGGTGGGTAGGGTCTGTGAGAGGAGCAGTCGCCGCACAAGTTCCGGGTGAGGGGCTTGTTTTTCGCGGTATGTGTTGTGAACGTTAGTTAACAGCAAGAATCTGTTCTACGACCAGGCCATTCCCGTAAGTGATTCTGTAGGATGATGCGACCAAGAAGGGTATTGTTTTCGTTGAGCATAATCGCCCTCTCATGGGTGGTTATGTCCTGTTCGTCTTTCAACAGACCGACCGAGGAGCTTCCGGCGAGCTCGTCGGTTCGGGGCTGTCAGTTTGCCAGCTGTGCGACAATCTCGCCGGAGCTCGTTTCACTGGCGGAAGCATACACACTCTACTGCTATGGTCAGTTGTTCGGACTGCGCGGCGAGCTGGACAAGTCTTTGGAGGAACTCCAAAAGGCTGGTTCCCGCCTTCCAGAGAGCGGATATATAGATTTCGAGCAGGCCCGTGTCCTTGTTGAGGACGACCGGCTCGACGACGCGATTGAGAAGCTGAACTCCGCCATCGTCAAGTCCCCCGAAATGGCAGAAGCTTACGTCCTGCGCGGCGATGCGCACAGAATGCTCCTCAGAATCCCTGAAGCCGTTCGAGATTACCGGCGGGGCGCAGAGCTTGGCTTTGACGAGGCAACGCTTAGGTTCACGATAGCCGAGCTGCTCAGGCTGGCCAGAGAATATGACGAGGCGATCCTCGAGCTCAACAAGCTGAAGAAGATTGAGCCCAATTCGCTTCGTGCGGATTTCTCCCTGGGCCGACTATACTTGAACATCGATGAGCCGGCAAAGGCGATTCCGCACCTTGAGGCGGTCGTGGCCGCTCACCCGGGGGACTTACACACGATTACCCAGCTTTTCGAGGCATACCAGCGGTGTAAGCTGTTCGAGGATGCAATTGTCTTGGCACGCAAGACGGTTGCACGGCTGCCCAAGGACCCCCAGTTCCGGTTCTTTCTTGCAGGCTTCATGGAGCAGGCCGGCAGAATAGATGAGGCAGTTGAGCAATTGGAGACCTTGATCAAGATTGAGCCCAGCTTCGCGGCAGCGCTAAACTTCTTGGGCTACATCTATATTGACAGGGGCATGAAGCTGCAAAGGGGGATTTCGCTCGTAAAGGGAGCGCTGGCAATTGAGCCTCATAACTCCGCGTTCCTGGACAGCCTCGGCTGGGGCCTTTATAAGCTCGGTGACATAGGCGCGGCCGTAGAATACCTCGAGAAGGCGATTGCCGGCCTCAAGGACCCTTCCTCCGAGCTGATAATCTGTGGCCATCTCGCGCTCGCCTATCGCAAAGCGGGCAAATCAGAAGAAGCCAAGAAATACCTCCAGATTGTCCAGTCCGCGTCATCGGACGACCCGGCCGTCCATAAACTCCTGCGTGAGCTCTCTATATCCCCAGTGATTCCGTTCGAGAAAAAGGCGACCGGCACCTCCCAAGATGCATCGGTGCGCTAGGCGGCGAGTGCGCCTCACTCGGCTTCACGTTTTATTCGTTGTCATTTCGCTTTTCGGTCTTGGTTGCAGCCTGCTGAGCACGCAGAGACAAGCGAGGCTCCCAACGGACGAGGCGCAGCTGATCGCTGAGAGACTGGCCTCGGACCAGGCGAAAGTCAGGACGTTGCGCTCCTTTGCGAGGCTGATGCTCATCTCTCAAGGGCGGGCATACCGGGCCTCGGTCGCAGTGCTTCTTCAGCGCCCCAATCGCTTCAGAATAGAGTTCTTAGGCCCGTTCAGACACCCCCGTCATGTCGTCGCATTCGATGGCAAGACATTCAGCGAAATCGGTAAGAACAATGAGATACGGCTCCTAAGTGCAGACGCGTCCGGCTCAACGCTCTCGTTTCTTGGGCTGACCCCCGAATGGCTCGTCTCGATGGTCTTAGGCTTTCCCCCGCTGTCGAACGATTCTGTCGTCGTCAGTAAGTCATCTCGAGAGGCGAAGAACAGAGTCAGGCTTGAGCTGCAAGACCATCAAGCGAGCATCACGTTGTGGGTCAAGCAGCGCCTGGGCACGCAGGATGTTGAGAGATTCGTCTTCGAGTCCACACCCGATGACGAACCCGCTGTCGAGGCGCTGTACGTTGACTTCAGGGATATGACCGGGCGAGACGGCGTGCTCTGCCGCCTGCCTCGTATCGTTACGATCAGTGTCCCTGCACGCCGCGAGTCGCTTCGTATCTCGTTTGCTGATCCTGAGGTCAACGCTGACCTTGATCCTGCATCGTTCAGGATTGGGCCATAAAGTCCCGGAGTGTGCCGCTGGCTGGTGCGATGCTGAAGATCAAATCCCCCGCGAAGATCAACCTCGTCCTTGAGGTCCTGCGCAAGAGAGCGGACGACTACCACGACATCAGAACCGTGATGCAGTCGATCGACCTCTGCGACGAGATCACCATCGAGGAACTCCCCGTCGCTCGTCATTTTGAACTTCACACGGATACCATGAGCTGCCCTGTTGACGAGAAAAACCTCGTGTGGCAGGCAATCTGTTGGCTTCGCGAGGCGACCGGGTTTGACGTGGGATTGGCCATTACTATCAATAAGAACATCCCAATCGGCGGAGGACTCGGCGGCGGAAGCAGCAACGCCGGCGCCGTCCTTTTGGCGCTTGCCGCTCAATATGGGCTGGACATCGGCCGCGACGACCTCCACCGAATTGCCTCCAGACTCGGCTCCGACGTTTCGTTCTTTCTGGTCGGAGGGACTGCGCTGGCAACTGGGAGAGGCGAGATAGTCCAGATGGCGCCTGACTTGCCGAAAACTGCCTTCGTTCTGGCCAACCCTGGCATTCGTGCTGATACAGAAAGGGTCTATGCCACCTTGCGCCTCAGAGGAACCGCAAACAAACGTGCCTCAGCCACCAACGCCTGCGCCGCATTCCTGGACGCCCCTCACGGCCCAAAGCGCTGGGAGCTCATGACCAACGACCTTCAGCCCGCCGCAAGGCGGCTTTATCCGCGCATCGACGAGGTATTTGCGATGTTCTCGGCCCTGGGCACAGACCGGGCGATGCTCTCAGGCAGCGGCGCGACAGTCTTCGCACCCGTGGCATCTCTCGATGCGGGCAAGGAGCTGGTGATGAGGCTTGAGACCGCCGGCTTCTGGGCTGCTACTTGCGAAAGCCTCGACCGCCGCCGGTTCAGCGAATGTCAAATGAGGAGCAATTAACGGGACCGCCCCAGCCTTGAGCGAAGGCGGAACCGCCAACTGCCAGCCGCTCTGCAACTTCAGCATCCGCCCCGCCCGGCCTATTTCGTGTCGCTTCGTGTGTCTTCGTGGATCATCTATC
>CAYZPW010000093.1:0-14290 GCA_964480475.1 uncultured bacterium | reverse complement strand
GGTTGGTTGGAACCGAGGCCCATTCGGGGTCCGAGATGCACGAATAGCTCACCTCTGCCGTGCCCCACCCAATGTACTTATCCAAACTGATAGAAGTTCCGTTACCGTAGAATACGCAGTTCTCGAACTTCCCGTGGCCCCCGCTGATCCCGACCAGTGGCGACGCAGCCGAGGCAAATGTGCACAGCTCAAAACTCGCGGTCCTTGCGGGTAGTGGCTCTGACCACCCAACGTAAGATACCCCATATAGTCCCGTGAATAGACAGTTCTTGATGAACGTTCCGCTCGGACATTCGATGAATGTGCAACGTCCTGAGATACGGCAGTTCTCGACAAGCTCAAAGAGCCCAATCAAGGAGCGGTCTCGCTCAGAAAACGGGGGCTGAACAAGCACATTGTTCTCCATAACGTTATCCCTCAGAACAATAACACGCCGCGGATATCCCACCCCCGTGTTAACGGCCGCGCAGTTGTTGTCGTGAATATAATTGTTCCGGATGATGCAGCTGCCACCCATGACGTATATCGCCCCATCGGTGCCGAAACTCTCTATGTTTATGGTATTATCGTAGTTGTCGAATACCTCGTTGTTCTCGATCAGGACGTTCTCACCAGCCACGCAAATGGCGCCTCCGAACCAATACTCATTGCGGTTGCCGTAAAACCTATTATTCCGGATGGTCAGATCATCGGCGCCTGAGGTCAGGCCGCATCCTTGCCGATTCCGGTCTAGCGTATCACCGCCAGTTATCGCCAACCCCTCAATCGTCACATGACTGGCATCTGGCCAAATAGTGGTGCTTTCGTGCTCTGCGTCAACGACCGTTGTCTCGGGGTCTGCGCCGAGCAAATGGACGTAGTCGTTCGTCATGTAAATCGGGAACTGTTCGCCAGAGTCGCGGCAGTAGGTCCCTGGCGCAACGTGAATCGTGCAGACATTCTCAGGCGTGCCCCCTCCTGCTGCTGCAACAGCGTGTGTTAACGTCTTCCAGGCGTTGTCCGGTGAGAGGCCGTAGTTCCAATCGTCGCCCGTGTTGACATCAACGTAGTAATCCGCCGCTGAGGCGAGGCTGAGCATTGTGAGAAGGCAAATGACTGAGACAAGGGACATCTTGGCGATACGCATAAGGCTATCCTCCCAGGGACGTGGCACGTTCTGTAGTTGAATGAAATCCAGAAGAGAGTATCACGAGCCCTTGTCCAATTCAAGTGCAGAGACACGTTTGCCGTGAGAGAGCTTATGGTGGCGTAGGTTGAGGGCGGCTACTGAGAGAGGGACTCGTCGATGAGGCGCGAGAGGCGCTGGCCGACTCTGACTTTGTGGCCAGCCAGGAAGTCCCTGGCGGTCATTTTCCGCTTCCCTGGGGGCTGGAGGAGCTCTATGGAGACGGCGCCGGGGTCGGTCTTGACGATGAGGCCTTGCATAGGCGATGCGGCGATGACTGTGCCGGGCGGCGCGTCGAGGCTGCCTGCTGGGGGCTCTGCCTGCTTGAGTTCTGCTATCTTCAGTATCCGGCCGAGGTAGTATGTATAGGTGCCCGGCCAGGGCACGAGGCCCCGGACATAGTTGACGAGCGTCTTAGGGTCCTTCGACCAGTCGATCAGGCCGTCCTTTTTCGTGAGTTTCGGCGCGTAAGTCGCCTCGTCGTGCTCCTGTTCGGTGGGCTTCAGAGTTCCGTTCTCGAGGCGGATGAGCGTTTCAAGGAGCAGGTCAGCGCCCATCGTGGAGAGTCTCCTATAAAGGTCGGCGGCGGTCTCCTCGTCGCCTATTGGCGTGGTTTTTTGCAGCAGGATGTCGCCAGTATCCATTCCCTTGTCCATTATCATCGTCGTAACGCCCGTCTTCTTGTCCCCGCGGATGATCGGCCAGTTGATGGGGCTTGGCCCGCGATACTTGGGCAAAAGCGACGGGTGAACGTTCACGCAGGCGATCTTAGGGATGTCGAGGACCGACTCTTTCAGTAGTTGGCCGAACGCGACCGTAACGATGAAGTCCGGCCGAAAGGCGGACAGGACTTGGCGCGGTTCACGGCGCGAGACGCGCTCAGGACAGAAGACCTCAAGCCCCAGCTCGTGGGCCAGAACTTTACAGGCGCAGGGGGTCAGGTTCAGCCCTCGGCCCGACGGCTGGTCCGGCTGCGTAACGCACATCATCTCGTAGCGGCCAGACCCGAAGAGATTCCGAAGCGACGGAAGCGCGAAGTCCGGCGTCCCCATGAAAATGAGGCGCGGCCTGTTTGACGGTATCTCGATGGACAATGTGGCGGGTTGCTCCGACTATTTAGAAGAACGTTCTTTTGTTGGCTTGTTCCTGTCGAAACTTTCGCTCGAATAGGTCTCTTTGCAGCGGATTGAGAAAATCGACGATGAGACGCCCATTGATGTGGTCGATCTCGTGTTGAATCGCGCGGGCCGCAAGTCCCTCAGCCTCAACTTCTATCGACTTCCCATCCAACGTCTGGCCAACGACTTTAACCAGTGTCGCTCTGGGAATATGGGTCATGAAATCCGGGATACTGAGGCATCCTTCCTCGGCGTTTTCTTCGCTGGACATGTCGAGAATCCTGGGATTGAGCAGCACGAGCAGCTGCTCGGGGTCCCTGCCGCCGCTTGCGTCCAGAACAATCACGCGGACCGCGGCGCCGAGCTGCGGCGCGGCGAGGCCAACGCCGTGATGGGCATACATCGTCTCCTGCATGTCCTCCACGAGCTCAACCACGTCGCTCTTTATGTGCGTGACCGGTTCAGCTTTTCTCTGGAGCACTGGGTCGCCATAGATAACTATGTGTCTTCTGGGCATGTCTTACATATCCTCGTCCGTAGTCAGAGGGATTTGCCCCTCTGCGAAAAGGCTCACCTCGAAGTTCGCAGCGCTGGACCTTGCCCCCGACTCATTCCCAGCCACAACCTGCCCGGCGGGGCGTATCTCCCAGATTCTGTATTTATCGCCCGCTTTTTCCCTCAGGAACGCCCGACCGAAGTTCCCGGCCGCATCAAGGACATCGGCCAGGTCCTCCCTCTGCCTCGCGTTCATTTCCTGGCAAGCTCTGACGCCTCGTTGGTCACCTTGAATCTCTGTATCCACGCGGAAACCTCAGGAATCCACTCCGCCATCATTATCTCAGAATAAAGGTGGCGGGCCATGAAGGAATCGAACCTTCGACCTTCTGATTAAGAGTCAGCTGCTCTACCTGGCTGAGCTAATGGCCCACCGATAACCTATGGCTCAGCCCCGCAAATGTCAAGGTTCGCACGAACGAGGGTTTGACCCGGGATTGAAGACAATGTTGGGTTCAGGTCATGAGGCGTGCAGAAGATGCCCCCACGTTGCGATCTCCGACATGCGATGAGCTGATGAACCCTCATCGCCCGGCTTCTGCCGAGGCGATGTAAGGGGCTAGCATTGTCCTAACACCCATCTTCAGATGGGGGATCTGGGGCAGGCGGACACCCTCCCCTCTGTCCTTTTCAGGTGAGAATTCTGGGCACGAGGAGGGGGGCGCCTCACGTCCTCAAGTCACCCGACTCGAAGTCGGGTGCTAAGATAATGAGAGCCATCTATATAACCGCGTTGAAACGCGGTCGAGATGACCACAAACTCTACCCATAGTCTAGAATCACACCAACGAACGGAGTCGGTAGCTGTCGATTCCATACACATCGCACACCATACGGTTCAGTCTGTTCTCGAGTTCGTGCACGACGCCCTCGTTCCGGCGCCCCACAGATCGCTCATTCCCAATCTCGGCGACGATCTCGTCGTGGAGAACTCTAAATCTCCGTTGGACCGACATGGATGCTATCCTTATCGGCAATCTGAAGAGCGTGTGAGCGTAATACTCGTATATCTGCCCCATTCTCTTGGCGATCCGCCTGAAATAAAACTCAAGCAGCCTGGAGTTGAGCAGGCAACACAGATACTCGGGCAAGAGGCCGCCGTGGGCGTTGATGCAATAGACGTCTGCGCTACAGCAATGTCGGGCATAATCGACCGCGAACCTGCTCTGCGCCGCCTTGAAAGGGACAACGATCTTGGGGACGGGACCATCAAACTGTTCCGGCCTTCTCGGTCGAACGAGCCTCCACCAGGGCCTATCTGAGAGGGCAATCTCATAGCGGCGTTCGAGGATAGGCCGGAATCTCTCCAAATGCCGCTTCAAGTTCGGCATCAAGGCTGCGTCGGGCCTGGCGATTATGTAAAGCACGTATTGATCGGAATCATTAACAATCCATCGATCTATTTGCGAGTTCTTAACCCAGGGCTTCACGAGCGCCCGTTCTTGGGGCAGAAGGTCCAGGCTCTTGATCTCATCCTCAGAAAGGACGAACACGCCCTGCTGGGTGAGCCTCCCGCATCGCTTACTCTGAACCCTGGCCTTGTCCAGGCCCGTAATGAGCCCGGGGCTTACTGAGGCCACTTCCCCAAGTGTCGAATCCGCGGCCGCCTCGATCGCGCACATAATAAGACGGTCTTGGGGGGGAACCAATACCCAAGAATCACTGAGCAACTCCTGCGGGACGTCGAAGCGCATTAGATGGCTCTCGTCAGAACCTGAGTCGAGTCCTAGCACGACAGGCAGATCATCAACCCGGCCCTCATTCAGAACCCGGACAACTTTCAACGCGTGCGATGGCTTTGGACGGCACTTTCTGAGAATCAATACGCATACTTGCACGCCTGTGCCCGTGAACACGCGCCTTCCGCCGAAGTCGAGGAGACAAACCAGCTCGCTGTTTTGCGTAAGGAATCTACGCAGTCGAGCCGCTTTGTCCGCACCCAGCCAGTAACGAGGCACGACGTATCCGAGGACGCCTCCCTCGCGGAGGCATTCGAGACCCCGCTCTATGAAGTAGTAGAAAACGTCCGCCTTCCCATCGAACACCGAATAGTGCTTCAGAATCCGCTGGCGGTATTCCCGGGAATGATGATGAAAGCCCAAGTATGGCGGATTGCCTATGACCAGGTCAAACGTGGTGGCTGATTGACGCGAGAAGAGCTGTCTGAGGTCAGATGCAGTCTGCGACTCGTGTGGGATTCCAAAAGTCAGTTCCGACGCCCTGTCCAGGAAGTCAGAGTGGCCGAAGCTGGCCAAGTTGACGTCGAATCCGAAACCCCGCGTGTATCCAAGAAGTCCGAGACTCAAATCCGCGAGGGCAAGCGCTGTTCGATCGATATCGAGACCGAAGAGGTTCTCAAGGCCAATGTTGAGCGCATCCTTTGCCCGGCGCGCATCCTGCGACGCGAGGCGCAATTCGGGAAGGGTCCGGGCCGCGCTAAGCAGAAACGGCCCTGAGCCGCACGCTGGATCGAGAATCCTGATATGTTCGCGGGCTTCGTCAGAGGCAATTCCTCCCGCACCATGCAGGGTGCGCAAGCAAAGCCGCAGCACCAGCTCAGAAAGCCACCCGGGAGTAGTGTATTGCCCCTTCCTGCGCCGGGCGCCTCCACCTTCGCTGCATATCTCATAGACCCAGCCAAGAACGTCATCCGAGAGCCAGACAGCTCGCGGCAGCCACTCGCCAAGGAGCGTTGCAGCAGAGCGCGTGTTTGAAGACTCAATCCCCACGTCGTCCGCAATGATACCATTCAACGCATCGCGCAGCCCGTCTGGCCAACTGGAGGGGTCCCAATCACTGGGCGGCCATCTGGGGGGGCCTGTTCGCGCCAACCATGCCAGGATAGCCGCGGCCGCTGTCAGTTCACGGGTGGATTTCGCGTCGTCAGGCGGCTGATTCGCAATAGTCTTGAGCTGCGATCGCGCTTTGCGCAGAGCTCTGCGCAATTCGGGAATGTTGTCCCGACGAATGCTCCTTGGGGTTGGCTGTGCCATGATTTCGACACTATCACTGGAACGCGCCCGGGTAAACATCTGCCTTAGGGTGGCGTGCCGTGCGGCGCAGCCCAAGAACTTGACAGCCATGAAAACTAGAACCTATATCTCTCTTGAACAGGGCACTCCCCGATAGCTCAGCTGGTAGAGTTCGCCGCGCGGCGAATTAACCACCGGGGCGCCTTTCAACGGCGTGTTTGAGTTCTCCCAGCTGCGAGCGTGAACTTGACAGCAGAGACGAGGGAGGGCTATATTCATGATGTAATCGGTGCACTCCCCGATAGCTCAGCTGGTAGAGTTCGCCGCGCGGCGAATTAACCACCGGGGCGCCTTTCAACGGCGTGTTTGAGTTCTCCCAGCTGCGAGCGTGAACTTGACAGCAGAGACGAGGGAGGGCTATATTCATGATGTAATCGGTGCACTCCCCGATAGCTCAGCTGGTAGAGCAGGTGGCTGTTAACCACCGGGTCGGCGGTTCGAGTCCGTCTCGGGGAGCTTTGTTTATAGGTCAGCTGGTAGAGTCCATCGCGCGGCGAAAATCCGTTCGGGGAGCTTTTTGCATTTGCCAAGTCGTCGCTTCTTCAACCCGGCTTCCCGCCTTCTTTTGGCTGTCGGACTCCTAGCCCTATTCTCAGCACTCACTGCACCGATTCTCGCCCAAACTGATGGGCCCCGCAAGGTCCTCGTGCTCAATTCATACCATAAGGGTTACGCTTGGTCGGACAACATCATAGAGGGGATAGAGTCTGTTCTCTCTCCCAGTGACGAGCTCGAGCTTTACATCGAATACATGGACACAAAGCAGCACTTCAGCCTTCCCTATCTCAAGCGGCTGCGAGATATCTACGCGGACAAATACAGCACTGAGACTTTTGAGGTCGTTATCTCTTCGGACGACAATGCACTCGATTTCCTGCTCGCTAACCGCAACGACGTGTTCCCGAACGTCCCGGTCGTCTTCTGCGGCCTCAACGATTTCGAGGACGCGCGGATCGCTGGCCAGGAGAGAATAACGGGCGTGAACGAGGCGCCGGATTTTGCGGGCAATGTGGAGCTTGTTTTGGACCTGCATCCTAAAACACGTCGAATCGCGGTCATCAGCGGCCAGACCATGACCGGTAAGACCAACATTGTGCGGTTTGGCAGGATTGCGCCGGATTTTGCGAATAGGGTCGAGTTCGAGTTACTGACTGACAAGACTGTGTCCGAACTGCAGGAGGCTCTGCGGTCCCTGCCCGGGGATAACGCGGTGCTTCTCATGGGGTTTCTCAAGGATCGTGCGGGAGAGTCCATTTCATATAGGAGAAGTGTGCGACTTGTTGCAGAGAGTTGCGACGTCCCACTCTACACTTGCTGGGATTTCCAAGTGATCGACGGTGTTCTGGGCGGGAAGGTTATGAGCGGTTTTGAGCAGGGCAAGACCGCAGCTTGGATGGCGCGGCGCGTTTTGGATGGGGAATCGGCGGAGAGCATCCCGATAGTGCGTGAAAGCCCAAACGTCTATATGTTTGACTATGAGGTGATGAGGCGTTTTGGTCTGGGGATGTCCGATCTGCCGGCGGGCAGCGTGGTTCTCAACAGGCCTGTGTCCTTCTATTCCAGGTATTGGCGAGAGCTGTGGGCGGCAACAGTCTTCATGGTGCTACAGTCCCTGCTAATCCTGAGGCTTCTTTATAGCGGGAGGATGCGAAAGCGGGCGCAGAACTCGTTGGCCACCCACCTGAAGTTCCTGCGTGTCCTGATCGACACCGTCCCCAGCCCTTTCTTCTACAAGGATCGGAAAGGCAAGTATCGGGGGTGCAACACGGCCTTCGCGGAACAGGTCATGGGCATTGAGAGAGACAGAATAATAGGCCGCTCGATGCGCGAACTCCCGGAGGCCGTTCCCGACGACCTAGCACAAGAACATACTCGCTGTGACGAAGAGCTTTACAGAAAAGAGGGCGCGAGAACTTACGAGGCCGACGTTCAGTGCGCGGACGGCAGCAGGCGTGAATTCCTTATCAGCAAGGCAGTCTTCAGAGACACATCAGGTCACGTTGGGGGTCTTGTCGGCGTGATGATGGACCTATCCCGCCTGCGCCGCGCGGAGGCGGCGCTCCGAGAGAGCGAGAAGAGGTTTAGAGATATTTCAGAGAATGCCTTGGAGTGGATTTGGGAGGTTGACGCTGAAGGGGTGTACACCTACGCGAGCCCTGTCGTGGAGGAGATTCTGGGCTACACACCTGATGAAATACTTGGGAAGCATTTCTATGACCTCTTCCATCCGGACGACCGGGAAGAGCTGAAGCACACGGCATTTGATGTCTTATCAAAGAAGCAGTGCTTCCGCGAGTTCTTGAATAAGAACATCCACAAGAACGGCCAGGTTATCTGGTTATCGACAGGCGGCGTGCCCGTGCTCGATGAGAACGGAGACCTTCTGGGTTATAGGGGCGCAGATACGGACATCACTGAGCGCAAGCAGGCAGAGGAGGAGCGCCGAAAGTTCGAGGCGCAGATACAGCAGGCACAGAAGCTAGAGAGCCTGGGTGTTCTGGCGGGAGGAATCGCGCACGATTTCAACAATCTTCTGACGGCGATACTTGGCAACGCGGACCTCGCCCTGTCTTACTTGTCGCCCGTCTCGCCGGCCCGTGAAAACCTTGAGGCCATCGAGAGGACTTCCCGCCGTGCCGCCGAACTATGTAAACAAATGCTAGCATATTCTGGCAAGGGCCGGTTTGTGATTAGAAGCGTCAACTTGTCAGAGGTCGTGGAAGAAATGACCCATCTGCTCGAGGTCTCGATCTCCAAGAAAGTGGTTCTCAAGTATAACTTCGCCGACAACCTGCCCTCGATCAAGGCCGACCCCACCCAGGTCCGTCAGATCATCATGAACCTGATCACTAACGCATCCGAGGCGATCGGCGACAGAAGTGGCGTCATATCGATTAGCACCGGCGTAACGGAATGTGATCGCGCCTACTTGAAGGGGACCTACCTTGACGAGAAGCTTCCCGAGGGGCTCTACGTTACCCTTGAAGTCTCCGACACGGGCTGTGGAATGGACAAGAACACTCTGGGCGGGATCTTCGACCCGTTCTTCACGACGAAGTTCACTGGGCGGGGTCTGGGCCTCGTGGCCGTTCTAGGGATTGTTCGTGGTCACAATGGTGCTATCAAGATTCATAGCGAGAAGGGGCGTGGCACGACGTTCAAGGTCTTAATCCCAGCGACGGCCGGACTGGAAGAGACCATAGCAGCAGAGCCGACCTCCGAGAAGGAATGGCAGGGAAGCGGGACCGTTCTGCTCGTTGAGGACGAGGAGGCGGTTCGGACCACTGGGAAACAAATGCTGGAAAACGCGGGTTTTGATGTTCTGACGGCTGCGGACGGCTGCCAGGGCGTTGATGTATTCCGCGAACAGGCGGACGAAATCGTCTGCGTTCTGCTAGACCTGACCATGCCCCATAAGGGCGGCGAGGAGACGTTCCGTGACCTGCGCCTGATCCGCAAAGAGGTCCGCGTTATCCTCATGAGCGGATACAGTGAGCAGGAAGTTACTGACCGTTTCGCCGGCGAGGGCCTGGCCGGGTTCATCCAGAAACCTTACCAGTATGCGGAGCTGATAGCCGAGCTGCGAAAGGCGTTGGAGAAAAAGTGACCTCGACCCGGGGCGCTTCCCCGCCCAGCTCTACACCACACAGCTAAAAAAGAGATCGTCAACATTCTGCTACTGCTCAGTGGCTTCCTCGCACAAGGGGGATAGCTCAACCGAGCTGCTGCGTCCTCGTTCTCTTTGTGCCTTCGTGCCTTTGTGGTTGAACGGTTCTTAGCTGACATGCTAGAATGCGGTTCCGTAATGATAGAGCTCAACCGCGCCAAGAGATTGCTTGCTGAGCGATTTGGCTACGCTACTTTCCTTCCGGGGCAGGAGGAGTCCATCAGGTCCATTCTGTCGGGGCGGAACCTCCTGGTCGTGATGCCGACCGGCAGCGGCAAGTCGCTCTTGTATCAGCTGCCAGCGCTGATGCAGCCTGGGTTGACGATCGTCATTTCTCCCCTGATCTCGCTCATGAAGGACCAGGTCGATGACCTGACGCGGAGGGGGATACCCGCCACATTCGTCAACTCGAGCCTCGGCCGCGAGGAACAACAGGCCAGGCTTGCGCAGTGCGCGTGCGACAGAATCAAACTCCTATACGTCGCTCCGGAGCGATTCCGGAACACACATTTCCTCCACACGCTGCGCAATGCAAGCATCTGCCGAATGGCCATCGACGAGGCCCATTGCATCTCGGAGTGGGGTCACGACTTTCGGCCGGACTACCTGCGCCTCAAGCAGTTCAGGAAACAGGTGGGATGGCCGCACGTTACAGCGCTTACGGCAACGGCGACGCCCAGGGTGCGACGCGACATCATTGAGTCGCTTGGGCTTGAGGCGGATGAGCTTGACGTGCACGTTCGCGGCTTCGACCGCCCGAACCTTGTCCTGAGCGTCCGGGTGTTCTCCAGCAAAGAGAGAAAGGACAGGTTCGTGCTCGATTTCCTCTGTGAACACAAGGGGTCGGCGATAGTCTATACGTCCACGCGGGGGGACGCGGAGAAACTAGGCGAGGCTTTGAGAGCCGTCGAGCCGCGCACAGCCGTGTATCACGCCGGTCTTGAGGCCGATGTCCGCACCGAGGTTCAAGAGAGGTTCATGACCGGCAAAGACCGTGTTGTCGTGGCGACGTGTGCCTTCGGGATGGGCATTGACAAGGCCGACATTCGTTTCGTTTTGCACTACAGCTACCCCGGCTCCGTTGAGCAGTATTATCAGGAGATCGGCCGCGCCGGGCGCGACGGAAAGACCTCGCATTGCGTCCTGCTGCACTCTTTGGCAGACCGCCGCGTCCACGAGTTCTTCATCGATCTGAATTACCCCAGCCTGGAGCTTGTGAAGAAGGTCTATGAAGAGCTCTTCAGGATTGAGGATAATCCGGTGATGCTGACATACAAGGAGATCGCGGCTCATTGCGGGCCAAAGACGAAGGATGGTCATGTTGGCGCGGCTGTCAGGCTGCTTGACGGGGCTGAAATAACTAGAGCCCTATCAGGCGAGCCCAGGATTGCGATAACTCTGCACAAGCGGGGCTCGAAGGTGATGTCCAAGCTGCGGGGGCCTGTGCAAATTCGCGTTCTGGAAGGGCTTTCCGCCACGGAGGATATCGAGGCCCCTGGACGCCACGAGGTCAACCTCCGCCAACTGTGTCGAGCCTCAGGGCTCTCAGAGGACCAGGTACGTCGAGCGCTCAAGACGATGCACCATGATGGCGTCATCCATTATGAGCCTCCATTCCGGGGCAGAGGTATCGAGAAACAGGTCAGCCCGCCGCCTCCTTTCGACGAAGTCCCAATCGACTGGAAACGCCAAACACTGCTGCGGGGCGCGGAGGTTCAGAAACTCGAGGCGATGGAGGAATACATCAGCTACGACGGGTGTCGGCGTGAGTTCATCTTGCGCTATTTCGGTGAAAGTGACAGCTTTCGCTGTGGGACGTGCGATCGCTGCCTGGCTTCCAGCCCGGATGAGGATCGGCGCGATCACGTACCCAAAAAGCTGCAGAAGACCGCTGTCGCGATTCTGCGCTGCATTCTGGACATAGGTTTTCCTCTCGGCAAAGCCCTTATCGGTCGATTCGCGGTCGGCTATCCAGACGGTCGGCTGATTGCGCGGAAACTGCATAAGAAACCTCTATATGGCTTGCTGCGGGGAGCTGAGCGACACCGACTCTCGCAGGTCATGGACGAACTTGTTACAGATGGTTATCTGAGAATGGAAGGGGAGTCAGGTCGGCCAGTCCTTGCCCTGACTAAGCTGGGGCGAGAGAAGGCATCAACGATGAGCGTCGATGACCTCGCGGGCAGGGATCGCCCCCCTGTTAGGCCCAGGTCCAACGACGAGGGCATCGCTGCTGCGGTGCTCAAGTGCGTGGGAGCCTTTGATAGACCACGCGGCGTCACGAGTGTTACGGAAGTTCTTACCGGCTCAAAGGCTAAATGGATCGAACCCGCTGGCGCTGACGAACTCGATGTATATGGCTGTTTAGATATATCGCGGCAGCGTATTCGCACGGTCATCGACTCAATGCTCGAAGAGGGGTTGCTCCGAAAGGGCGGCAGCGACCGCTACCCAGTGCTTGGATTAACGGACGCGGGCCGGAAGGAACTTGAACCTCTGGGCAGGGAGGCTGAACAGCCGATCAGCAATGAGAGTGACTCTGAGGCAGTGGAACTCGCTGAGCCGGAAGCAGCGCCGTCCGACGCCCGGGCAACCGACAACGCGGGCGAGTTGCTTGACCACGCAATAGGGAAACTGCTGCACGCTGCGCCCGATGAGGCGAAGGAGATGTTGCCGAAACTACGTCTGTTTCACCCAAGAGAGATAGCACAACGCCTGTTTCGGAGTTTCTATGCTTGCACCGATGACCGCGTTCGCGCCAGAGTGGTGTGGACACTTGGCGAACTGTGCGGCCAATACGCCCTCAGCTTCCTGATCGGCTGCGCCTCATCTGAGGTAACACACATCCGCCGGTTAGCAGCGTCGGCCATAGGAAAGGTTGTCAGAAGTGTCTGTTCTGATACGAGGTCCATCGCGCCTGACGTGAAGCGAGCGAAGGAGGCGCTTATCCAGCTGACTGATGACCCGGCTACTCAGGTGAGCCAATACGCGAAGAACTCCCTCAGAGAGTTCTCCGGAAGAGAGGCCGAGAATGAGTCAGGTTGACAGGAGACGATGTTCTGGTTCCCAGAGGCGGAGAATTCGCCGCGGCGAACCACGTGTGAAACGCCGGTGATCTGTGTGAGCCGGGTGTGACTCTAGATTGTAGGTAGAGTTGACGTATCCAGGCCGCCGTGTTTCAACACGGCGCGATGGATGGCTCTCATTATATTAACACCCGACTTCGAGTCGGGTGGTCTGGAAGCCGACGCGCCTCCCTCCTCCTCCCTGAAATCTTGATCTGAGGAGGATGAAGAGGAGCGTGTCGGGGTCCTGGGGTCTCCCGATTAAAATCGGGAGTTAATACAATGATAGCCAACCTGTCGCCTCGGCTAAAGCCGGGCGACCTGGCCGCGCCTCGGTAAGATAGGCAATAACGCAGCCATGTTACCTACAATCCAGGGTCAAACCCGTATGAGCGACGCCCCTTGACAAGGGCAGGCCGAGGGGTCAAGATATATGAACGATGGCTGGTTTAATTTCGCTGGATATTCGTGAGGCACGCGTGATGCGAAGGCTCGTAATATCAGTGGTCGCCGTTTTCGTGTTGGCTGGGCTTCTTGGCTGCGGCTACAACTTGGTTGGGAGGGGCGGCGCTCTTCCTCGGCACGTCAAGAAGATCAGCATCCCCGTGTTCAAGAACCAGACTCTTGAGACGGGGCTTGAGGCGCTCGTGACGGACGCCGTGGTGGCGAGCTTCATGAAGCGAGGCGGCCTCGAGATAGGCGACGCTTCGGCGGACGCTCGGCTTCAGGGCGTGGTCGTGAGCTACGAGCTTAAACGCCTCTCCTACGACAGCCGAGGCGTGCCAAACGAGTATCGCGTTGCGATAGGTGTAACGGTACAGCTGTTCGACCTGAGCGAAGATGAGGTTCTTTTTTCTGCCAAGAACCTCGCGGTTGAAAAGGATTACAAGGTGGATGAGGACATCTCAGACCTGTATCCCTTGGGCCGCGAGCACGATTCTCGGGACATCAGCACTAGGGAACAGGCCCGCCAAAAGGCGCTTGAGATGGCGGCCGCTGACCTCGGCAAAGAGGTCGTCTCAGCGATGCTGGACAAGTTCTGAAGACACAGGGCACAGGTCTTTCTGGTGTCAAAACAGTAACCTGTCGTCGTTCAGTGCGGCAATCACGTCCTGTTTTTGGGGCAACGAAAGGATTGCGCCTCGCCCTTGCATCTTGAGGCTCGCCATCGTCATGCCGATCCTGGCTGCGTCGTCCGCCGACAGGCCGCGGACGAGCCCATGAATGAAGCCGCCGTTGAATGCGTCGCCGGCGCCAGTTGCATCAACCACATCGACTTCAGATTTCGGCGCCAGTCTGTGGACCTTACCGCCCGATACAACTACGCAGCCATCCGCGCCGCACTTAATTGCAACGTGCTTGACGCCCTTTGAGACAAGATAGTCGATTATCTGCTCGTGGTCCATCCCTGGGAACAGGGGCTCGGTCTCATCGGGGGACGACGGCAAGAAAATGTCGGTGTATTGCAGTATCTCGGTCAGGTCCTCTCTTGCCTGCTTTAGCGTAGTGAGCTTGAGGCGCAGGTTTGGGTCGAACGAGGTCAGGACGCCGGCCCCTCTCGCTATCTTGAACGCAGCCAGCGCGGCGTCCCTTGCTGTGCTTGAGATAGCCTGCGTGATGCCACTCGTGTGCAATACCTTCGCGCTTGCTATGTACTCGCAGTCAAGATCGTCCGGCGAAAGCGTGCT
>CAYZPW010000092.1:0-14407 GCA_964480475.1 uncultured bacterium | reverse complement strand
GAATCGGCTACGCACTATTCCGCGCCTCCTCAACAGCGAATCTGACTAACTTCACAACGAACACTGCAACTAACGACACGACCGCTATGATCTGCCCGTCAACCCGAAAACCACAATATATGGCCTGTCTTCAGAAGCTTCGGGCAAGGGATATTAACTAATCTGTAACCAAAAGTCAAGCTCTCAGCCCAAAACGATCATTCCACCTATCATTTCGTATCAAACTGAGCCGAAGCTTAATACCAGAACGCGCCGTTTACTCAGCAGAATGGCGCCACACGCTCACATTCCAGTAAGATCGTAATCCAACAGCTCAATGTAGCCGTCGCCGACGAATGGCGCATCCAGGTCCCCGGTAACGAGTCCGACATCTCTGGCGAACCACATGTTGCCATCGACCAATCCAAACAGCGCACTGATGCTCAAACGCCAACAGTCGTCGAAATCACCAGCCGGCACGCTGACGCTGTCCTGCCCCTCTACCCTAACCGTCGCGGTTACCGGAAGACCGTCATAGCTAAACCAGATCGTCCACTCATCACCCTCCTCTGGCTCGGCCGGCAGGAGAAGCTGGTCGCTATCAAACATCGAATCGCCCTCAACAATCACGTCCCTGATATAGATATCGCCATCGTCATCGACCAAGATGACCTCGGTGTCCTCTTCGCCTTCTGCATAGATTGCGTGGAACACGTAAACGCCGTCCTCGGCCTCCGCCTCAGCGATAACAGCCGTGCCCTCTCCGCTGTCTTCATCGCTCTCCGCGTAGTAGGTCCAGCTGTACCCCTCGGCCAGGGGCAGATATGCGTTCCTGCCCTCGATCGACGGCCCCCCCGACTCGAACGTGAACTCGTCTTCGGCGATGTTACTCATAATAGAGTAGTCCTCCGCCGACAGGATGGCAGACCTTAGGCCGTAGTCGGCCTCAGGGATGCCTTCGCCCAGCGGAAACGAGAAGACCAGAAAATCCGAAATGCTGAATCCTGCTGGTATATAGCTCCCAGCGAGGGGAAGAACATCCGGAGTGAGCCGAGGCAGGAACAGCAAAGTGCCAAAGTAGTCGATCGCCACGTAGAGCTCCGCGTCAAACCCATCCCCGGAATTGGTCGCCGAGATGTAGATCTCAAGCGTGTCCCCAGGGTGGTAAACGTCCTGGCTGGTGTAAATCTCAAGCTCCACTGGCTGCGCCAAGCCTCCTTGCACCCCGACATGTGCAATTGCCACACAAATCAAGACCAGGCAAACTCTCTTCATTCTCATCTCTCCCAATCACGTTGAAAGTGACAATAATAAAACTACACTTACACTTAACTTCCCCAGCAGTGTTAATCAAAATCGCTCGCTTGTCAAATCCGTCCGTGTCCGGCTTTGACCCTGGATTGTAGGTAACGTCGGGTCTTGCCTTTTGTCCCGCTAGAGATAGTGCTCGCTGGCAGGTTAGAGGGCCGAGGTACATGATGCCCGAGTTTTCTCATCGCCCGGCTTCAGCCGAGGCGATGCATAAGGCCATCATTGTCCTAACCCCCATCTTCCAGATGGGGGATTTGGGTCAGCTCCCCATCCTCCTTTATATCCTGTTCAGATGAGGATTCTGGGGAGGGAGGATGGTGCGCCTCACGTCCTCAAGCCACCCGACTCGAAGTCGGGTGCTAATAATAATGAGAGCCATCTATATGACCGCGTTGAAACGCGGTCGAGATGACAGCAAATCATCTACCTACAATCTAGAGTCACACCCCGGCTGAATTGCCCGGTCGAGATGTCCAGCTTCCCACTTGGGCCCGCAGTGCACGATTGATAGATAGCGCTAACCCCTCGTTGGGCCAACCGGGAGCACACAACTTGCATCCCAACAGTCAACCGCCAACCGATTATCGCCCCACAGCGAGCCTCTTCCTGCGCCTCTGAAAGAGCGATACGAGCGGCGCGAGGTAATCGCCCGTGGTCGGTATCCTGACGAACTCCACCTTGCTCGTCAGAAGGCTTCGGTTGAGTTCATCGGCCTCCTTGCGGCGGAGCTCAGCAAACTGCCGCCTCAGCCACACGCTGCTCGTGTCGATAACGGTCTTCTGGCCGCTTTCAGCGTCCTGAAGCGCGAGAAGACCGGCGGGAACCAGCTTTCTTTCCCGCGCGTCCGAGATAACACAAGCTGTCAAATCATGCCGCCTCGACGTCAGCATTAGGTCCCACACGAAATTGTCCGACGAGACGAAATCCGAGACCAAGAACACGATGCACCGTCGCTTTAGGACCCTGTTCAAGAACCTTAGCGACTCACTGACTTTGGTCTGGATCTCGAAGTGTTGCGTCTTGAACACAAGCCCAAGTAGGTCCTTGAGCCGATCGGGAAACAGGCGAACACGATCAGAAAGCCTATTGTGCTTTGCAGAGATAGTCTCTTCTTCTGCGCCGCCGGTTTCGGGATACAGAACCTCGCGAATGACGCGCATCCCGTGGCGCCTCCCCTTCTTAGGCGGGATGTAGTTTAAGGTCTTGTGCGAAAACGTCAGAAGGCCAACACGGTCGTTGTTTCTGATCGCAGAAAAGGCGACTATCGCGCAGAGCTCCGCAGCGACCTCGGACTTCAGCTTCTCGCCGGAGCCGAATCCCAGCGAGCCGCTCACGTCAACGACGAGCATGACGGTCAGCTCCCGCTCCTCGCGGTGCTTCTTGACGAAAAGCTGCCCCATTCTGGCCGTAACGTTCCAGTCGATCATGCGGATGTCGTCCCCTGGCGCATATTCGCGCACCTCCTCGAACTCCATCCCACGGCCCTTGAACACGCTCTCATACTGCCCTGAAAACACGTCATCGACCAGGCGCCGAGCACGAATCTCAATCAGGCGAACCTTCTCAAGTATTTCCTTAGGGATCATCTTTCAAGTTCCAAGTTGCAGATTCGCCCCACGGCGAATTCCAAGTTAGCCCAAAGTCGAAATTCTGGGAAACACCCCTCGAACGTCAATCTGATGCAAGACAACAGTCAATGTCAATCCCGATGTCGGCGGAGCTTGCCCGATGCGGGGACTGGAGATCTCTGGGGCTTGTAATAGCTGAGCCACCGGATAGAATCTCAATGATGCAAACAACAGTCCGTATTCAAAGGAGGAGCCTTCGTGGATCGCACCATGGTTAACACCTATGCAACGAGATTCAGCAGCATTCTCCTCGTCTGCTTACTGGCCGCAGCTTCGTGCTCTTGCAGCCAGGATACAGCAGAACCGCAGCCCCGGACGGTCCCTATCGACGTCAAACTCTCAGTATCGTTCGACAGGACCGAAGTATTCACCGACTCGCTTCTGACGATGAGCTTCGTCTGGGAGACAATGAAGTCATTCTCGCCAATAGACAAGAACCTGTGGGTATCCGTTCGCTTCAGGGACAATAGCGGCAACTTGCGCTGGGAGGCTAGCCACCTTCCAGAACCACCGACTGCCAAATGGGGCCCCAGCCAGCTGGTCCGATACAACAGAACGCTCTATGTGCCACCCACAATGACCGATGCGGCGGTGTTCGTGTTGGTGGAGCTACGCAACATGGAGATATCCGATGTCCGATATGTCATCGCGGCGCCGGCTGGCCTCTCAGAGGCCCCCTGGTTGGCGCCGGTCGGAGAGCTCAGTATCAAGCCAAGACCATCGCTGCTCGAATCGCCGTCGCGCGCCAACCTCATCTTTGAGTCCGGGTTCTACCCCGTCGAACGGGACGGTAAGCAGGAATGGCGATGGACAGGCAAGCAAGCTAGGGGGAAGCTGGAGCGGCTGAACGAGCGAGGCATGCTCTTCCTTTCGGGCGAGGTCAACCTCCAGCGCCTCAACACGACACCTACGATAACCATTTCCCTCGGCGGCCGCGTAAGAACTAGGTTTTCGCCTGACAGCGACACCGGCCGGTTCCAACGAAAGCTCATCGTGCCCGAAGAGGATTTCGGCGACGGCAACTGGCTCGACATTGCCATCGAGATCAGCGAGACCTTTGTGCCCAGCAAGTTGACGGAGAGTGATGATGACAGGGAGCTTGGGATCAAACTGATGAAGATATATTTCGGGCCGGCGGGACCATGATGGTTGACGGTTGGCCGGTTGGTGGTTCCTGTGTAGGGGCGCGGTCTATGACCCGCCCGCCTGCATGAATCCCTGCGGATACGAGGCATCTTATGCGACCATCAATTCGCAAGGGCGGGTCTGAGACCACGCCCCTAGGGACCAGCATCGGAGGCATCGAATGCGCATAGGGTTTATTGGGCTCGGGCGGGTAGCGACGGCTTTCGCTCGCGGATTTGAGCGGGCAAGCCTAAGAATTTCGCCGAGCTTCGACAATGACCGTGAAAGGGCGGACGCCTGGCGGCAGCTTGGTTTTCCAGCGGCGGAGATCGTTGATCAGGCTGTCAACGGCGCCGACGTTATCTTCATAACAACCACGGATGATGCGATTGAGGGCGTCGCGGGGCGCGTCAGCGAGATAGCCAATGCAGAAAACCTGTCAGCCGTTTTTCATACAAGTGGCGCAACGCCCACGAGCGTGCTGTCGTGCCTCAAAAGCCGCGATGTGGATTTCGCCAGCATCCATCCAGTTATGAGTTTCTCCGGAGAGATCGATGACACTGACAGGCTCCAGGGCTGCACGTTCTGCGTCGAGGCGGGCACCGAGCCCGGCGTCGAGATCGCGGCCGAGTTGTGCGAGCGGCTCGGGGCCCAGGTCGTGAAGCTCTCTGGTGAAGCGAAGGTGGCCCATCACCTCGCCTGCGTCCTTGCGTCCAATTTCGCGGTCTTGCTGATGGATGAGGGCTGGCATGTGCATGAAAAAGCCGGGGTCAAGCGCGAGGCTAGCCTCGCCATGCTTGGGCGGCTTGTGAGGGCAGCGATTGACAACACGAGTCTGCGCGGGCCTGAGGCGGCGTTGACGGGGCCGTTTTCTCGAGGAGATGTCGAAACCGTCGCTTCTCACGTTCGATGGCTCACCGAAAACATGCCTGAACTGCTCGAAATCTATGCGACCCTGGGACGCAAAACGGTCGAGCTCGCCCTCCGCGCAGGCCGAATCACGGCAAAGCAAGCGGCAGCGCTTCAGCGGGCCCTGTAGGAGCCATAACGGCCGGGCCAGAGACCGCGCCTCTACCAGGGTGTGAACCGACGCATGGGATAGCCTCGTAACTCAGCGATGATCATTATCGCCCTTCGTGCTGCGACGTGACGCCCAGGATTCCCGTTTGACTGGAACTGCGACGAATGGCCGATTCAGAGCCTTGATCTCGGAGCTGCGAAGTCAGGGATCAGGTGCCCGAATCGCTTGACTATTGGCGTCCGACAGCATATTATATAGATGGGTAAAAGGTACAGACAATAAGGGAGTTTTACATGGAGAATATGGATAGAGAATCAGCGGACGAACTTGAGCAACACGGTGCGGCCGGCGGCTCAAAGGTCGAGGTTCCGGACGAGCAGCGAGGCGACGCGCTGTACGATGCTGAGAGCATAAAGGTTCTCGGAGACATCGAGGCGGTTCGTGAACGGCCGGCGATGTATATCGGCAGCACGGACGAGAGTGGCCTCCACCACCTGGTCTATGAGATCGTCGATAACTCGATTGACGAGGCGATGGCGGGTTTCTGCACCAGGATAAGAGTAACCATCCATTCCGATGACTCGGTGACGGTTTCGGACGACGCGAGGGGCATTCCCGTCGATTGGCACAATGGCGAGAGCAAGTCTGCGGCCGAGGTTGTGATGACGACGCTGCACGCGGGCGGGAAGTTCGAGGCGGGCGCATACAAGGTCTCAGGTGGTCTTCATGGCGTCGGTCTGTCGGTCGTGAATGCTCTCTCCGAGTGGCTGGAGCTCGAGGTCAAAAAAGACGGGAAGATATACCACCAGAGCTACAAGCGAGGCTTTGCTGTGACGAAGCTCAAGACCGTGGGTGGAACCAGAAAGCACGGGACGAAGATCAAGTTCTTGCCGGACAGGAGCATATTTGAGGACACAGAGATGAACTATAACACTATCGCTCGGCGTCTGAAGAATCTCTCGTACCTCAACCGGGGACTTCGCATCGAGCTGACAGACAGCCGGACCGATAGGCAAGAGACGTTCTACACGACAGGCGGACTGTCTGCTTTCGTTGTGGACTTAAATCGCGCCGACCGGCGCCAGTTGCTCATAAGGCCGCTGGCGTTTTCAACACACATCGATGAGGTTGGCATAGGCCTTGCGATGAGCTATAACGACGGCTACGCTTGTCAGTTGCTGACGTTCGCCAACAACGTCATGACTAAGGAGGGCGGGACGCATCTGTCGGGCTTCAGGGCCGCGCTGACCAAGACCATCAACACCTATGGTCAGAAGAACAACCTGTTCAAGGAGCTCAAGGAGCAGCCGACCGGGGACGACGCTCGTGAAGGGCTGATCGCGGTCTTGAGCGTCAAACTCAGGCAGCCGCAGTTCGAGGGCCAGACCAAGACGAAGCTCGGCAACAGCGAGGTGAAGGGCATCGTCGAGTCGGCGGTGGGCGAGTTGCTGCGGACTTTCTTCGAGGAAAACCCGACCGAGGCAAGGAAAATCATCTCAAAAGTGGCTAACGCCGCGAAGGCGAGGTCGGCTGCCAGAAGCGCCAGAGAGCTTTCGAGGCGCAAGAGCGTGCTGGAGTCGAGCCCACTTCCTGGCAAGCTAGCAGATTGCTCCGAGCGTGATCCTGAGAAGACCGAGCTGTTGCTTGTTGAGGGCGATTCGGCGGGCGGCAACGCCAAACAAGGGCGCGACCGGACGTTTCAGGCGATACTTCCGCTTAGGGGCAAGATCCTCAACGTGGAGAAGGTTAGCCAGGACAAGATGTTGGCGAACGACGCCATCAAGACAATCATCTCTGCTCTCGGCGCGGGCGTTGGCCAGGAGCAGTTTACGATAGATAAGCTTCGCTATGGCCGGATCATAATCATGACGGACGCCGACGTCGATGGCTCGCACATTACCACTCTGCTTTTGACGTTCTTCTTCAGATACATGAAGGAGATTATAACCACTGGCCGTCTTTTCATCGCACAACCACCGCTCTATAAGGTCCGAAAGGGCAAGAAGGAAAAGTATCTCAGACAGGAAAAGGAGCTTGAGCGATACCTCCTTGAACGAGGCGCGGAGGACTCCGTGCTCCGGAACGACGGCGATGAACTAGAGGGTAAGGAACTCAGGGCATATTTGCGTAAAGTCGCGAAATATCGCGACGCGATAGGCCGCATCAACAGGCTAGGGCTGCCCATCGAGGTTGTTGACGCACTGGTCAAGCTCGGCATCATGGACGAAAGCGTCTTCGAGACAAGCGAGACCGCATCTCTACTCATATCGCGCCTCAAGGCAACGATCAACGAGGCGGCAATAGACCTTGTGATCCAGCTTCTGCCGAATGATGATTCAGGACTGTATGAAATAATCGTTACGGACCGGCGCCATCCCACCGCCAGGCTGTCCCGCATCAACTGGTTTTTCATCTCTTCGGGAATGTACCGCGACTACATTGAGCTCAAGGACCAGCTATGGAAGCCGCCGCTGGTTCTGGTCGCCAACGACAAGACCATCGACATCAAGTCGTATGATGTGCTGATGGAGAACGTCAAGGCCGTCGGCAGCAAGGGCCTCACTATTCAGCGATACAAGGGGCTGGGTGAGATGAACCCTTCTCAGCTCTGGGAGACGACGATGGAGCCCGATAAGCGAACGCTGGTCCAAGTAACAATTGAGGACGCGCTGGCCGCCGCCGACCTCTTCACCAAACTGATGGGAACCCAAATCCCGCCTCGGCGCGAATTCATCGAGCAGAACGCTCTGCTAGTGCGGAACCTGGATGTCTGAGTCTGTAGGGGCGTGGTCTCAGACCCGCCCGTCCATGTCAAGTCTTCAAATGAGGCATCCTCGACATGCTAATCAACTAGAACGGGGGTCCCTGAAATGTGACAATTGTGCGGATATTTCAGATGATGTGTGTCGGGGGCGTCACCGCCCGGCTTTAGCCGAGGCGATGCAAGGGGGCTATCATTGTTCTAGCCCCCATCTTCAGATGGGGGATTTGAGGCGGCCCGATATCCTCCTTTCTCCTCTCCAGATGAGGATTCCGGGGAGGAAGGGAGGAGCGCTCCAGGCTTCTCTGGCCACCCGACTGAAGTCGGGTGTTATGATAATGAGAATCATCTATATCACCGCATTTCAATGCGGTGATTCAGAGGAACATACCCCTTGAAAATGCGTATGATTGTTAGGTCTGAGACGCCGCCCCTACAAACCACGCCACCGATCCTATGTCGCAGACTGGGAGCACCGAGCGTTTAGATGATTGAAAAGCACGTCTTAGACAACGGGATAACGCTCCTTTCTGAGCCGCTTGAGCACGTCAAGTCGGTCTCGATCGCCGTGTGGGTGAACACAAGGCCGCCGCTTGAATGGCGGCGGAAAAGCGGAGTGAGGCACTTTATTGAACATCTCGTCTTCAAGGGAACCGAGCGCAGAAGCGCCCGTGAGATCGCAAAGGCAATCGATAGCATCGGCGGGGCGCTCGATGCCTGGACCGATCACGAGGCGACGACGTTTTCAGCCAAGGTCCTCGACAAGCACTTCGATATTGGGCTTGAGATACTCTCAGACCTCGTCACATCACCTCGATTCGACGACGAGGACATCAAGCTGGAGCGCAAAGTCGTTCTGGACGAGATACTCAGAGAGATGAACGACCCGGGCTCGAACACAATTGACCAATACCTCGTGGATGCCTGGCCGAATCACCCCAGTGGGATGCTACTCCTGGGAACCGAGCGGAATATGTCGAGAATGAGCCGGGAGACGGTGGTTCAGTACTACCGCGAGCACTATGTGGGCCGAAACATGGTTGTGGCGTGCAGCGGCAACGTCGATCCCGAGTCCTTCGTCGAGGCGGCACAAAGAACCCTTGGCAAGCTTCCTGCCGGCCATGGCCACGGTGTGGCCGAGACCGAGCCCCCTACGTATTGCCCCCAACAGAAGGTCTATGAGAGGAAGTTCGACCACATCAACTTGTGCCTGGGCGTCAAAGGCCTGCCTTACGACAACCCGTCCCGCTATGAGTTCGCGGTCTTGGAGACACGGCTGGGCGGCGGGATTAGCAGTCGTCTGTTTCAGGAGATAAGGGAGAAGCACGGCCTGTGTTACTCAATCGGTACATTCTCCGTCAGAAGAAGAGATACCGGCCTGTTTGCCATCCATTCCGCGTGCGCGAAAAAGAGCGTGCGACGCCTCGTCACACTGATTGTGGAGCAGCTCAGGCGCCTCGTCGAGGAGGGTGTGACCACGGAGGAGACGAGCGCGACCAAGGAGCAGCTGAAGGGCAGCCTGATGCTCGCACTTGAATCGACTCACGCCCGCGTGATGAGGCTCGTGAGGGGACAGGCGTATTTTGGCAGGGTATTCTCGCTCGACGAGATCTGCGCTGGCGTAGATGCTGTTACACCCGATTCGGTCAACGAGCTTATCCGACTGCTGCTGACGGATGGACAGCTCGGCATCACGATGGTCGGCAACCTCGACGGTTCGATACTTGACAAGATCGATCTGTCGCTCTCGTGATCGTAGGAGGCCCAACCGCGAGGGCACGAAGACAAAAAGAAGACAACTTCGCGCCCTAACCACCACTGCCAATCACAGCGGCTGCCGTTCGCCGGCCATGTGCGTAATGAGGCACGCATATACGATCCCGGGCGGCTGATTAGCGCCGTAACCTCCCGAAAACTTGACAGTAGCCCCATTTTCGGTCATACTTAACCGAGTGGGATAGCGAAACAGAAGGTGGGCACCGGGGCTATCTCAACACGCCTCCTTTCCTACCATCTGATTCACGCCGTTGGATGTATCCAACAGGTCCCTCCTCATTGAATTGCTTTTTTGGATGTTGTTGGTGATCGAATCGGCAATAGAAGCGGGGCGACCAGTGTTTATGCGACAGCCACAGACCTGCCTCCAGTCTTTATTCCGGGGCAAGAGCTCGCTGAGACTCAAGAAAGGAGGCCACTGATGAGACTTCGAATAACTGCATTGATCATCGCCATTGGCGCGGTCTTCGCGATCTTGGCGAGCGGCGCGTTCGCGGCCACTGACTACTACGTTGACAAGACCTATGGCATCGACAGCAACTCCGGAACGAGCTGGGGCGACGCTTTTGCCACCGTTCAGAAGGGCATCGACTCGTGTGGCACCGGCAGCTCTGGGGACCCGGACATCGTCCACGTTGCCGCCGAGACGTATTATGAAAACATAGTGTTAGACAGCCACGTCACGCTTCTCGGCGGATACCCGCCCGGCGGAGGAGATCGAGACTGGGAGGCGAATCTAACGAGTATAGACGGAAGTCAAGCCGATGTGGTGGTAAATCTGTACGAAGATGACGGCGTCACAATCGATGGGTTCACTATCGAGCACGGCGAGTCTCAATACGGCGGCGGGATAGCCTGCGAGAAATCAGAGCTGGAAGTCTTGAATTGCACGGTGCGTCACAACAAGGCGTTCCAAAGCGGCACTGACGATGCCCACGCGCGGGGCGGAGGGCTGTACTGCAATGGTTCCACCGTTACACTGGTCAATTGCACAGTCAGGGATAACACCGCGGAGGCAGACGCTGCAACCTACTCGTGGAAAAGCAAGGCCTTCGCGTACGGCGGCGGCATTTATCTCGCAGACTGCATAGCCTCGTTGATTGAGTGTACGGTTAGGGACAACACAGCCTACGCTGACAGCGAGTCATATATCGGTTACTGGGACGATGCCTACGCGGAGGGCGGCGGCATTTACTCCCTCAGCTCCTCGCCCGCGCTTATACATACCACGGTCATCAGTAATACTGCTTACGCGAGGGCTTATTGGGAAGGCAGTTACGGTCAATCCTACGGAGCGGGTGGGCGCTACTCGCCTCTCTGCGGCGTCGGGGACCGTTACGCCTCCGCCGTCGGTGGAGGTATCTGGTGCCGAGACTCATATAATCGCACCACCCCGCCCCGCCTCCGCAACTGCCTCGTAGCTGAAAACGTAATCCAGACTTCCATACCCTGGGGATACTCTGACAGCTACGAAGCAGCGGGCGGGATCTTCTCCTACGTGGCTTATAGCTATAATCCCGCGCCCGTGCTGACCAATACCACGGTAGCCGACAACACCAAGCACGGCATATACTCCGCTGGCTACGCCGAACCGACCCTGACAGACTGCATCCTTTGGGGCAACGGCGATGATGTGTATGGCGTCAGCTGCTCAGGTATAACCTACTGCGACATAGAGGATGGGGACTGTGCCAGCGGCGAGGGCAACATGTCTGAGGACCCGCTGTTCGTTGAAGGATATTACCTGAGCCAGACGGCAGCCGGGCAGGAAAACCAGAGCCCCTGCGTTGACGCAGGCAGCGACGATGCTCTCTCACTGGGCCTCGCCAGTCGGTCCACCCGAACTGACGGGGAGCCCGATCTCGACGTAGTCGATTTAGGCTGGCACTACCCGTCCAATGATGACAACCACGACCCCACCTTATACGACGGTAGGGTGGAGCCCGACCACGGCAGGGAGGACACCACGTTCACTTACCGGGTGCATTACTATGATCAAGACGACGACGCACCTACCGTCGGCAAGGTCTATATCGACGACGACGCAGGGCACGACATGACACTGGAAAGCGGCAATGCGGCCAATGGGACCTACTTCTATCAGACCAATCTTCCGGAAGGCGAGCACGAGTTCTATTTCTATTTCGAGGACGGAAACGGCGGCAGCTGCCGGGACCCGAGGGACGGCACATACCACGGCCCTTCGGTGGACGGGGATACTTCACTTTCAAACGGGGCAGTCGAGCCCAGTTCCGGCACAACAGCCACTGTCTTCGAGTACACCGTCGATTACTATGACGCCAACGGGTATGCGCCCTCACTTAAGAAGGTCTATATCGACTACGATTCGGGCCATGACATGACGCTCGATTCGGGCGATGCCGCGGACGGCACTTACATCTTTGAAACAACGCTGTCATCAGGCGATCACAATTTCTACTTCTATTTCGAGAACGGTCACTCAGGCAGCGATAAGGACCCCGAAACCGGTGTCTATGAGGGCCCCACCGTCAACGACCCGCCGGTCCTCTCGGATGGCCAGGTCGATCCCGAATCGGGCACGATTTGCAGGAAATACACATACACGGTTCACTACCTCGATCCGGAGGGCCATGCTCCGTCGGTAAGCCTGGTCATAATAGATGGCGAGCACGAGTATGAAATGTCTCTGAAAAGCGGCGACCCGGGGGACGGGGTCTATCTCTATCGGACGAGGCTCTCTGAAGGGGACCACACCTATTACTTCTACTTCGAGGACGACCACTCCGCAAGCGACAAGGACCCAGAATACGGGGCGTACGACGGCGCCACCGTAACATGGTCACAGTGTGAGTATTACGTTGACGCGACGTACGGCGACGACGACAACGATGGCCTCAGCTGGAACGATGCCTTCGCAACTATCCAGATGGGGATTGACACGTGCCAGACTGGAAGCGGAAGTAGTCCGGACATCGTCCACGTTGCGGCCGGAACATACTGTGAGAACACAGACCTTGACAGTTACATTGTCCTTCTAGGTGGATACCCTCCCGGCGGGGGCACTCGGGATCCTGACGCGAACGAGACGGTCATTGATGGAAGTGCCAGCGGCAAGGTCATGACAGTTGACAACAAAGACGGCGTGACAATCGATGGCTTCACGATTCAGAATGGAGTCGCTTCCGATGGCGGCGGCATCTACTGCTACTCCAGTTCTCCGACGCTAACGGACTGCACGGTCAGTGACAACGAGACTGCCGACTGGTTCGACGGCGGTGGCATCTACTGCTGCAATGAGAGTTCTCCGACGCTGACCAACTGCACGATCAGCGGCAACAGGGCGAACCATGGATACGGTGGTGGCATTTGCTGCGACTCGAGTTCTCCGACATTGACCAACTGCACGATCAGCGGCAACGAAATCCCCACTTCGGGCGGCGGCGGCGGCATCTACTGCTGCAATGGAAGTTCTCCGACGCTAACCAACTGCACGATTAGTGGCAACGTGGTCGGCGATTACAGTGGCGGCGGCATTCTTTGCGAATATAGTTCTCCGACGCTAACCAACTGCACGATCAGCAGCAACATGGCCGCCCACGGCGGGGGCCTCTCCTGCTTACATAGTTCTCCGACGCTGACCAACTGCATGCTTACCGACAACACGGTGAATAATGAAGGCGGCGGTATCCTTTGCTACTCCAGCAGTTCTCCAACGCTGACCAACTGCACGATCATGGACAACGAGGCGAATGATGGCGGCGGTGTCCTTTGCTACTCCGGCAGTTCTCCAACGCTGACCAACTGCACGATCATGGACAACGAGGCGAATGAGCGCGGCGGCGGCATCTACTGCCACTACTCCAGTTCTCCGGCCCTGACCAACTGCACGATCTCGGGCAACACGGCCGACTCTGGCGGCGGCATCTACTGCTTCGACTCTAGCTGCGAGCCGGAGATTCTGAACTCAATTCTCTGGGGAGATGGTCCGAACGAGATCGCTGGGGACACGGGCAACGTCACAGTTGCGTACTCGGACGTCCAGGGCGGCTGGTCGGGGACTGGCAACATCGACGAGGACCCGATGTTCTGTCAAAGAGGCGGCGACACTAATTATGACGGTTATTTCCTTAAGCAGGAGAACGACGGTCAGGGCTGGCCATCGTCCGAACGGAGTCCCTGCATCGATGCGGGAGACCCGAGCTCGGACCCGTTCGGCGGAACTGCCAACACCGAGTACTCGACTGCCGTTAACGGGTTCCTCGACACGAACCGGGTTGATATGGGCTACCACTATGAGTATGGCGGCTGCACTTACATCAACCTCACCTCATTCGAGGCGTGGCCGAGAGGCTCCGCCATCCTGGTGACCTGGGAGACCGGCGCCGAGATCAGAAACGCCGGCTTCGTGCTGTTCAGAGAGATCGCCGGGACGCAGGATTACATGTTGATCAGTGACCTGATCCCCGCCCAGGGCACACCAACTTCCGGCGCCTCATACAGCTTCACAGACGGGGACGTCGAGCTAGGCATCACATACAGCTACTGGCTGGTTGACATCGACACGAGCGGCAAGTGGACGGCACATGGGCCGGCATCGGCGGCGGCCGCCCGCGTAATCCCTTATCTTTGTCCGGAAGATTCGACCACGGTTCTGCGGTAGGTTTACAGCCCTTAGGACGGCGCAAGGAGGCTGGGTCATAAGTCCATTGCAGGCGTGTAGGGGCGTGGTCTTTGACCCGCCCGTTCGAATTGATGGTCGCATAAGATGCCTCGTATCCGTAGGGATTCATGTAGGCGGGCGGGTCTGAGACACCGCCCCTACAC
>CAYZPW010000091.1:0-14421 GCA_964480475.1 uncultured bacterium | reverse complement strand
AAATACTACCCGCAGGGAACACGTGTTGTTTTACAGTCAATCTATGCGGGTTTCCCCTTTTGCGGTTTCTCGCACCCCAATTTGAAACATGACCTTTTGACTCAGCAGAGGAGGAGCTGACACCATTAAGTCTGTAGATTCAAGTTGGGCAGCTAGTTCAGCGTCGTAAGGCTGTTTTTCTCTCCCATTGGCATACACTACCCCTCAAAGAGCGTTTCACAAGTTTCGGGCTCTTCAAGCGCTTGAAGCTCCTCTGTGCCATCATCAACATCTTCCATAACACCGCCGTTGCGTTTTCGATCTTCTTGAAACGTTTCGCCACGTTGGTTCGCAGACGCACGCTGCGAACGGCGATTCGGCGGGATTCGTGGTCCGAATGTGCCTCCGTGGTTCCAGGAGCGTTCCTCCCTCGCGTCAGGCGGGGAGCCTTCCCTCCCGTAGCCCGGGCCGAGGCGCTGCTGACGGCGCTGGGTCCGAGCTTATCGTGTATTCGCCGCGCGGCGAACGGCTCAGTGAAATGCTGATACATTCTTGATTGCGACCGTGTAGGCCCACGGCATTGTGAGCGATGCCTCAATACCCCAAAGTGGCACGATACGACTAGCCGTAGGTTTCAACCTACGGATCAGAAAAAGGCAGGAACCTCATAAAGGCAGATGGCCTGGGGATTGCGCGAGGGACACGGATTCCCCGCGTTGAAGAGGTTACCCAATAAGTCGATTCTGGAGATGTAGGGGCGGTGTCTCGGACCCGCCCGTTCCAATGGATGGCCGCACAAGATGCCCCGCATCCGACGGGATTGATGTAGGCGGGCGGGTCTGAGACACCGCCCCTACGAGGGCTCATCGCGAGGAACCTAGTCTTTGGCAGGCTTGAAAGCCTGCCCCACAATCACGAGGGTCCGTTGCCGCGGAAGAGGCCAGTCGCGTATTGGGAGTTGCTGCCGTTGAACAGGCTCTCGTTGCGGTAACGGTCGCGGAGTTCGGCCTTCTTGCCCAGGTTCCAGCTCGAGACCTTGGTGAAGTAGCCCGTGATGCGCGTGATACCATCGACGTTCTTGCTATGGCAGTATGGGCACTCGGGGGTGAGGCCCCGCGAGGTCTTGTTGCAGTCGTTGCAAGTCGTGAACTCCGGCGAGAAAGCTATCTGGTCGTTGTCGGTGAACTTGAAGGCCTTGACGACGAAGTTCGCAAGCGACTCCGCGCTCGGTCGCTGCTCGCCGAGCCAAAGGTGCGAGATCGCGCCCGCCTCAATCAGCGGATGGAACATGCCCTCGAGGCGCACCCGCTCGATTGGGTTCTTAACCGCGCCAACGTCAAAGAGCGTGGAGTTTGAGTAATAGACGCCGCCATTGTTTGGATTGCCCTTGACGGTTTTTGAGGCAATCGACGGGAAGTGCTTCAGGTCGAGCTTCGCAAACCTATAGGCGGTCGATTCAGCCGGCGTCTGCTCCAGCACAAACTTCATGTTGTGCTTCTTGCTGAGGCGGTCGGTCATGATTCTCATGTGAGCGATGACCTGGAGGCCGAACTTCAGCGCCCGCGTCGTCTCGTGCATGTGTTCGCCGATATGAGCATAAACCATGTCGTCCAGACCGACCATGCCCATCAGATATGACGCCTTTTCAAGCCGCAGGTAGTTCATCCCGTCCTTCTTCATCGTCAGAAGCGCCAGCGGGCCAGTCTCGCCGAGCGCGAGCAGCTTCTCGATGAATATGCGCTTCTGCATGTGCGCCTCGGCCGCAAGTTTCATAAGCTCGGTGAGCCTCGAAAACAGCACGGTGTCATTCCCGCTCGCCTCATAAGCGATTCTAGGCAAATTCGTCGTCACGTTCTGAAGCGCGGAGAAACGCATCCGCCAGGGCTGCTTAGCGTCCTCGATGTCCTCCGAGGTCAATTTGAAGGACAGCCGACAGCACTCGCTGATCTTCGCCGTCTCGCCGCGATCGAACACAAAATACGTGTTGCCCATCTTGCTGGCGACTTCGCAGATGTGATGCAGGAACTTCTCGTGACCCTCGGTCTTGAAGAAATTCTCGGTCATGTGCACCAGCGGCTTGGGGAAGAAAAACGGCCGACCAGACCCGTCGCCCTCCATGTAGATGTCGAAGAGCGCCCACACAAAGCGCTGAGCGTCCTTCTCATACTCCTTGTATTTCTTACCAGTGTATTCTCCGCCGGGGCCAATTGCATCGACCTCGCGAAAATGCTTCGGGACCTCCCAATAGAGATTTAGGTCAGAGAATATCGCCTGACCTCCCCTCGCAACCGCCTGCTGAGAGAACTCAAAGATCAATATCTGTGCGAGCTGGCGAAGCTCGCTGTCCGGCATATCGACTATGTAAGGAGCGAAGAAGAGGTTCACGGCGTCCCAACCGATTGCGCCCGCAAAATGACCCTGAAGCGCGGCCGAGAACTTCAGCACGTGCGCGAGCAGAACCTCCGGATGCTTCGCCGGCTTGGCTATCGAGAGCGCATTGGGCAGCGACAGGCCAAACTTCTTGACGTATTCCAGCGATTGGCCCGAGCAGTAGGGGCGATCGACAAATCCAAGGTCATGAAGATGAATGTCGCCCGAAAGATGTGCATCGGCAACCGGCTGAGAGAAAATGGTCAGGAGCGCATATTCCTTCTTGATGCTCTCCGCAAGCGTAAGATTCGTCGCCTCGGGCCCGTGCGGGACGTTCGCGTTCTCCTTGTTGGGATGCAGAATCAGCTCGTTCACGTCGTAAAGTGGGACGCCAAGTCGCGTGTGATAGCGCCTCGCCTCCTCGAGCCCGTGCTCAATCAACTTGGAGTTGACCAACTCGCGCACAAGAGGCGCAGTGACGACCTTGATTGCAGATCGCACAAGCTGCTCCTCGACCTCGCGACCTATCTTCTCCGCGGTGTCCGCATCGATGTCCGTCTCCCTGATAAGAGCGTTGAAAATGCGCTCGCGGCTCCATTTGACGACCTCCTCGCTCGACGTGCGAACAAACATCGCGATGTCCGTTGCTTCCCCAGCAAGCGATGCCGGGCTCATTTGCAGGCTCTCACCTCCATGTTCACGTATGATTCCTGTGTCGCTCATACCCTTTCCCATATATCCTTGTGCTTCCAAAAAGCCACTTCCAAGCACTTCTGCCGCCCGAATTCAGCTCCTCCATCAACATTATTTTGTATGTCAATTGATACTACATACAACATATAGAATATGTCAAGCTTTTTTCGCCGTCCAAGAATGAAACGCACTCGGGTCACGCGAGCTCCAAATATGAACCCAAAATCAACAATAGGACCCTCTACACTAAGGGCACTATCAATCACGTAGTGTAGTATAACACATTCGCCTTGCCCTGCTATCGGGTTGCGAAGTGTCGGATGTAAAGCTCGAGCAAGACCAGGCTGACCCACCCACGGCTGCAACCTAATCTCGACTTGGTTTTTCGGGTCCCGGGAAAGTACTTGACATTTGACGCAGTAGCCGCGTTAATGGTACACGCCTCCGCTCAACATTTAGTTTGTGACAATGATCTAAGAATGGGGGGTAGCTATGTCCCGACAGCTTGTATGTCTTGCGATGTGCTCTCTAGCCTTTTGCCCGCGGCTTCCGGCGAGATCAAGCCGGTCATGGCGGACTTCTGGAACCGACCAAGATCGCCAATATACAGCTTACATCGACATAGGTCATGCGCCGAACCAACCTGGAGAATACGCCGTGCTGATAGGCTTCACGCTCGAGGGGCGCTTTGACCCTCTCAGCAGCAACATTGACGCGTACGCCATTACTGTGGCGGGCCACAATCAATAGGAAAGGACGGGATCTAAGAATGCAGAGAGCATTAACGGCAATTGCAGTTGCGGCGATTCTGTTAACAAACGTGCCCGGAGTCGCGGGCGAGCCAATCTGGCAGATGTTGATGCACGACTGTCGCCACAGCTGTCAAAGTAAGTTCAATGGGCCGAGCCGTGCAAACATCGCCTGGAGCACGTTGTCGGACAGACTCTTCTCCGGGCCGGTCGTAGTCGCGGAGGATGGCACCATCTACGCGGCAGGGTGGTTGGGTTTCTTCGGGACCAGCCTTCTGGCGTTTGACGGCAACGGGACGCTCAAATGGTCGCTCGATTGCCCAAATACCACGGCCGGTGTCTGTCTAGGGATGGACGGAAGTGTTTACGTGCCTGGTGGTGGACTCATGGCATTGTCGCCGGACGGGCAGCTCAAGTGGCGGGGTCCTAATGTCGGCGCTACCACTGTCGGAACGGATGGGACCATCTACGCCTGCGGACTGTCATCATTCTGCGCTTTGAGCCCGGACGGCGATGTCAAATGGGAGTATTATACGGATGGGCGGAAGGTCCGTGGACCAGCTGTGGCGGCGAATGGGAACGTCTATGGGCTCGAGGACTATTGGTCTCCCGAGATTGGCCGGCTCTTGGCTCTTGATTCAAAAGGTAAGCTGCTCTGGGAGCAAGCAGTCTCGGGATTCGAGGTTAGCGATCTTCTTGTGGCGCCCGACTCCTCGGTCATCTACTATTCGCGCTCTCAGGGCATTCTTTACTGCTACGGCCCAAACGGCGAACTCAACTGGAGCTTCAGCACCGGAATGAGCTTCGTTCCCTACGATGAGGCGGTCGCCGGCGATCCCTGCCTGGGCACATCAGAAGACGGTACCATTTACCTTGTGGCAGACAGGCCCTGGTACGTGTCCAAGCCAAATCCGCCCTACGAGAGTCTGTTTTTCGCGCTCACATCGGACGGGGATCCGAAATGGTCGCTCGAAATTCCTGGCTCGCCAGGGAGTAACATGGCGATAGGCGCGAACGGCACCATATACGTAGGAGCCATTGCAGACGGAACTACTGATACGCTTTTCTCGTTTCAGCCAGACGGAACAGAGAACTGGCGCACGGAGATAAACGGAGCCTCGGACTTAGTCATAGGCGGAGAAGGCGTGTTGTATCTTGCTGACTGGGGCCTCACCGCGATCGCGGAATATGGCACGATCGACATCAGTCTTCTTCTTGACGGGAGCTGGTATTATGCAGGCGACGTCGTCAGGCTTACTGTTGCGGGCGAGAACATGGCGCCATCCACTGACGTCGATTTCTATCTAGTCATGTGGGATTCTCAGGGCAATATATACTCCTGGCCCACTTGGGAGATAGGGCTTTCGCCGGGCTTGCAGGGCATTCATATCCCATACGGGACACGATGGATGCTGGAGAACTTCGTGGAGCTGACGCTGCCAACCGACAGCCCGCCGATCAATCGTCAGGCTCGATACTGGTTCGCAGTCGCCCTGACCAAGCCCGGGACCATGGATTTCTTGTGCGACCCAGAGGTCAGCAGAATCAACTTTGTTGCCAACTGGGCTCCGTGAGGAGATTCACAAAGCAAATGTACTTTCTTCATCCAACAGCTAACTTCAGGGACGGTAGATTCAACCATTGAGGAGGATACCATGATTCATAGGATTGCGACCTCTACTACGATCGCCTTGCTAATACTCATCAGTCCATTGCATGCGCAGCATGGGCTATTTCCGCCGCCCGGGGACGAGGTCTGGGAGATTGTCTCCGATACGGGCGTCACCAGATCGTCTATCTCCGATCGGTGCTCCGCTATCGACGGGCGCAATCGCCTCGCCGTCTGCAACACCGGACCCGGATATAGGGTTGATCCGGAGATGAGGCGCTGGGACGGGACAAGTTGGTCGCAGGTCCAGCTTCCGGAGGGGATTTGGAGCGTATGTTCCGGCCCGGAGAACATCGTGCTTCTTGGCGAAGACTATAACCTGGGTTACGTGCGCGATGATGAATACCACGAAATCGAAATGCGCTACTGCTACTCCGACTGGCAGTTTACGACATGTTTTGAGGACGATACGTGGGTTCTCTCGTCAGGGCCAGAGGACGGCCTCCAGCGTACGAACTGGCGGCAAGGAGGAGGCGATTGGCTCAATAGACCGAACGGAGGCAACGTATATGAGATAGATGCTTGGGGGTCCTCACACCGTTGGGCAAACTGCTGGGAGGGTCTATACTATCAATTGAACGGCCGCAGCTGGCAGCAGCTTGAGATTGAACCATCTCCCGTGAAGGACGTCTGGCTCCGACAAGTCGAACCTTACAGCGAGAGGCTGGCCTGGGCGCTTGGCGACGATGGAGACCTATACCACCATGCCGGCGGAAGCCTCCACAACATCATCGATGAGGGAGCGCCTATCCCCAACGGCCCTGTTCTGAGACTCGCCCTCGACAGGGACCTTGGCGTCTGGTGCTGCCTCGGCAACGGACAGATTGCGAGATTCGATGGCGAAGCCTGGGTCCACTATACGTGCGACTTCCTATCGGGCACAGTGCAAGACATGGTCTTCGACCATTTCGAGAATCTCTACGTTATCACCAACGAGATGGTCGTTATGATGCGCACTGATTGGGACGGCATTGGGCTCGACTTCATGTGCACAAAAGAGACCTACATGCCAGGGGAAGTCGTCGGGATCAACGCCATCGTCAGGAACGCGTCCTGGGTGGGTATCCTGACGGACCTTTATATCGCATATCAGAACAAGCAGACGGGTGAATTGCTCTTTTTGCCCGGCCCTTCCGGCGAGATCAAGCCGGTTATCGCAGGTCTCTGGGCCAGGCGAAGATCGCCGCTCTACATGGGCTACATCGACATAGGTCCTGCGCCTAACCAACCTGGAGAATACACCGTGCTGATAGGCTTCACTCTTGAGGGCCGCTTCGACGTTCTGAGCAGCAACATCGCGTGCTATGATATGACGGTTGGCGGTTGACAGTTGTCCGTTGACCGTTGACGAAAGGCAGTTCACAGTTCGGATAGAGAATCGTTATTAGGAGACAAGCATGAGAGGCGAATACCTGAAAGCCGCCTTACTATGCCTCGGGGCACTGTTTTGCCTAGGATGCGCGCTCCTTCACATTGAGAAGGCCGCTGAGGAAAAGAGACATCCGGAGGGGATTCGGGCGCCGGAGCACATGGTCTATATACCACCGGGCGAGGTGAAGGTTCAGGTCTTCGAGCGGCGGCACAAGCACGGCGCATGGCTTCCGGACTACGAGATCGAGGAGGTCTCCGAGGGGTTCTTCATCGACAAATACGAGTTTCCCAACGTGGCTGGTGAGTTCCCGCTGAGCAACGTGACCTATGTTGAGGCGCAGAGGATGTGCGCCGAGCAGGGCAAACGGCTGTGCACGATGCACGAGTGGCTGAGGGCGTGCCAGGGGCCGAAGATGAAAGAGCATTGTTACGGCAACACTTACATCAAGGACCGCTGCAACGCTTTCAAGGTTAAGAAAGATTGGGGCCAATCACCACCTATTCTCGAGAGGTCGGGCAGTCGAGAGCGCTGCAAAAGCGACTACGGTGTCTATGACATGACCGGCAATCTCTGGGAATGGACCTCAGAACCCGTGGTTCGGCGCTACTGTCGTCACACGAAGGCTGACTACCGGGTCTTGCTGGGCGGCTGCTGGGGTATTGAATGCCGGAGCTTTCCCTGCAACGGGATGACGACCAACCAGGTTGAATACAGGTGGAAGACCTTCGGATTCAGGTGCTGCATGGACGCGGACTGATTCTGCGCACAAGACAGACCCAAATGACCGCCAATGCGGATAACCTGCCAGCGGATTCGCTTCATGCTCTTTACTTAAGCTGCGGCAAATGGTACCTGTAACTTGACGTGGGCGCAGGAACTGTCGGCGAATCGCGCATATCAAAGCCGTCGGTGGGGGTTACGGGAAAGAGGCCGTACACTGCCACATCGACGACCGGATTGTGAATGAGGCGATGCGCTTATGAGGGACGAGCGAGGTTACGATGAAGAGTGAAGAACTGACTTCTGATGGGATTATGGAACTCCTCTGCAAACACACCGGTGAGATGAAGAGCCGGTTTAGTGTGCGAAGGATCGGCCTTTTTGGGTCCTACTCGCAGCGCAAGTCGCGAGTGAAGAGTGACATAGACATCCTGGTTGAGTTGAGCGAACCCACCTTTGACAATTATATGGACCTCAAGTTCTTTCTAGAAGAACTACTCAACAGAGAAGTTGACCTGGTGATGGCCGAGACGCTAAAGCGAAGGCTTAGGCCTCGAATACTACGCGAGGTGATATATGCCGAGGGATCATAAGCTCTATCTGGAGGATATCGTTGAGGCGGCCGACAGAATACTGCGCTACACTGTTGGGATGGACTATGACTCCTTCGCCTCAGACGATAAGACACAAGACGCGGTGGTTCGTAACCTGGCGATCACAGTGGTAGATATGACGTCCGGGGAAGGACGCGATGAGAGTTGACGAAATCCTGAAGGAGAGGCGCGAGGAGATACTTCGGATCGCCGCCAAGCACGGGGCGCGGAATATCCGCGTGTTCGGCTCGGCCGCTCGCGGCGAAGAGGACGAGAAGAGCGATATCGACCTTCTGGTTGATCTTGAACCGGGGCGAAGTCTGCTGGACCTGGGTGGCCTCTGGGTCGAGCTCAACGAGCTTCTCGACGAGAAGGTGGAGGTTTTCACCCAGAACGGACTCCGTGAAGGCGTCAGGCAGCACGCACTAGGGGACGCGGTGCCGCTATGAGGAATGATCGGCGGCGCTTACGACACATCCTCGAAGCCATCGAGCGGATCGAGAAACACATTGCTCGTGGGGAGGAAAGCTTCCGGCGCGACGAGCTGATCCAGAACTGGATGCTTCGCCACCTACAGGTCATTGGTGAGGCGGCGCGCGCCCTCTCCCGTGCGTTTCGGGACCAGCACGAGGAAATCGCCTGGTCAAGTATCATCGGTATGCGGCACGTGTTGGTTCACGACTATTTTGGCATAGACCTCGATATCGTCTGGCGAGTGGTCAATACTCAGCTGCCGGAGCTGAAGCGCAAGATCGAGGCGATACTGAAGCAGCTGGAGCAAGACTTGTGAGCGCGAGCTCAAGACGCGGCGACCTATGAGAGGGGCTAGTCCTCAACACGTACGTGGCGATTGTGGCTGTTGGTATATCCAAATGAGATTATCCAACTTCCTCGGTGTCAACTGTGGATAGTCTTTCACCAACAGCTTGCACGCGCCGATTAGCAAATCTGAGCTTTCTTGAAGAGTCGGCTCCCTTCCTATTGCAGAAAGGATGAACGCTGAGATCCTTCTATCTGGTTTGATGTGGCCCTCTGAGCCGCAGAGCATGTAGAAATACAGGGTCGAGATGCCGCTCGACTGCCCTGGTATCCGCTGCATTCGCTCCTCGAACTCCGGGTTGTCAATAATGCTTGACGCATCTTGAAAGCGACCGACTCGGAAATCCCTGAGCACCAGGGCGAATCTCAGCACAGCTTCAGATTTCAGAATACCGTTGCGAGTGGACGTTCTCTGCCTGTTCTGAAAAACCTCTTCCGCCATTCTCTCGTACCCGAGTCTATCGTAGCACTTAACAAGCCTCTCAATGGATAGATACTCGGATGCCTCAGAATTCTTGCTGGACCCAGAAGACATCCCATTGCAATGTACATCCAGGTGGTCAGAGCAATAGTGACAGAAGCGCTCGACGACCTTCCGCGTGGATGCGTAAGTAACGCCTATTGAGAAGACGGCGTCGATGACGCACAGCGGCAGGCACTGATAGCCGTATTCAGCCACAGCATCTGTGTTTGCTAGGTCTAATTTGGCTTTACAGAAGTCTGCCACAATTTGCACATCATCCATTGTGCCTCTACGCCTACGACGCATACTCCGCAACCAATCCACATTCTCTTGTGTACAATCGGCGATGATCACGTCTTTGGTGCCAGGGATGCGGTTTGATTTAGCACGCGTACGGAGATAGTTGTGAACGAACTTCTCTTGCTTCTCTGTGGCCTTCACCATTGCATATTCCTCCACCTCTCATACTACACAAAGCTTGTGTTTTGTCCAACCCGGCTGCCTAAGTGATTCACCACATAGATACCGGTTCACGGCACGCAACCTGTTTTTCCCCTCAGTAACTCAGAAACAGCTGGCCCCACTTGGTCTTTAGGGCCTCTTTGACGCGCTTTCTGCCCTTGAAGGGATACCAGTGCCAGTCGTGGTAGATGATTGGGAGGTGGTCAGTGGTTTGCGGCAATCTGGCTGTTTCCTTCAGAGGATTTCGCGTTGTATGAATATCAAGCGCGATTCATGTAATATGCTGGGTATGAGTCTGAAGATCACGGCGCAAGAGGAAGAGATCGCTGAATTCTGCCGGCGGCGTCGCATCCGCAAGCTGGCCTTTTTCGGGTCGGTGCTGCGCGACGATTTCGGGCCAGATAGTGATGTCGATGTGTTGGTGGAGTTCGAGCCGGGTGCCCGTGTGGGATTGTTCGAGCTTTACGATATAGAGCAAGAACTCTCCTGCTACCTGGGCGGCAGAAAGGTGGAGATCAACACACTAAGAAGCCTGAGCAAGTACTTCCGCGATGATGTGCTGGCCGAGGCGGAGGTCCAATATGCCCAAACGTGATCCGAAAGTGCGGCTTCTGCATATGCGGACTATGCGCGCAAGGCCGTCGCAATGGTCGAGGGGCAAATCCGTGGCGACCTGGACGGTGATGAGAAGCTGCGCCTCGCGCTCACCCACCTCGTAGAGCTGGTTGGAGAAGCCGCCAGCCAAGTGCCTGCAGAAACACGGGCGCAATACCCGAAAATCCCCTGGCCCGAAGTCATCAGCATGCGGCACCGCCTCATCCACGGCTACGACTTCGTGGACTACGATATCTTATGGGACACAATCACTTATAATCTCCCGGACCTGATCCCCCTATTGGATGACATCTTAGGGGAAGAGGCATAGCCGAGGTGCGCTAAGACAAAACCAAATGCCCGAAAACCACGATATGTCGGGCGGGACAGCTCAATACTGCTGGAATAGCTGGCCCCACTTGGTCTTGAGGGCCTCTTTCACGCGCTTCCTGCGCTTGAAGGGATACCAGTACCAGTCGTGGTAGATGATGGAGGCGAGGTATGACCAGGGGGCGAGGAACGTGCGGAGTAGGAATTTCTCCGCGAAGTGCAGGGGGCCCCAGTAGATGGCCTGCGACCTCACAGCCAAGGGCCTGCCGGTTGCCACGCTCTGTTGAACTCCTCATCAGACACAAGAGCTCGCGCAACCGGAAGAAGAAAAGAAGATATGATCTCGATGACCTCCGAGAGCTCTTTCGGCGCCCCCGCAATCCGGCCCCTGCGCAAAAACGCCGTCCATTGCGCTTGCTTTGAGCCGTCCTCGGTGAATTGTTTCGTCATCGCTGTGGGCCGAGGTGGGATGCCCGTCTGTCGATGCGCAAAGGTCTGCTTGATGGCCTCGGCCAGCGTTTCTCCGTCGAAGTCAAACTGAGTGGAAATAAGCCAGATATCGAAGAAGTCTTTCATTCGGGTGTTCGTTATGCCAAGCCTGACCGCGGCCTCGAACTTCTCCGCAATGGTGCTTTCCCGGCTGTAGCCCTCAAGTCTCGGGGCCGGCATATCCAGGATTGTTGGATAATCCACAGTAGAGGGCTCGGGGACCACAACGTCACCAAATGCCACGTCAACCTGCATAACAATACGGGCGGCTCCAAGTGTCCCTCGAAACCGAACCCGGATTCCCTCATAGGCAGCCGCCTCGATTATTCTCTGACCTTCAACACTGCCCGCGTCGAACAGAAGACCGTCGGGCTCCACCTCTTGAACGCAAATATCCTTGATCACGTTGACAAGTTCATCGACCTGGTTGCTTGTTCTTCCCAGCAGATCGATATCCCTTGTCGGGCGAGAGATCGGCGCTCCCCAGATTCCAAACATCGCAGCCCCCTTGACAACGAACCTGTGGGCATGGCGGGACTTACTCACTCTATACAAGAAGCGCTCCATTGCGAAATACTGGAGCAATTCTGCAAATGGCCGCCCCAACCTTCTCGACTCGTTGAGGAGGCGCTGCCTCACCGAGGCCGCCACGTCCACAATTGGCCGTTTCGTCAAAACAGCGCCTCCAGGTATGGTCGAATCACGTTGCTTACGCGGCAGATGCGGGCGAATTCCATGAGCTTATCGATGCTGAAATCTCTGCGCGTTCGACACTCCTTCAGCGCCTCAACCGCAACGTCCAGGCCGATCTTGTTGCGGAACTTGAAGCAGTCGGCCACAGTCTTCTCCAGACAATAGATGCGAACCGGCGCACCGTCTATCGTGTGTGTTTCTATCCCAGCAGAAAACGCCGAACGGCTAAACCAGAACACGCGCACAGAAGGGTGCACAAGTCTTGGCGGCTCGGCCCCTTTAATCCGGGCTACGTGAACCTCATGCGGGACCTGGGTTGTTACTTCAAAAAAGGTCAGCGCCGAGATCAGGCAGATTACGCCCCCAGGTATCTTGAGCGTCACTGTCACAAAGTCGGGATTTCCGGGCGGTGGCTCGTTGGTGAGTCGATAGAGCCCACGGGCAATTGGCTCCACGACTCCGGCATCCCTCATTGCGTAAAGAGTCCTGGGTTGGATGCCACTTCTGACAGCATCTTTGGTGCGCAGGGTTCCGCCAGAGTGTCGGAAAACGTCCTTTGCCCTTTGGAAAGCACTTTTGGTGTTAGTCATGCTCAGCCTCCCAGATGCATAAAATTACCTATACTTGTTCATAAGTATAGGTATTCTTATGCAAAAGAGCTCGAGAGTCAACCCCCCATGCAAAGGGACCGCTATGCCGTCCCAAAAACGCTGAGAACGCGGACCTCAAACACATCAATACCGCTGGAACAGCTGGCCCCACTTGGTCTTGAGGGCCTCTTTGACGCGCTTTCTGCCTTTGAAGGGGTACCAGTACCAGTCGTGGTAGATGATTGAGGCGAGGTATGACCAGGGGGCGAGGAATGTTCGGAGTAGGAACTTCTCGGCGAAGTGCAGGGGGCCCCAGTAGATGGCCTTTTGGCCGCGGCTGGCGAAGGTGTTTGCGTCCTTTTTGAAGTGCCAATTGACCTCAGAGACGTCCTCGCCGAGTATCTCTATCTCGTTGAAGTCGCCGCAGCCGAGGCCCCTGTCGTGCGCTATACGGATGAACCTGAGCTCCAGGGGATCGAAGCCCATCATGTGGGCGGAGACGGCGTCGATAGCGACGAGGTCGGAGCTGGCGAGAATGTAGTCCTTGACGTGCGGGACCATGCATCTGGGCCCCGGGCCGTCACCAGCGAACGTGCCGTCCATCACCGCGAAGATACCGGGGTGTATCTCCTTTTGAATCGTTAAAAGATCAACGAGCGTCTCGTGTATCACCGAGTGCGTCCAGTGGCGCTTCTCGTGCAAAAGGCCGCCGAAAGCGTTCTTCATGGCGCCCGTCATGGTCGTGAAGATGTGCGTCTTGACCGTCGGCAGCTGGATGATATTGCTGCCGATGAGGCGCTTGGGTATCTGGATGCCGCTCTTGTAGATGTCGTGCAGCGCTAGTATCTCGCCCTTCGGGTGATACGTAACCCATTCTTCGTTCTCGTAGAGGTGGATGTTGCGGATGCCATATTTCTCTAGGACGGGCTTGTGTTTGTTTGCGACCTCGCCCTTCTTGGCTGAGACGACGACCGTTCGGTTGTGCGCGCCCCAGAGCGATTCGGCGGTGTAGCCGTCCTCGAGCATCGTCTTGATAACGCCCTCGAGCTGCCAGGGCGTCGTTGAGCAGGCGGGATAGAAGACCTGCCACGACACGTTTATCTTGAGAGCGGTCTCCTTGTCTTTCGGCAGATGGCTCTCGTAGTTGGCCATTCGCATGAGCTTGCCATAGTCGTCGAGAACTGTCTCAGGCTCTGTCTTCAGAACCGCAACTATTGATTTCACCATATTCCCTTTCCTTTCGGCGCTACCACTGTAACGTCTTTGCGAATTCGAACAATCCCCCAGCCTCGATGATCGACAGCAGGACAGCCGAAATCAGCTGGCACTTGATTGTTCTCTTCTTGTCCTTCCCTAGCACCACTTCTCCGCTCTTCAGGTCGATCGAGACCGGTGAGCCGTCCTGCAAGGCCTCAAGAAGAGCTCTTGCGGCCGGTTGAGCGTTCTCAAACGACTGCACTGCCATGCCAGAGTTGATCGCATTCCGGAAGTATATCGGCGCAAACGACTGAGCCAGAATCGCCTTTATGCCAAGTGCGCCCAAGCAATCAACCGCCTGTTGACGCGACGAGCCGGCCCCAAAATTGGTCCCAACGACAAGCACCTGGTAATTCGACGCCGCTTTCGGGAAATGCTCCCATCCGGGCAAGTTGCCGAATGCAAACTGGCCCATCTGCGAGACGTCCGTAACGTGAAGATGAGCGTTGTGAAATATCATGTCGGTGTCGATGTTATCTTGGCGGATCACCCACACGCGACCCGTAAAGACCGTGGGCGGCTCCTCCTCCCTTTTGCCGGTCCCGGACGCGTCCGGCATCGACGGGGCAATGCTTACGG
>CAYZPW010000090.1:0-14696 GCA_964480475.1 uncultured bacterium | reverse complement strand
TATATATTCACGGATATCCAGAGCTGGAACGAGGCTGAGACCGCGTATCCTGGGGACTGGAGGGCCGGCAGGATTAGGCTTGCGGCGTCGGTGCCCCTTGCGTTCGCTCCTTCGCGTTCAAGGAACTTGACGAGCGCCCACATCCCGGAGGGATCGCCCAGGCTTCCCAGGCCCATCGCGGCCCAGGCGGCTTCAGGAAAGGCGGGCATCGGGTGTCCGAGGACCTCTTTTAGCACTCTATCTCCCTCTCTTCCGCCGAGCTCAGCGAGTATAGCTGCGGCCATGGTCTTTCTCACGCCGTGCTTCCTTGCCAGCAGAATAGGTAGAGAGGATAGAGCTCTGTCATCTCTCGTCGTCTCGGCGGCCAACATAGCATTTCGGATGTTGTAGTCCACCCCAACCCTTAAGGCCTCCATGAGCCTCAGCATTGTTCTCTCGTCGGCGACTCTGCCGAACAGAAAAGGGTCGAATCCCTCGAATCTGAGCCATGTCAGAACGTTCATTTGCAGCCATTCAATCCCCTGGCGATCGGCCCTTCTCGCAAGGGCGCACGCTGCGCACACCTGAAGGTCGGGATGGTTGGCGTCGTCGAGCACCGACCTGATCAAACTCGTCGCTCCCTGGTCTGGAGAATGACCCAAAACGGTTATGGCCAAGTATCTGAGGCTGCCTCTCGCTTTTTTCAGCATCGCTTCGGCGTCAACTAGTGCAGCAGTGCTCGGTGTCAACCCATTTCTTGCGAAATAGTGCCCCGCCCTGAGTCCGGTTTCTCTACTACGACCCGCCATGATTGCACGGGCATCCTCAAGCCCAGCGGAATCTCCTGCCGAAGTTAATGCTAGCGCTACCTTCAATCTGGTATCCAAATTGTCCGAATGCACCCCTTGTCGAAGTATCTCGACACACTTCGCCTTCAGCTCGGTCGCCGCGACATTGACGGGTTCCGCCGAGAATCCTCTGACCGGCGTTATCTTCTCCTCGCAACCCTGTTGACCAAAGGCCGCGAACGCAACCAAGGCAAGGCTCAAGACCGGGGCTAGTCTCTCGTTTCTCGAACTCATGGTTTCACTCCGACGTAGCCTAACTTATTTTAGAATCCCTTCTTACTAGCGACCGCCGACCACGGGCGACGGTGTTCAACATCAAACTCCTGAGCGAGTTCCGAAGCTGGTCCGGTGCCATCTCTTTGGTCAGCTTGCCGTTGACGGCGAGGCGTATCTCGCCAGTCTCCTCCGAGACCAGAACCGCAACGGCGTCTGTGTCCTCTGTAACGCCCATAGCGGCCCTGTGCCTCGAGCCATAAGACATATCGAGGTCCCGCGACCTGATCAACGGCAGGAAGCTGACAGCGCAGGCAATGGCGCCGTCGCTTATTATCACCGCCCCATCGTGCAGAGGTGAGGTCCTCTGGAATATCGCTCTTAAAAGCGGCGAGGTTACGGCGGCCCCGATCGGGACCCCCATCTCGATATACGACCGAAGCCCTGTACTTCTCTCTATCACTATTAGCGCGCCGGTCTCCTTCTGGGACATTGCTGAGGCGGCGTTGACGATCTCCTCGACCAGCTCAGTCTGCTGCACTTTCCAGTGCCTTATCAGGCCATACCTTCCTACCTGCGCGAGCGTTCGTCTTATTTCAGGTTGGAAGATCACCAAGAACACCAGCAGGCCGAAGCTCCAGAAATTGGACAGAAGCATATTGACTGTACGAAGCTCCGCCCACCTGCCAATCACCGAGGCAGCGACCATGAACACAAGCCCAACGATCATCTGGACCGCGAAAGTGCCCTTGATCAGCTTCAGCAGGAAATAGATGACGAAAGCAACGACGAGGATGTCAAGAGCGTCGGTCCAGCTGGGGCGCAGGTACCCAGTCGTCTTGAAGAAATCCGACAGCAATGTGAAGATATCAACCTGCATTGACGTGTCGTCCTACCCCAAGCGCCCGTGCTGCATCAAACCACCTCGTTTTCAGAACACCAAAAACCGCTTCACCATAACATCTTTCTTATGATCTTACTATCGCGTCTGTCACATCACACACTTCACGCATCTGCAAAACGTCGTGAACTCGGACGATATTCGCGCCTCGCGCAACACAGAGCGCGACCGACGCGGCAGTCCCGTGCAGCCTTTGTTCCACCGATTTGTCGAGTATCTTGCCGATAAACGATTTGCGGGAAGTCCCCAGAAGGATCGGCATCCCAAGGCCCCTGAAAGTGTCGAGATGGTTGATTAGTCTCAGGTTATGTTCAAGAGTTTTGCCGAAACCGATGCCAGGGTCAACCGCAATGCTTTGCCGACCAATACCGGCGTCGAGCGCGACAGAGCAAGACCGGGCAAGCGAGCAATATATCTCACCAAGAAGGTCGTCGTAATGAGGCGCCGTCTGCATGTTTCGCGGCGTGCCTTGAATGTGCATTAAGACCAGCCCGGCACGATACTTAGCCACGACTTGAGCCATGTTCTCGTCGAATCGAAGCGCGCTGATGTCATTTACCATGTCCGCACCGGAGTCTAGGGCAGCTTGGGCTACTTCGGACTTGTAGGTATCTACGGACACAATCGCCCTCAGGTCATCCGCAATGGCTCGTATGACGGGCAGCAGTCGATTGAGCTCCTCGTCCACTGTTACCGAGGCAGCGCCGGGCCTCGTTGACTCCGCGCCAATGTCGATTATGTCCGCGCCTTGCTCCTGCATCTCAAGCGCGCGGTCAACAGCGCACTTGGGGTCGAGGAACTTGCCGCCGTCGGAGAATGAGTCCGGCGTGACGTTCAGGATACCCATAATAGCGGTTCGCCCAGCGAGATTTAGGCGCTTCTCTCTTGCGACAAAGAGCGACGGCTCAGAACACCAATTGGTGAGCAGGTCCTCGATCTGCGACGCGAGAGATGACAACCTGAACTGCTGCCGCCCAAGCGCCGCAACTAGCCGCCGAAAATGCGCCTCGCTGCCCAGCAACAGAACGTCAGTTCTAACAGTCGAATCGGTAAGCACATCCTTGGATTGAGCCGCATCGCCCCCCAAAGACAGCATCTGCTGCTTCAGAATCGACGCTTGCGGCGCCTTGAGGTCCGGGACCTCGATTGCAAAGGTATTCGCCTTTGGACCCATAATACGAACGCCGGTCTCGGAAACGCCTATTGCGGCCATTTCCTTAGCGAGCTCACTACGCCCAAGAGGCCGAATAATGAAAGGAGGTTTGCTTGGCGATTTAGGAGCTAGAGTCAACTACTCTGAGTTCTTAGATTGCGTCCAAGTGCTGCACCAGCGTCGCGTTCCTGAAACGCTGCAACCTTGGCTGGTTGGAGAACCTGCGCCACACAGGTCAGTTCTTCTGCGGGTGACCTCCCAAGGCAGCTTGGGGAACCCGACACTAGGAAACTACCCCTCTTCCGAGGATTCAATGCCACTCTGCCGGTCTTTCTTGCCTTGCTCTTGCTCTATCTGCGTCTTCGGGTGCAAGTAGTGCTCAACCATCCGCCGGACTTCCGACCCGTCAAGAACCTCTTTATCCAAAAGGGCTGACGCAAGCTCATGAACCAAGTCGGATTTGTCCCGCAGCACCTCCTTCGCCCGCACGTAGTTCTCCGTGACGAGCCGCTCGATCTCCTGGTCGATCTTGACTGCCGTCGCCTCGCTGAAATCCTTTGGCTGAGCGAATTCCTTCCCGAGAAAAATGTGCTCCTCTTTCTTGCCGAACGTCAGCGGGCCGATCTTATCGCTCATGCCCCATTCGCAGACCATCTTTCTTGCCAGATTCGTCGCGATCTCGAGGTCATTTCCAGCACCAGTTGTTATGCTCTTCAGAAAGAGCTCTTCTGCTGCTCGTCCCCCAAGCATGCACGCCAATTGGTCATTGAGATAATCCGCATCGTAGTTGTGCTTGTCGTCGATCGGCAGCTGTTGAGTCAAACCCAGCGCCCGCCCCCTGGGGATAATCGTAACCTTGTGGACAGGGTCAGGATACTCCAGCAGCTCCGCGAGCAAGGCGTGGCCGGCTTCATGATACGCCGTGTTCTTCTTCTCCTCATCTGTGATTATCAGCGAACGCCGCTCGACGCCCATCAGAACCTTGTCCTTGGCGTCCTCCATATCAATTGGAGTGACATCATCTTGACTGCGCCGCGCCGCGAGCAAAGCCGCCTCGTTGGCCAGGTTGGCAAGGTCAGCGCCGGTAAAACCGGGCGTGCCCCGAGCAACAACAGCGAGATCAACCTCATCCGCAAGCGTGATATCCTTCGTATGAACCTTCAGTATCGCCGCACGGCCCTTCTGGTCCGGACGATTGACGACTATCTGCCGATCAAACCGTCCAGGACGCAGCAGAGCGGGATCAAGAACATCTGGACGATTCGTCGCCGCGATCAGAATCACACCGTCGCTCGACTCAAATCCGTCCATCTCGACCAGGAGTTGGTTGAGAGTTTGCTCACGCTCGTCGTGCCCACCGCCAAGACCAGCCCCTCGATAGCGACCGACGGCGTCGATCTCATCGATGAATATGATACAAGGAGCGTGCTTCTTGCCCTGATCGAAGAGGTCCCGAACCCTGGAGGCGCCCACACCCACAAACATCTCGACGAAGTCGGACCCGCTAATACTGAAGAACGGAACCTGCGCCTCTCCTGCGATGGCCCTCGCTAAGAGTGTCTTCCCAGTGCCCGGTGCGCCCACCAGCAGCACGCCTTTGGGAAGCTTGCCGCCGAGCCGCTGGTATTTCTGAGGGTCGGTTAGAAAGTCAATTATCTCGTCGAGCTCCTCCTTCGCCTCGTCAACGCCAGCGACATCATCAAACGTGACTCGTTTCGTCTTGTCGGACCTCAGTTTAGCCCTGGATTTCCCGAACGAAAGCGCCTTGGACCCGCCGCCCTGCATCTGCCTGAGAAGAAAAACCCATATAACAAGGAAAATGCCCATGGGGAGAAGCCAGGTCAAGAGCGCGGAAAGGAACCAAGATTGCTCCTCTTGGGGCATAACCTCGACGATCGCATCCCCTTTTTCAAGTTCCCGATAAAGCTCTGGATCGTCCAGAATATAGGTATAGAACCTCTGGCCAGCCCTGGTCAGGCCCTCCAGCCGAGACTCTCGAATCTGCACGCGCTCAATCGTCCCCGCTGACAGTTCCTTTCTGAACTGGCTATACGTCCATTTGGCCTCGGTCGGTGCTTTAGTATCAACGAATTTCGCCAGCAAAGCGGCAATTACGATGATCGAAGCCCAAAGCGCGAGCGTCTTAAGCCGCGGGCTCATTCTGGTGTTCCTCCAAGTCCAATTATTTCACGGTTCCCCAAACTAACTATAGTTGCGGTACTCAAATCGGTCAACCTCAAAAGGTTGACAACTGACGCCACTTTCGTAACCTACTAGCAGCATGATAACAGGGGCAACTTGCGGATGCGAAATACTGCCACAGTTCTTGGGATTTCGATTGATGTTCTGACGCTTGAGTCGCTGCTTGGGGCAATCGAGCGATTCGCCTCATCAAAGGACGCGAGTCGTCAGATCGCCTACGTGAACGTCGATTGCGTCAACCAATACTATCGAGATTCGGCCTACAAGGAGGTTATCAACAGCGCGGACCTGGTCTATGCGGACGGGATGGGCGTCGTCTGGGCCTCGAAGCTATTCGGCGTCCCTCTGCCGGAGAGGCTGACGGCCGCCGATTTCTTTGGCAAGGTCTGCGAGCTCTGCGAACGCAAAGGGTTCTCGATGTTCCTTCTGGGCTCGGAGCCCGGCGTTGCTGAGCTCGCCAGCAGAAAGCTGCGCCAGCGGTTCCCAGAGCTCCAAATTGCGGGCGCAGAGAGCGGCTTCTTCCAGGACAGTGAAGAGGAAGCACTGGTCGAGAAAATCAGGGCAGCTGAGCCGGACATCCTCGTCGTCGGAATGAGCGTGCCGAAGCAGGAGCTCTGGATCAAGCGGCACATCGACAGGCTGAAGGTTCCGCTCTGCTGGGGCGTTGGTGCGCTTTTGGAATACGTCTCAGGCGCCGCGAGCCGCGCGCCCAGGTGGATGTGCAACTGCGGCCTCGAGTGGTCCTACAGGCTGATACTCGAACCGGCGCGTCTCTGGCAGCGATATCTGCTCGGCAACGTGAGGTTCGCTCTGCGGGTATTCCTTCTCGTCATCACCGACATCGCCGCCTTCTCGTTATCCTGGTTAGGAGCCTATTTCATAAGAGCAGCGCTGACGAATGCATTCGGTGTGCCGATCAACCCCATCGACGGCTATATCATCGCACTGCCGCTGATGGTCTTCCTTTGGATCATGACCTGCCTTTTCTTTGGCCTCTATCGCCGTCCAACCGAGACAACGCGCTTTGGCGAGTTCGTCTCAATCCTGAAGGTAACGATCCTTGCCTCGTTCATCGTGGCGGCCACATCGTTCATGTTCAAGGGCTTCGACTTCGGCCGCTCCGTCGTTCTCATCTCCGTCTTCCTGAACTTCATCGCCCTGACCACATCGCGCCTCGTCGCCAGAAAGATCGACAATAAGCGAGGCTAAATCGGTGGGGAGGTGAGTTACGAGTTATGGCTGGACGATCTCCCTTAATCTGTCCGGATTGACCTTGTATAAAGCCCGATACGCTTGCCGCCTAACGTAAAGATCTCTGTCATTCGCAAGCTTGACTAATAGCTGCTCGCCACCTTCTATTGACACGTGCTTGAGCCGGCTTGCGGCTGCGATTCTGGGACCAGGATCACGGTCAGTTGCCGCAATTAAAAGCTGCTGCTTAAGCTCATCTCCGCTGAACAGCTGTTCATTCAAGGCCTGGACACCCTCTTTCCGAACTTTCGGATCAAGATCAGCCAGCATAGAAAAGGCAGCTTCCCTCGCTTCCATCCGTCGGGTATTTCCCAGGGTCACTATAGCTAGACGTCTCACAGTGGGCAACGGATCTCGCAACAGCTTCAGCAAAACACCATCGATGAATGGGTCAATCGGTTTAAGCCTTCTAGCCAGCATCTTCCGGACATCTTCTGAAGGATCGTCCGCCAATTCCGTCAGAACTTCGACCGCTTTTCTGCAGTCATGCTTGGTCAGGGCTTCGACTGCCGCGGCGCGCAACATATCACTCTTGTTGCGGGCGAACTCCTTGAGGTGTGGAAGAGCTCTTTCTTCGCCGAATCCACCCAGAGCCTTTATGGCAGACTCCCGAACCTGGAAGTTTGGGTCCTCCAGCATCTGCTCTAAGAGCCCGATGGTGTCGGGAATCCCTAGGTTACCTAGAGCCTCTGCAACGGAGATTCTCACGCTCACATTCGACTCCGTCGCGCAGCTGAGAATGCAGCCCATGGCTTGATCAGCAGCGTCAACCCGGCGCTTGCCTATGAGCCCCAGGGACTCCAGTGCCCGGCTGCGTACCAAGTACTTGCTGTCATTCACCATCCGGCACAATTGGTCTAGCGCACGATCGTCTAGCCCAAGACCCCAAGCGCCCAATCCGGCCGCACCAGCATACCTTATAGGAGCGCTCTCGCTATTGCAGAACTCGAATAGCCTCTCAAGGACGAACGGCTTATGAGTGGGAATTGCCGCCAAAACGGGAATCGCGTTGAACGAGGAATCATCAATGGCCGCGTTTTGCTCTACGATCGCGAGCAGCGCCTCAACCGCCTCGTCGGTCGCCAATGCCTCGAGCACATCGATGCACTCGCTCTGAAGCCACAGGTCATCTATCCCCTCAATACGCTCGGGTTGCCCCGCCGTTTCGCCAGCAATTCTATGGACCTCCATAATGCCTTCATAGTCGGCTTGAAAACCCATCGCCCAAACCGCGCGGAACCGGTCGTATTTGCAACCAACTCCCAGAAACGCTATAAGGCAAACCACTGCAATCAGAAGAAGCCTAGAAATTGTCCTCACTGTGGCTCTATAAACGCTTAACATCGTTTTTCTCCACTAGTTCTCACAAAAGGCGCTAGCATGACCACGCAGTATTTGCTCCTGACACAGCTACATAACTGCAATCACCGGCACAGCCACGGTTGATACAGGCTCATTAATGCGACGAACGGCATCTTCCATTCGCTTCGCGATTTCAGCCTTGAAAAACCTCTCCCCGCATTGGCCGCACACTCCCGTTGGGACGTTTTCCAGAATGAACAGCTGTCCGTGAAACCGATAATCAATGCGCTCCGGCCGCTCGGTGACCTCGCCCCCACAATATACACAATCGCCATAGGGCTTCACGGTTCTTGACTTCCTTCCATGATTTTCATCTTGCCAAGCCGTTCAATCATATCAACCAAATACCCCCAGGAAAAGCGGTCGAGAATCGCCTCGATGTTCGTCGTGAAATCGACGCTCCCACGCTCACGCGCAAAGCGCAAGACCGCGCCGGCAATCGCCTCAGGGCTTTCTTTCGAGACGATATAGCCCGTCTCGCCGTCCCCGACAACCTCTGGGAGGCCGCCAACGTTCGTGGTTATGACGGGCTTATGGAAGGCGTAGGCGATCTGAATTACGCCGCTCTGAGTTGCCTCTCGATACGGCAAAACCACAATATCCGCGGCCGAAAAGTAAAGTGCAACTTCATTATCTGGGACATATCTATCGATAATTCTTATGTTTTCAACAAGAGAAAGCTCCTCGATCATCTCGTCGAAGCGTGTCCGACTCTCCCAGAACTCGCCGACAACGAGAAGATACGCGTCGAGGCGCTGGCGGATCATGGGCATCGCCTCGATGAGCAGGTCGAGTCCCTTGTATGGTCGGACAAATCCGAAGAACAGTAGGACAAGTTTATCCTTAGAAATCCGCAGGTTAGCCCTCGCATCCTGAAGTGATAGTTCATGGTCGGCTTTGCTACCACTGGCTCCGAAGAAACCGTATATCGGATGAACGTGCTTGACGACGTCGATGTTCGGCGCAGCCTCTTGGACGAGGCGCTTCTCCTGTTCGGAGTGAACAATGGCGAAATCGCCCTTCTTGAGCAGCGCCTTGACGAGCAAGAGGTGCATTCTTGAGACGTCGTGCGGGATGACGTTGTGACAGATGAACAGCACCTTCGTGGCCAAACGGCGCCTCACCATCGAGACCACAGAGAGAATGGGCGGCACGAGGTAGGTGACCCAGAACGGGACGATCAGCATCTCGGGCCTCAGCACAATGATCTTCTTGGCCGTTCTCCACCATGTGAGCGGATTCATCGTGTCGAGGCAGAACTGGACGTCTGCCGGCGGCTCCAGCGCGCCGTTCTGCTCTACCTGCGACTTCCCGGGGTACAAGAAACGGGGATACAGCCGCGAGAAGGAGATGACGTTTACCTCGCCCCTTTTCTGAAGCTCGCTAGCAAGCAGCGTTGTATAGTGTGCTATACCACCCCTTAGTGGAACAACCGGCCCCAAAATGCAATACGACATCTTCACCTCGCCTCGCAGAAATCAGTTTGTGCCAGAATACTAGAGACAAGGGGCGCTATGAAAGCAATGTTGAAGCTACTTCTGGTTCTCTGGCCAATCATATAGGATTGCACGACACCTATCGAATTCCGCAACGTCCAGCTTCTCTAGATGACGTTCAGCAAGGTCTTCCAGCAGAGTCTTGCCCGGCCTGGTAGTTACCACCCAGAGGCGCTTGCTCTTTTTCAGTGCACCAACCGCTGCCGAGACGGCTTCACCATCAGGAAGAAAGAACATCCTGCCGGAATAGAACATCTCCCTGGCGTTGGAAAGATAGAACTCGGCCATAGGAGCCGCGTCATCTCTACAGAATGCGAGCGGCTCCGAGGCGGGGCGCTCTCGCAGGAACGCGAATAAACTGCGAATGTCTGGATGGACCGGAGGCTCATATTGCGCGGCGTTGACGAGCGACAAAGATAGGCAAACAAGAGCGATGACGGCGGACGTTCCTCGACGATAGCCGCGTCCTCTTCCCATCTTGACGAGATTGGCTGCGCCCACAGCGAAAAGCGACATCAGAACTGGATACACGACCAGGGCAGTTTTTGGCCAGAAAGACGGGCGCCAAAAGCCCAGCAAATAGTAGATTGCGACAAAGAAAAAAAACGTCCCAGCCAAACATCGAACCATGCTCTGGGAGAGCGTGCCTCGAGGCGGATTTGAAGAACCGCGGAGCATGATCGACCGGACCACCGAGAAGGCCACAATGGAAAGAAAGAGCGCACCCGCAAGGCCGGCCAGTCCTTTGCTCTGAATCGCCGAGAAGGGGCCGTGCGCCCAGAACATATCGCGCAGCGAGAGCAGGCCGAATCTTCCGATATGTGGCTGTTTGCCGCCTAACTGCCCAACAGCAACCGGCATCCATGGCGAGAACAAAACGAGAATGAGAAGAGTGGCCTTCGCGACCGGTTTCTTGGCCCCCGAGGCAAATCCGGAGAATAACAGCACGGCGCAGACGAGCGAGAAGAGATAGATAAGGCCGACATAATGTGTATAAGCAAGCAGTGTGCCGTATAGAACGACCATCATTATTCGGCGCCTCGTCTGCTTCTCGCAGAGCCGCAGTATCGCGATGGTGAGCATGGTCCCGATGAACGTTACGAGCGGATACGACCTTGCTCCCCGACTGTGGTCTATTGCCAATGGGCAGACCGCTATCAGCAGCGCCGCAAAAAGAGCGAATCTTCTGCCGGCGACCATTCTTGACAACAGGAACACGGCTAGGCAGGTCGCGATGCCGAACAGAGCGGATGGCAGTCTCAGGAAAAACTCCGATTTGCCGGCCAACCTCATCACGACATTCATCGCAAAAAAGAAGAGCGGAGGATGAACGTCGCTCAAGCACGCCGTTACGACGTCCAAAAGACCGTGTTGCGAGAAGGAGGCAGTGTAACATTCGTCCAGCCAGAGCGAGCTCTCGCCCAGTCCCTCGAGCCGCAGGTATGCCGCCAGGAGGAGCACCAGCGCTAGGGCGATGTGCCAGACGTATTTAGCAATAAACACTGGAGCCGAACGAGTCATTCGGTGTCTCAGGAGTAGCGTGACATCGAGGAATCTTCCCTCCGCATCTGATCAGGGCGCGAGACAAGCCCTACTCACGCTCCGACTCCGGGCTTCGGTGGTCCCTTAGAACCGCATGACCATTCTGCCGCAGGAACTTGGCACACCTTGGATCTCTAACAAGACCTTCCACTAGCCCTTCTATCTGATCCCGGCAGCTGTTAAAATGCTCATAAAAGGCCGTTGCCTGCGAATGGCCAGCTGCATTCGCCTCATTTGCGAGGATCTTAAGTATCTTCAGCACCGAGTCAGAAATAAGAAAAAGCATCAACCTGATCAACCACGGTTCCTCAAGGTCGAAACAGCTCAGTCGGTAACCGGCTTTGCTTTCAGACATGCTGCCCACAGTGAGAAACCCAGAATGAGTACAGAACTTGTTTATGAGGCTTTTTTTTTCAAGGAGGTCCCTGGAGTACTCGGAATACTCGGTCTCGACCCAATGATGACATTTTCGCTTGAAATTGTTTTTCTCATAGACTTGATCATTCTCAGTTCGCTTAATCGCGGCCGTGAGCGCGTCTTCATGTGAAATACAATAGGCAGCTTTCGGACCCGCCTCGAGCAAGCTTCTGAGGCACCAGCCTGCCTGGGCGAAATGAAGCCGAAGGGCAGCGATGTAGGCTAGGAGAGAAAAAGACCCGATCTGATTCCAGTATGAGAGAATAAGCCAGTACTCTCCACGCCCGCTCGGGCGGAATTCCATGAGAAGAGAGAGCACGCCATTTACTGGCGCCGACTCCTTCGGATGCTTCCTTGCTGTCTCTTGCGCGATCTTGTTTTCGGTCTCTGCGAATTCAATGATATCCGGACATGCATTCTTTGTCATGGCATCTGAAGTCCCTTTGAATTGATCTGTGACGACAAGCCCTTATAGGCCAAGAGAAGCATCAATCAATGAGCATCAGATGACCTGTCGGCCATTCTGACAACGGCTCGCACCTAGTCTCTCAACAGATAGACATCAGCGTCCCGAACGACGTATCGCTTCTACTGCAAATCAAAGAGCCTCCTCAAGGCCGACCGGACCTCTCTGACCATATCATCAGGAATATGGCCAAGTTCTCGAAGTATTGCCGAGCCAGAGATAGACATAAGACGGTGCAGCCTTATGGTGGAGGTCACCTTCAGGCCCGTGGCTGCGAAATCCGGTCTCTCAGAATCAATCAACAGGTCGGTTTCAAACATCTCGGGAGGGATTCTGCTGCTTATGAACGCAACAACGACATGTCTGTGCGGGCCTATAGGTTCAGTCAAGCATACGGCCGGTCTGACCTTTGAGCCTCGGAGATCATCGAACGGAAACGGTGTGAGGACGATTGTGTACTTGAGCATTAGCCAATAGCAAACGGCTTGCCATCATCGGGCGAGTAGATGTCCTCTTCAGGGTCCTTCAAGAAATCGAAAACCGGGTTTGAGGCGGCCGCCTTGAACCATTCCTCTTCAGTGGGATCATCCTTTCCCTCAAAAAGGACGATCACCCGAACCGGGCCAGAACCGGCGACGGGCAACGGCTCATCCAAGTGGAGTTCGCGCTGCTCATCCACCGTCCCGGTGACCTCGACCGCTTTTATCAGGCTCATTCTCTATACACTCCTTTCTGCTTCCGCAAGACCTCCCAGGCATGATTACGCCATTAAGCACACAATGAACTATACATCGACGAGGAAGATTGTAAAGGAAGCCTGAATCTGAACAAGATAATTGCAGCAAAGCTCTTGCCCAGCAGGCCCCAGACGCACGACAATCCCATCACTCCGGGTGAGCCTGTTCGCGCAGATTCATCTGATCGATAATGCCGACGATCACTACGTTCGCCGGGGGCTTCTCGACGCCCATTGCCATCGAGGCGGAGCCGCCTTCCTTCACGACCAAGACGCGCTCGCCGACGCCCGCGCCGACGGTATCGACCGCGATAAGCTCTTCGCCCGTGATCCTACCTTCCCGATCGAGCCTACTCACGATCAGAAGCTTCCTACCAGCGAGCTTCTCATGCTTTTGAGTCGCAACGACCGTCCCAATTACTTCAGCGGCGAACATCCTCAAGCCTCAGCCGAAGGTTCGCCGAACGGCGAATTGGCAGTTCGACGTCATAGTGAACCGATGATCTTATGGATCTGCGGCATTACGCGGACATCCTTGGTGCATCTCGCGCACACTTCATATAATTCGATGATGTGTCGGTAGGAAATGGACGGCGCGCCAGCGGCATCTGAGACTGGCTGCAAGAAAACCGGCGCCTCCGGAGCGGTCTCATGGACGATTCCCGCCGCCCGCTCGACCTCTCCAAGCTCTGTCGACTCATCTATCGCCATCTTGACGAACACATACTTGTGTCGAGCCATCTGAAGAAACGCAGTGTGCCGGTCCCACAGGTCATCCCTTCCAGATGCGCTCGGAAGCTTGATGTCAACAGAGATCTGGTCAACCATGTCCAAGACGTGGTCCAGGTTCTCATACTCGACGCCATTCGTCTCCAGCAGAATCGGAACCTCAAGCGCCTCAGCCGCCTTGAGCAAATACCTCAAGAAGCGCGGCTGCTCAAGCGGCTCGCCGCCGGTGACGCAAACTGTGGTGATCGAGGCAGAGGTCTCGAGCAAGGACTTGAGTTCTTTGACGACTACGCCGACGTCCACGGGGTTGTCGAGCTCCTTGACGACCGTGCCCGCACCGCGAAAGACGCGAAATGGACCATCCTGCCGCTGGGCGTATTCCGTATCGCAGTACTTGCATCCAAGGCTGCACCCAGCCAGTCTTATGAAGGCGTGATGATAGCCTGCGAATACGCCCTCGCCCTGAATGCCGTCAAACAACTCGGCCACATAGCCCACAACAGGCTCAACTCTTGGCCCCCGACGCATCAATTGCCCTTGCCCCCGAACTCGGTCACGCCTCGAACAAGCGACCTCGCCTTACGAACGTCTTCATGTTCAGCGACGTAGGACCTCATTACATCGGTGATCATGCATTCCAGAACCTGTCTAGGCAGCAGCTCCGACAACCCGATTGCGTCGATCGGCGCGCCCCTCGCATCAATGTTGACGCCCAGGTGAATGATGCACGAGACGGGACTCGCGGTGGCGACGCTCACGGTCAGCTTTCTATCGCCCACGAACAGGTCGTCGCCATCCCTTTCGACGACTCTGTCGCTCTTGTTCTGACCAAGCCGCGTATTCACTGCCTGCTGCAAGATGCAAACCAGCAATCGCTGTCGAAGCACCGCCCTCTCGAGGTCAGCATCGAAATGCTCGACGATAAAATGCAGCATCTGCCGGCTGGCAATCCTGCTGCCGCTTGCCAGGTCCGCCACATCGACCATACACTCAGGTCGAACGTTGCAGGCCCCTACGAACGCGACGATCGAGTCGCCGACAAGCGAGGCGCGCTTGTATGCGAAATGCGCCGCCAGCTGGCTGCCATCGTAGTCGATTCTCTCTGGAATGAACGCCCACTTCATCTTTGAAACCTCTGGTTTATCTTTGCGGCGGCTTCGCCCAGAAGCGGGTCCTCAACAGACAGCTCGCGGACGGCCTTTCTGATCTGGAGGCATGACAGGCAGCGACCGCACATCAACTCGTTGCCGCAATAGCACGAATAGATGAGATCCAATGGCGCCGACAGCTCCACCCCCATCTCCAGAATCTCGACCTTTCTCAATCCGACTAAGGGACATTCCAGCCTAACCTTTGTCAGCGTCGAGAGCTCGAACAAGCTGTTTGAGCGCCTGACGAACT